>CAJFEW010000005.1 GCA_904374805.1 uncultured Neglectibacter sp.
GGACTCCTTGGTGATCATCTTGTAGCGCTCGCCAGCCAGCACGTTCAGCACAGCCTGAGAGCCCACGATCTGGCTGGTGGGGGTGACCAGGGGCGGATAACCGAAGTCTTTCCGCACGCGGGGGATCTCCTCCAGCACATCGTAGTACTTGTCCTCGGCGTTGGCCTGCTTCAGCTGGGAGATCAGGTTGGACAGCATGCCGCCGGGAACCTGATACAGCAGGGTGTTCACGTCCACCTTCAACACCTTGGGGTTGATATCCAGCTTCTGGGCCACGCCGCGGAAGTGGGCAGCAGCCTCCACCAGCTTGTTCATATCCAGGCCGGTGTCGCGGCTGGTCCCCTGCAGGGTGGCCACCAGAGATTCGGTGGCAGGCTGGGACGTGCCGTTGGCCAAGGGGGACAGAGCGCAGTCCACAATGTCCACGCCGGCCTGAGCAGCCATCAGGTTGGTCATGTCGCCGGTGCCAGTGGTATTGTGAGTGTGCAGATGGATGGGCACGCTGACGTTTTCCTTCAGCTTCTTTACCAGAGAATATGCGTCATAGGGCAGCAACAGGTTTGCCATGTCCTTGATGCAGATGGTGTCGGCGCCCATCTTCTCCAGCTGCATGGCCAGCTTCACAAAATAGTCCTCGCTGTGCACGGGGCTCTTGGTGTAGCTGATAGCAGCCTCCACCATGCCGCCGTACTCCTTGACGAACTTCATGGCAGCTTCCATGTTCCGGGGATCGTTCAGGGCGTCAAAAATACGCACCACGTCGATGCCGTTCTCAATGGACTTCTTGCAGAAGGCCTCCACCACGTCGTCGGCGTAGTGGCGGTAGCCCAGGATGTTCTGACCGCGCAGCAGCATTTGCAGCTTGGTGTTGGGCAGGCCCTTCTTCAGGGTGCGCAGGCGCTCCCAGGGGTCTTCGTTCAAAAAGCGCATGCACACGTCGAAGGTAGCGCCGCCCCAGCACTCTAGGGACCAGTAACCAATGCTGTCCAGCACGGGGAGGATCGGGATCATATCCTCGATCTTCATGCGGGTAGCAGCCTGGGACTGGTGTGCGTCGCGCAGGATGGTATCCATAATCTTAAGGGGATTTTTTGCCATATTCTAAGCCATTTCCTTTCCCTGTAATGGTAACATTCTTGCCTGCATCAGCCGCCGAACAGAGCCAGCAGCACGCCAGCCGCCACAGCGGAACCAATCACGCCGGACACGTTGGGGCCCATGGCGTGCATCAGCAGGAAGTTGGAAGGATCGTACTTCTGAGCCACCACCTGGGAAACACGGGCGGCCATAGGCACGGCAGACACACCAGCGGAGCCGATGAGGGGATTGACCTTCTCCTTGGAGAACACGTTCATCAGCTTGGCCAGGAGCACGCCGCCGGCAGTGCCGAAGCCAAAGGCCACAATGCCCAGCACCAGGATTCCCAGAGTCTGCCAGTTCAGGAAGGTAGCCGCCGTAGCGGTAGCGCCCACAGAGACACCCAGGAAAATGGTGACAATGTTCATCAGCTCGTTCTGCACGGTCTTGCTCAGACGGTCCACCACACCGCACTCACGCATCAGGTTGCCCAGCATCAGGCAGCCAACCAGAGAGGCCGCAGAGGGCACCAGGAAGGACACGAAGATGGTGACGATGATGGGGAACAAAATCTTTTCCGTCTTGGTGACAGGACGCAGCTGCTTCATTTTGATCTTCCGCTCTTTGTCGGTAGTCAGCAGCTTCATAATGGGGGGCTGAATCACGGGCACCAGAGCCATGTAGGAATAAGCCGCCACTGCGATGGGCCCAAGCAGATGAGGAGCCAGGTGGCTGGTGGTGTAGATAGCCGTGGGGCCGTCCGCACCGCCGATGATGCCGATGGAACTCGCCTCGGGGCCGGTAAAGCCCAGCAGCCGGGCGCCCACGAAGGTGATGAAGATGCCCAGCTGAGCAGCAGCGCCCAGCAGCAGGCTCTTGGGGTTGGCAATCAGGGGGCCGAAGTCGGTCATGGCGCCCACGCCCACAAAGATCAGGCAGGGGTACACGCCCAGCTTCACGCCCAAGTACAGCACGTCCAGCAGGCCCACGGAGATGGAGGAGCCCAGCAAGCTGGTGAGCTCGTTGATGATGTTCTGCGTGGCACCGCCCGCAGCGATCTCATCAATAATCTCCTGGGTGACGGTGGCGCCGCCAAACAGCTCCCACTGTACATGCCCGTTGGCAAAGAGCACCTCATGATACATTTCAGCGCCCGGCAGGTTTGTAAGCAGCATGCCGAAAGAGATCGGCAGAAGCAGCAGGGGCTCAAACTGCTTGACAATTGCCAGATACAGCAGCACGCAGGAAACCACCAACATCACCAGAGAAAGGGGATTCTGCTGGACGATGTAGAAACCCGTCTGCTGCAAAAAGTTAATAATTGCGTCCATTTGCTTACTTCACTCCTCTTTGTTTATTTAGGAAGAACACCTCCTGCTGGTTAGGCAATGGTGCAAAGGAGTGTGCCGCTTTCTACGGCAGCGCCCTTGGAGACAGACACAGCCGTGATGGTGCCATCATGGGGAGCCATGATCTCGTTCTCCATCTTCATAGCTTCCAGGATCATCAGCACGTCACCGGACTTGACGGTCTGGCCGGCAGCCACCTTCACGTCCAGAATGGTGCCGGGCATGGGCGCAGTGATCTGCTCGCCAGCGCCAGCAGGAGCCGCTGCGGGAGCGGGAGCCGGAGCGGGGGCAGCAGCAGGCGCAGGAGCCGCCACGGGAGCAGGAGCAGCGCCGCCTTTGACTTCTTCTACGCTAACTTCATAAGCAGTGCCGTTGACATTGACATGATAAGTTCTCATAATGGATTCCCTCTCTGTTCAAATCAAAACTTTTTAAACTTGTGAGCTCCCCAAAGGGAACACGTGGGCGGTTACACCCGGCGGATGGACAGGATCTTGATGTGGTCCACATCTTCTCCCATGTCCTCAGCAATGGCTGCCGCAATGGCCGCCACCAGCTGCTGGTTGCCAGCCTGCGGAGCCGGCGCGGTGACGGCCGGGGCCGGGGCAGGGGCCGGCGTTGTCTGAGGGGTCTTGTTGCCGGTGACAGCGACCATGATCTTGCCCAAAATCACAATGATGATGATCAGGCAGATCAGGGCGATAAACACGGTAATCAGGCCCATCAGAACAACTTGGAGCATACTGGGTTCTGGCATACTGTTATACCTCCCTTCGCCGTAAAGTTATGACTAAACTTGCGTTTAACAACGGTCGGATTTTGAAAAACACCATTCTACCGCATTTTATCAAAATCAAATAAATGATACCACGAACCGGGTGGTTTGACAATGCCTTTGTTCACGGTTTTGTTAAAATTTTTTCAAAGATCTTTTTCCTTTTCCCACAGAAAAAAAGCGCCTGCACAACGCGCTGCAGACGCTTTTCTCTTTCCTGCCCCTAGGCAGATGGAAAAAAGAGGTTAGAGCCCCTCTGTGTTCACCAAAGTGGCGGCGTGTTCCCGGGCGGCCTCGTAGTCGGCAGCCTCCACCAAATAGGGCTTGGTGGGCTTTGCCGCTGTGGGATTCCAGGGCTTGAGGTAGTATTCCACCCACACCAGGTTCGGGTCTTCCACAGGCGGATCCCCTTCCAAGGGCACAAAGCCTTCCGCCTGGAAAAAGGCCAGGGCATCCTGATTCTCCCGCTGCACCCGAGCAATCACCCGGCGCCGGTTGCCCATTTCCAACATGTCCCGCATCAGGCTCCACAGGGCCGTGCCCACACCCCGGCGCAGCAGGTCCCTGCGCACATACAGCTGAAACTCCACGGAAAACAAATCCTCCGGATCCCGTGGATCCTCGCTCAAATGGCAGAAGCCCGCAGTTTGATAGTCAATCTCGCACAGAAGCCAGCCCAGCCCATAGGTGTACCGGTCAATGCGCTGCACGTAGCTCTGCAGCTCCGGAGGCTCCCCTTCCGGAGCCAACACCGTGCCGGTGTAAGGGGTGTAAATTTTTAACATAGACGGGCCGTCCCACTCGTTGACCCGCCGCACGGCCACTCTCGCCATAGGATTTTCTCGCTCCTTCCTCAGGTTCACAACACGTACTCTGTGGAAAACCTTCCTCCCTACAGGGTAAAGGCCTCCATACACTTTTCCTCGCCGCCAAAGGCATTGTTATACTGCAAAATATTGTACTTGTTCAAAAGCTCGTCATAGGGGGTGGAGTCTCCATTCTTGTACAGGTTTCCCTCCTGGTCCAGCATGCCCACAGCGGTGATCACCGGCATGGTTTGGCGCAGCCGCTCCAGGAATTTGGTGTAGTCTGTTCCCTCCAGTCCTGCGGCGCGCAGCAGCAGGCCCGACAGGTAATTCAAACTTACAGCCTTAATTTCCTCCCCTTCCAGGTCGTAGTTGGCCCAGATCAAAAACGGCACCTGGTATTCCCGCATGGTGTTGGCAAAGGAGAGATCATCCGCATCCTCTCCCAGAAGCTGTGTGAGGAAGTCCTCCTCCAAATTGGGCCAGTGGTCCCCGAAGAACAGAACCACCACAGGCTCCTCCTGCTGAGAGAAGTACTCCAGCAAATACTCCAAAGCCTCATCCGACTTTTTGGTCAAGCTCAAGTACTGCTCGGTCTGGGGGTATTCCCCTTCGGCCCCCTCCACCTGCACGGTGGTGGGGTAGTCCTCATCCTCATAGCCGCCGTGGTTTTGAATGGTCACGTTAAACAAGAAGAGGGGGTGGTCCGGGTCCCGGTGTTCGTACTCATAGATCACCTGGTCGTAACTGGAACGGTCGCTGGTCAAGCCGTGCTCCAGTTCCCGCTTCACGTCAAAGGCGGACACATCGACAAATTCGTCAAAGCCCAGGTATTCGTAGGCGGTGTCCCGCTGCCAGGCGCTCCGGTTTCCCGGATGAATGGCCACACATTCGTAGCCGTAGCCGTCCTTCAGCAGAGAGACCAGGGAGGTCTGCTCATGGTCCACATACTGCTGATAGGGCTTGCTGCCCACAGGGAGAAAGGCGGTGGTGTTTCCCGTAAGGAACTCATACTCGCTGTTGCAGGTGTTGCCTCCGTACACCGAGGAATAGGCCGTTCCCCACACCACGTCCCCCGACTTCTGCAGGGTATGCAGAAACGGCAGATTGTCCTGGGTGAAGGAGACGCTGCCCTCTCCCACAGCGCCCAGATCCGTAAAGGACTCGTTCATAATGGCGATGATTGTGGGAAGTTCCTCTGGGTTTCCCACAGGGTCCGGCTCTTCCAGCTGGGAAGCCGCTTCCGAAACCTCTTCCGCCTGGGCCTCCGAGTAGCCCTCGGGCTTGTCCACCATGAGAAACTGCACGTTGGCGCAGAATCCTGCCGCAATGCCGGTGATCTCCGAACTGGTTTTCTGGTTCCACGCCCACACGGAAATCCCCAGCTGGGAGAGAATATTCAGAGGGAACACCAGCATAAAGAGGGCGCCCGCCGTAACAAGGGAGGCCACCCGTTCCACCAGCTTTTGGGAGCGGGGCTGGCGGGACTCCAGCTTCACGCACAGGGCCAGCACCAGGAAAAAGGCCACCGCCGTCACCGTCATGGCGCGGCTGGGCTCATAGGTATACCCGCCCGCCACCGTGACAGCTGTGCTGAGGCCCTGGATGTCCCAAGGCAAAATGGGCTGGCCCCGGAACTGGACCACAAAGTAGTTGGCAATGCCAAACCCCAGAGACAGCACACTGCCGCTCAAACACGCGGCCCACACCCGGCGGAACAGGCCGTAAAACAAGGTGTACACCATGAGATAGCACAGGTAGTTGGCCAAACTCTTCCAAAAATTAAAGGTGAGAATGCGAGTGGAGTTGATGAAATCCACGGCAAAAAACGCCCCCAGCGGCATGAGAAGCAGCAGGGCCAACCCCGCCGCCCGGCGCGCACGCTCCGGAATATGTATCTCCCACAGACACACAAAGGCTGCTGCCGCCGCTAAAGCCCAGAAGCCGGCGGTATAGCCCAAAAAGGCGGACAGCCCACCCTCCGGGGGCTCTTCCGCTGTGCAAAACAAAAACACTTCCCACAAGTACAGCCCCAGGGAAACCGCCAGGATCGCCGCCCCGGCCAGAAGGTTCCCACGGCTTTTGCGCAGCCGGATGCCATAGCCCCGGGCGCTTTCCTCTTGCTTGTTTTGAGAAAGGGACTTCTTCTCCCTCTGCTTCATTTCCATAGAACTTATTCGCTTCCTTCTGTGGATATCTTTCCCCTCAGTCCTTCCTTACTTCTCCAAAAGGGCTGCCCCTTACAGGGACTTTTCTTTCCAGGCCACAATGGCGTCCGCAATGCGGCGGCTGGCCAAGCCGTCCCCATAGGGATTGCTGGCGTGGCTCATGCGGGCGTAGGCCTCCCGATCGGTGAGCAGCTCCCGGACCAATGTGTAAATGGTCTCCTCATCGGTGCCGGCCAGCTTGAGGGTGCCGGCCGCAATGCCCTCGGGGCGCTCGGTGGTGTCCCGCAGGACAATGACCGGCTTGCCCAGGGAGGGGGCCTCCTCCTGGATGCCGCCGCTGTCTGTCAGGATCAAAGTGGAACGGGCCAACAGATTGTGGAACTCAATCACCTCTAACGGCTCCACAAGCCGCACCCGCTCGCAGCCGCCCAGTTCCTCCTCAGCAGCTTTTTGGACCAGTGGGTTTAAATGGACAGGGTACACCACCTTCACATCGGGGAACTCCTCCACCACCCGGCGGATCGCCCGGAACATGCGGTGCATGGGCTCTCCCAGGTTTTCCCGACGGTGGGCCGTCAACACCAGAAGCCGGGACCCTTTGGCCCACTCCAGCAGCTCATCGGCGTAGTCCTCCCGCACAGTGGTTTTCAGCGCGTCGATGGCCGTGTTGCCGGTGACTACAATGGACTCCGGCCGCTTGCCCTCCCGCAGCAAGTTTTCCCGGGCCCCCTGGGTGGGAGCGAAGTGCAGGTCTGCCACGCAGCCCACAAACTGCCGGTTCATCTCCTCGGGAAAGGGAGAGTATTTGTCGTAGGTGCGCAGGCCGGCTTCCACGTGGCCCACCGCTGTCTGGGTGTAATAGGCCGCCAAAGCTCCCGCAAAGGTGGTGGTGGTGTCCCCATGGACCAGAATCATGTCCGGCCGCTCCTTCTGAATGACCCCTTCCAGCCCTTTCAGCACCCGGGCCGTAATGTCCGACAGCGTCTGTCCCGGCTGCATAATGTCCAAATCGTAATCGGGCCGGATGGAGAAAGCCTCCAACACCTGGTCCAGCATCTGCCGGTGCTGAGCGGTGACGCACACCAGGCTTTCAAACTCTTCCCGGTCTTTCAGCTCCTGGACCAGAGGCGCCATTTTAATGGTCTCCGGCCGGGTGCCAAACACGGACATGACCTTGATCTTTTTCATGGGTACCCATCCTTCCCGTAACTATATGCAGTAATTCTCAAATTCTTGTCTACAAAGTCCTTACAAATTTCTAACGGACAGCGGCGCCGGGCCGTTTCCCCGGCAACCGGCGCCGCGGGGAAAGCCTCACTTTTTGCTCTCCCGCCGGATCTCTCCCAAAAATTTCACATTGCTCTCATAAAAGCGCTTCAGCCGGGAAGGCTCCCGGACAATGCGGTAGAGCCACTCCGTGTTGGTCTTCACAAAGAAGGAAGGGGCCCTTCGCTTGCTGCCGCTGAGCACGTCAAAGGAGCCTCCCACCCCGATAAACACTCCTTTTTGGAATTGGTCCAAATACCGGGCGATCAAAAGCTCCTGGGCAGGGACCCCCAAGGCCACCAGCACCAAGTCCGGCTGGGCCTGCACAATCTCTTGGAAGTCGGCATCCTTGTCCTTGCCGTAGCCGTTTTTATACCGCACCTCCATGCGGGGATAGCGAAGCTTCAGCTTTTTGGCCAAGGCGGAAACCACTTCCTCCTTGGCCCCCAGCAGGTACACGCTCTTTTCCGCCTGGCCCGCCATGTCCAGAAGCCGCTGGGCCAAATCCACCCCGGTGATTCGCTCCGTAACCGGCAGGGAGAGCTGCTGCATGGCCCGCACCACGCTGATGCCGTCCGGCACCACCGCGGTCTCCTCGTCCAGCAAAAGCCGGCGGATTTCTGCATTTCCCTCCGCCTTCATCAGGATCTCCGGGTTGGCGGTGACCACAAAAAGCTTGTCCCCCTCCTGCAGGGCCTTGCCCGCCTTTTGGCAAAAGTCCTCCGCCGAACCGGGGAACACCCGGCGCAAATATTCCTGGATAGCCATTCCAATCAATCCTTCTTCCCCGGGTTCTGTTCCCGTTTCTTCTGAGCGGCCGCTTTCCGGTTGCGCTCCCGGTCCTCGTCAAAGTCGAAAAGCTCTTCCGTGCCAAAGGCCTCCGTGCTTTCCGACGCCTTCAAAAACACGGTGATGGTCTGGAAAATCAGCTTGATGTCCTGCCAGATGCTGTAGTTTTCAATATACATCAAATCCATAACCAGCTTGTCCTTGGGGGAGGTGTTGTACTTGCCGGAAATTTGGGCCAGGCCCGTAAGACCCGCCTTCATCCGCAGCCGGTAGGAGAACTCCGGCAGCTCCTCCGTGTACTTCTCCACATTCTCCAACATCTCCGGCCGGGGCCCCACTACGGTCATGTCCCCCTTGAGGATATTCAGCAGCTGGGGCAGCTCGTCCACGCGGAATTTCCGCAGGTACTTGCCCACCTTGGTGATGCGGTCGTCGTTTTCCGTCACCGACTTGTGAATGGAGTTCTCCTCTTTCATGGTGCGGAACTTGTACACCTCAAACACCCGGCCGTACTTGGTCAGCCGCTTCTGCTTGTAGAACACGTGGCCCCCGTCCTCCGCCTTGATGGCGATGGCGCAGGCCAGCATAATGGGGCTGGTGATCACCAAGCCCACCAAGGACAGGGCCAGGTCCATCACCCGCTTGGCGATGCGCTGTTCCAGCGTCAGGTCCTTGGCCAGATACATGACCATGGACTTGTCGTCCAGGGTCACATACTTGGCCCCCTGGCTCACCACGTCCACCATCTCAAAGTTATAATAGATATTCTTCTGCTTTTGGTAGCAGTACTCTATCAGGTGCATGCGCTCCTTCAGGGGCACGTCGTAGAGGAACACCGTGTCGTTGCGGGCGATCACATCCAGCACCTGGGGATCGTCGTAACGGACGATTTCGTCCACCTCATACTGCTTGCGGAACCGGTCGATTTTGGGGATAATGTGCCCCAGGCTCTGCCGGGAAGAGGAGATGACGCAGCACTTCTCCGGAGGGGCCAGGGAAAAATAGATGTAGTTTCCAAAGTAGGCGAAAAAGACAATGACCACCAGCTGCAGGAGAATCACCAGCAGCAGCCGCTCCGGCGTCTCGTAGACAAAGTGGGCGTTGTTCTTTTCGCTGGTGTTCATAATGGAAAGCTGCAGGTGGGTCACCAGGTCGGTGATGATGGTGGCCAAAGCCATGGAATGGACAATGGGCCGGCTCTTCTGGGTGCCGATGGCGTAACCGCCGTACACCTGCATCAGGGCAACGCCCAGCACCACAAAGGTCACCATGGTGACGCCTGTAGTTCGGGAAAGGTTAAACAGCCAGGGATTGTTGATGCCGAAGATGCCGAAGAAAATACCGAAAAGGGAGGCGAACAGCGCCAGCTTCAGCACAAAGACAATGGTCCGCTTCAGCTTTTTTATGGTGTGCATAGCAAAACCGTCCTTATCGCACAGGATAGAAAGTGATCCAAATTATAACCTATCCGCGTTCATAGTTGTTGGTATTATAGCACAGCTGGCAGAAAAAAGTAAAGCACAGGGAAATAGAAGGCCTTTCTTTTCAAAAATAGAACGAAAAAATGGGACCGGACTTTTCCTTTTTCGGCGCTCTCCCCCAAGTTTTTCCCCACAGGCACAAAAAAAGGCGCGCTGCAACGCCTCTGGTTCCAGCACGCCTTTCGGGAAAAATCTCTTCCCTCTTCTTCTATGTTACAGTGATTTATCCAAACGGCCGCCCTTAGGCAAAGGTCTCCGCAGCCTTTTTCAAGGTTTCGATGATTTCGATCTTCTGGGGGCAGTGGGCCTCGCAGGCGCCGCACTGGATGCAATCCCCTGCCTTGCCGCCCTCGCCTACGGCGTTGTCGTAAGAGCGCCGGGCTGTGACCTCGTTGTTGTACAGGGTCAGGTCGTTCATGGCCTTGAAAATCCCGGGGATGTTGATCTTCTGAGGACATCCGTCCACACAGTACTTGCAGGCGGTGCAAGGGATGGTAGGCAGGCTGTTCAAAATGTCCACCACTTTCTGCACAGTGGCCCGCTCCCCTTCGTTCAGGGGCCGGAAGTTCTCCATGTAGGAGACGTTGTCGTTCAGCTGCTCCTCGGTGGACATACCGGAGAGCACTGTGACAATCCCCTCCAGAGAGGCGCAGTAGCGCACTGCCCAAGAGGCCACGGAATTCTCCGGCTCCGCCTCTTTGAACACCCGCTGCACCTGGGGGGGCATAATGGCCAGGGACCCGCCACGAACGGGCTCCATAATAATCACGGGCTTGTTGTACTTGCGCGCCACTTCATAGCACTTGCGGGACTGAACGCTCTCGCTCTCCCAGTCCACGTAGTTGATCTGCAGCTGCACAAACTCCATCTCCGGATGGGCCTTTAAAATGTCCTCCAGAGCCTCGGCCGTATCGTGGAAGGAGAAGCCGATGTGCTTGGCCCGGCCCTCCGCCTTCAGGCGCTTCATAAAGTCCCAAGCGCCCAGCTCGTCCGCCTTGGTCACCCGTTCTGCGCTCATGGCGTGAAGCAGGTAAAAATCGTAGTACTCCAGGCCGGCCCGGTCCAAGCTCTCCTGGAAGATTTTCTCCATCTCCTGGGGCTCTTTCAGATCCCAGAGGGGCAGCTTGGTGGCGCACTGGAAGCTGTCCCGGGGATACCGGTCCACCACAGCCTCTTTCAAGGCCACCTCGGATTTTCCCCCAATGTACACGTACGCCGTGTCAAAGTAGGTAAAACCCTTCTCCATGAAGGTGTCTACCATGCGCTTGGTCTGCTCCATGTCGATTTCTTCGCCGATCATGGGCAGGCGCATCAGGCCAAACCCCAATTTTTTGATGCTCTCTCCCAAATAGCTGTCAGCCATGGGTTTACTCCTCCTTTGCCCCTGCATCTGCAAGGGTATTTTCAAAATCTACTGTAATCATACACGATAAAGGGCACTTTAAGTCAAGGTTTTTTTACACGGGCTGCAAAAAGGTGAAACCCGGCAGGTTCCGCAGCACGGTAAACACCAGCCCGGCCCCCAGCACACATCCCCACAGCACAGCCGCCCACCGGCGCTTCCAAAGCGGAGGCTTTCCTGCCACATAGCGCACCGCCTCCCCCAAAAGCCACAGGCAGGTCAGGGGCAGCACAAAAAACATGTAGGGGTTCTGCCGGAAAGCCCCCGCCCAGTGGCCCTGTAAAAGCTCTTCCACCATGCGGGTAAAGCCGCAGGCGCCGCAGTAAAAGCCGGTGCTCTCCAGCACCAGGCAGGGAGGGCGCAGAAGGAAAAACACGGCGGCGGCTGCAGCCAGGCCCAGCAGGACCGCTCCCACCTGCAGCGCTCTTTTTCCCTTGCCTTCCGCTGCTTTCTTGCTCAAAAAGGAGCCCCCTTTCCCACGCTCTTTTCCAGGGCGACGCCTGCTGTTCTCACTTTTTAATATAGGCAATCCCCATGGCGCCGGGACCGGCGTGGGTACCCACAATGCTGCCGATATCCTGCACATGAACCTCCCGCTTCTTTAGAAGATCTGCCACATACGCTTGGAAAGCCTGGCAGTTCTCTACAGCATTGGCATGCCCCATGGTGACGCAGTAGTCCCCGGAAATAGGCTCCTTCTCCACATGCTTGCGGATGGCGGCAAAAGCAGCTTTCTTGCCCCGGGCTTTGCCCACCACCTCCACCAGGCCGTCCTTTAAGGTGATAATGGGACAAATACCCAAAATGCTGGCCACCAGGGCGCTGGTAGAGGAAAGCCGTCCGCCCATTTTCAGGTACTTCAAATCCTCAATCATGGCAAACAGCCGAACCCGGGGCACAAGCTCTTCGATTTTGGCCACAATTTCCGCACCGGAAAGCCCGGCGTCCCGCATTTTCACCGCCTCTTCCACCAAGAGGCCCAAAGCAAAGGTGACATGCAGGGTGTCCGGAAGGAAAATGTTGTCGGCTCCCAGAATGTTTTTGGCCACCCGGGCCGATTGCAGCGTGCCGCTCATCTGGGAAGAGATAAACAGGCAGACCACCTCGTCCCCGCTTTCCTTGTAGGACTGGAAGATCTTCTCAAACTGGGCCGGCGTAATCTGGGCCGTGTGGGGCAGTTCTTGGGCTGCGGCCAGTTTTTCATAGAACTCCTGGTTGGAAATATCCAGGTTCGCCCGGTAGCTCTCCTCCCCGAAATTGACCGTGATAGGGAGCATTTCCACACCCAGCTCCATACACCGTTGGAGACTGATATCACAAGAACTGTCCGTTACAATTTTTACCATTATCTTCACACTCACTTTTTCGAAGTCCTGCCCTGTGCCGCAAATCTGCCGCGCCTTCTGCACGCCCTGTGGCACAGGTTCGCCTTGAACGATATTGTAACATAGGAGAACTTCTGGGTCAACACAGAAAGGGGCCGCTGCGCAGCGCAGCGGCCCCCAGGGTCCCTCTGGAGGAACAGCAAGCCTTTCGGCTGCTTTTTTATTTGTTCTCCTGATCGCCCACATCCATGGGATATTTCCGCATGTAGGAGAGCAGCTCGTCCACAGTGGTGAAAGCAAGCCCGGTCACCGTATCCGCAGCGCCGTAGTAAATGGTGATGCGGCCGGTCTCAGGATCGGTCAACGTAGCGCAGGGGAAGGTCACGTTGGGCACGTCTCCGGTGAGCTCATAGGACTCTTCCGGCCCGAACACATAGAAGTTGCCCCGCTCCTTCACAATCCAGGGACGGTCAATGTCCAGCAGGGCCACGCCGAAGCGGTACACGAAGCCGTTGCAGGAGTTGAGCACGCCGTGGTAGATTATCAGCCAGCCCTCGTCGGTCTCAATGGGGGTGGGGCCAGGGCCCACTTTCTTGGACTGCCAGCCGCCGGCGGTGCCAAACACGAACCGGTGCTTGCCCCAGTAGGTCATATCGGGGCTCTCGCTGTAGAAGATATCGCCAAAGGGCGTGTGGCCGGTGTCGCTGGGACGGCTGACCATGGCGAATTTGCCATTGATCTTCCGGGGGAACAGCACGCCGTTGCGGTTGTAGGGCAAAAAGGCGTTCTCCAGCTGGTAGAAGGTCTTAAAGTCGTAGGTATAGCCTACGCCGATGGTGGGGCCATGGTAGCCGTTGCACCAGGTGATGTAGTACCGGTCCTCGATAAAGCACACCCGGGGATCGTAGCGGTACTCCTTGCGGGTCACATCCTTCTCGCCTTCAAAGACGATGGGATCGTGGTTGATCTCCCAGTGAATGCCGTCTTTGGAGAATCCGGCAAAAATGTCCATTTCCACACCCCGGTTGTCACAGCGGAACACGCCGGCATAGGCGTCTCCAAAGGTGACCACGGCAGAGTTGAAGATGCTGTTGGAGGTAGGGATGGCGTCCCGCTGAATAATCGGGTTGCCGTCGTAACGCCACACGGGCTTGGTGTAGCCTTCGGGCTTGTCCTGCCAAGGCATGTTGGGCAGGGCAGGTCTTCCAAGTATCTTTGCCATAGCACAAACTCCTTCCTTACAATAAAATTCTGAGTAGGTATGTGTACAGGTCCGGCTTGGCATGCCGTTCCTGTTCTTAATTATAGCAATCCTTGGGCAGAAAGAAAAGAGGGAAAAAACGAAAGTGCCTTCACTTTCCCGGAAGAAGCGCGGAAATTTGCAAAAAGTCCAGGCGGCGTGTATAATAACCCTAACACACGTTGGGCTTCCTTGGAAAGCCCGATCTAAAAAAGGGGTTGTTTTCATGCCAAAAGCCACTGTTGTGGTGCCGGTTTACAATGTGGAGCGGTACCTTTCCAAATGTGTGGATTCCATTCTGGCTCAGACAGAGCCGGACTTTGAACTGCTCTTGGTGGACGACGGCTCCACCGACGGCAGCGGCGCCCTGTGCGACCAGCTGGCCCAAAAGGACGCCCGCATCCAGGTGATCCACCAGGAGAACCAGGGCCTGGGCGGCGCCCGGAACACCGGCATCCAGGCGGCCCGGGGCGAGTGGCTGCTGCTGGTGGACAGCGACGACTGGATTGAACCGGAAACCTTGGAAAAAACCTTGGAGGCCGGCCTGCGGGAAGAGGCAGACCTGGTGATGTTTGGCTTCCGCTGGGTGGACGAGGCAGGCAAAACCCTGCGCGTGTTTTTAGAGGACACCCCTCGGGACCACGGCGTCACCCTGGGGGAACACCCGGAATTGCTGCTGACCTCCCCCTCCGCCTGGTGCCGCCTTTACCGCAAGGAGCTGCTGCAGCGCACAGGGCTGCGCTTTCCCCCGCGGGTGTGGTACGAGGATGTGTACGTCACCCCCAAGCTGCTGGCCGCTGCCCGTCAAGTGGTGTTCCTGGATTATGTGGGGTACGACTACCTGAAGCGGGAGGGGTCCATCACCAAAAATCAAAACGCCGGCCGGAACCGGGAAATCCTGGACGCCTTCCAAAACCTGCTGGGCTACTTCCGGGACCAGGGGTTGTTTGACACCTACCGGCAGGAGCTGTGCTACCTCACCCTGTATCACGTGTACCTGACCGCATCCACCCGGGTGCTGCTCATTGACCGCCGCCATCCCCTGCTGCGGGAGTTCCGGGAGTATTTGGAAACTCAGTTTCCCGACTACCGCCAGTGCCGCTATTTGCCGCGGCTGAGCCGCAGCCACAAGCTGCTGCTCTCCCTGTTGGAGAAGCGCTGGTACGGGCTGATCGCCCTGCTGTTTCGGCTGAAAGACCGCCTGGGCTGAAAGGAGGCACTATGCGTCTACAAGAAAAAATCGGGGTCCGCCGGGGCGGCCTGCTGGAAAACACGGTGATGCTCTACATTCTGCAGTTTTCCAACATGGCCCTGGGTTTGCTCACCCAAGGGTACCAAATGCGGGTGCTGGGTCTGGACCGCATCGGCATACTGGGCGCCGCTCAATACGCCACCAACTTTTTCCAAATTCTCATTGACTTCGGCTTCATCTACTCGGCCACCGCCAAAATCTCCCGCCGCCGGGAGGACAAGCAGTATCTCTCTCAGATTCTCACCTGTGTCATTTTGGCCAAAGCCCTGTTTATGGCCCTCTCCTTTTTGATTCTCTTCGTCTTCATCGCCCCTTCCCTGGCGGACGTTAGCCAGGTGCTGGTGTACGCGTTCTATTTGATTTCCGTGTGCACCTACGCCCTGCTTCCCGACTTCATGTACCGGGGCCTGGAGCAGATGACCACCATCACCGTGCGGGCTGTGGCCATAAAGTTCTTTGCCACCATGATGATCTTCGTGTTTGTCCACCAGCCGGAGGACTACTTCCTGGTGCCCCTGTTCACAGCTCTGGGCAATCTGGGCGCCATCTTCTTTGTATATATCCACCTGTTCACCCGGGTGGGCGTCCACTTTGTGAAGGTCTCCTGGCGGGACGTCTGGACAGAGCTGAAAGATTCCTCCCAGTTCTTTCTCTCCAAAGTGGCCGGTTCCATCAACTCCAATTTAAACGGCATTCTGCTGGGCGCCATGGCCGGCTCCACCGCCACAGGCCTGTACACCAACGCTGACAAGATCATCGGCGTGGCCCGCAGCGGCATGTCCCCCATTGCCGACAGCTTGTATCCCCACATGATGAAGCACCGGAATTTCAGCCTGATCAAAAAAGCCATGCTCCTGGTGTATCCGATAATCCTTTTGGGGTGCGCCGTTGTGTTTCTCTTTGCGGAACCTCTGCTGGTGCTGTGGCTGGGAGAGGAGGGGGCCCAGGTGGTGCTCCCCCTGCGGCTGCTGATCCCTGTGGCAGTGTTCTGTTTTCCCAACTACGTGTTGGGTTACCCCACGCTGGGAGCCATGGGCCTGGCCAAGTATGCCAACATTTCCGTGGTGTTCGGCACCGTGGTGTACTTGCTGGGCATCGGGCTGATCTGGGCCACCTGCGGCATTGGCCTGGTGCCCCTGTGCATACTCACCTCCGTGACAGAGGGGAGCATTCTGGCTTTCCGCCTGGTGGTCATTGTGAAAAATCGAAAGCTCATGGGAACCTCCGGAACTACCCCATGAGCCCATTGCCCTGCTTTTGGCAAACCGCCGTGCCCCGGCACGCTCCCTTGCCAAAGGCGGGGCTTTCTTTTTGTGGGTTCCGCCTGCAAACTAACCCTTGCCATCCCCTCAAAAAATCGCTATACTAGTAGTAGTTCTTTAGTTACAGAAAGGACATTCGTTCATGAAGCAGGACGCTTTTTCCGCCGGGGTGGAACCCGGCGGCCTTTGGCACAAAAACGACATCCGCATTTTACTCTGCTACATTCTCTCCAGCGTCAGAGGGCCTTTGTCCCGGAGGGATCTCACCCGCATTATCCAGGAGAAAGGCTTGGCCAATTACTTTGAGGTGGAAGACGCCTTGGCAGGGCTGGTGGAGCAGGGCAACATTTTGGTGGACCAGGACGGAACCTGCCATCTGACAGAGGCGGGCCGGGAGATTGCCGACAGCTTGGACACCACGTTGCCCCTGTCCGTGCGGGACAAAGCCATGGAGGCGGCGGTCACGCTGCTGGCAGACGCCCGTTCCCGCCGGGAAAACCGGGTGGAAATCCAGGAGACGGAGCGGGGCTGGCAGGTGGACTGTCATATCTCCGGAGGGGATATGGAGCTGCTGTCCTTCACTTTGTACGTGCCGGACCGAGCCCAGGCGGAGTTTGTGCGGGACCGCTTCCACCGGAACCCAGAGGGAATCTACCGGCTGCTGCTGGCTGCCCTCACCGGGGATCGAGCACTGGCGCGGGAGCTCTTTGAAGAACAGGAGGACCGCTCGTAAAGAAAAGGGGCATGCTCTATGACACGGAAGCTTGCAGCCGCAGCACACAAAAAGGGGGTGCGCCGCCTGCTGGCCCTTCTTTTGGCCGGCGGAGCTTTGGTGTGCATGCTGGCCTTTTGGGAAGAGGATACTTCCCCTGTCCTTCTCTGCTCGGGGGAGGGGGACGTCCTTCTGCTGGAAGAGGCAGGCGACACCTGCTTCTTTGTAAAAACCACCGACGCCCACGGGGAGCTTTACGCCCTGGACGCCTCCAGCGGCGCCGTCCTCGCCCAGGCGGAGACGTCCCACCCTCTGGAGGGGGCGGCCCTGCGGGGCGGGCTTCTCTACCTTCTGGAACACCGGGCCGGAGAGCTGGTTTTATCCTGTTGGGACACACAGCTGCATACAGAGGACTCTTGGGCCCTGCCGGTTGCGCCGGACAGTTTTTCACTGTTCGACTGGGACGGCACGGGCGTTTTTTATTATACCAGCCCCCAGGACCCCGCCGCCCTTTGGGCTGTGGACCCCTACGGGGAACTTCCCCGCCCAGTGGAGACTCCCGGCGCAGGGAACATCACGTTTCTGGAAGCCACCCCAGGAGGGAACCTGTTTGTGGGAACTGCCGGCACCCTCCACTGGGCAGCCGCCCCTCCGCTGGATGCCTGGAACACCGGCACCACCATGTTTCCGCCCGTGGCCCTGGTGGGGGAGACCGGCTACGTCAACCAGCTGGGACAGCTGTACCTGTGGGAGGACGGCGGGTTTCAGCCGGCGGGCAAGGCGCCTACCAACCCGCTTTTGACCGCCGTGGACCGGGAGGGACAGCTGCTCACCGCCTCCGGGACCACCGTGCAGGCTTCTTCCCTGTCCGGGGAACCGGTGGGCAGCGTGGAAATCCCGGGAGAGGTAGCGGCCCTCTGCGGCAGCGGGGCTCTGTTTCGGCAGGAGGGAAACTTTCTCTTTTTCCCCGCCCGCTTCTACCAGGAGCCAGACCCCACAGCCACCCCTTCCCCTTCCCCTGCGCCCAGTCCCTCGGAGGAGCCGCAGCCCAGCTCTTCCCCCACTCCCTCTCTCACCCCTACCCCGGAACCCAGTCCCACTCCCGCAGATCCCACAATTTCACCCAGCCCTTCTGACAATCCGGATGGAATCGCCATTGACGGAGAATGGCTGGTGATGCCTGCGGGCACCACGGTGGAAACCGTAGTGGCCTGGTTTGTCCCGGGGACCGTTTCCATTCGGGACCACGCAGGACAGGTGGTGGATTCCGGCTCTCTGGCCACCGGTATGACCGCCGGCGCCTACCAGGTGGCGGTGCAGGGAGACTGCGACGGCAGCGGCTCCCTCTCCCGCAACGACCTGCAGGAGGCCCAAGCCCTTCTGCTGGAGGGAACCCAGGTGGATTCCCCGTATCGCCGGGCAGCCGACTGGGACGACGACGGCCTTCTCACCACCCAAGATCTGGTGCTTCTGGCCCAGCAGCTTTCTTAACCCGGTGCATTTCCCTCTTGCGTTTCTTCCGGCGTGGTGCTAAGATGAGGACACAAACTCAGAAAGGAGCAGCACTTATGCCCATTCTTTTCGATGCAGAACGCCGCGTCTTCAAACTGGACGCCAAAGGCTTTACCTATGCCATGATGGTGTACCGGGAGAACTACCTGGTCCACCTGTACGCCGGGGCGCCAATCCCGGATACAGATCTCTCCTACCTGATGTACCGAGGCTGGTTCGACTCTCTGAGCCCTCTCAACCCCCAGGTGGAAGACCCCAATTTCTCTGTGGACATTCAACCCTTGGAATACCCCGCCGGCGGCGCGGGAGATTTTCGAATCTCCGCCCTGTCCGTACGGGGGAAAGCGGGAGACGCCGTCACAGACATCCGCTACGTATCCCACAAAATCTACCAGGGAAAGCCCGCCCTTCCGGGGCTGCCCGCCACCTTTGACCGGGAGGGAGCCGCCCAAACTTTAGAGGTGGAAACCCTCGACGCCGTCACCGGCGTGAAGGCCACCTTGCTCTACACCGTCTTCGAGGACTACCCGGTCATCGCCCGCAGCGCCCGGGTGGAAAACACCGGGGACAGCCCGGTCAACCTGGAGCGGGTGTACAGCGCCTGCTTGGATCTGCCCACCATGGGCTGGGACATGGTCCACCTGTACGGCCGCTGGGCCAAAGAAAACACCACCGTGCGCCATCCCCTGCAGCACGGCATCCAAGCCATTCACAGCAAACGGGGCATGACCGGCCCCAACCACAGCCCCTTCCTGGCCCTGGCGGACCACACCGCCACCGAGGAAACCGGCGAGGCCCTGGGCATGAGCCTGCTCTACAGCGGCAACTTTGCCTTTGACGTGGAAGTGGACACCCGCGGCTGTCCCCGGGTGCTCTGGGGCATCAACCCGGAGGAGTTCCGCTGGCGCCTGGAGCCAGGGGAGGCCTTTCAGACCCCTGAGGCCGTGCTGGTGTACTCCGCAAACGGCCTGGGCGGCATGAGCCGCACCTTCCACCACTTCTACCTGGACCACCTGTGCCGCAGCCAGTGGGCCAAGAAAAAGCGCCCCCTGCTGATCAACAGCTGGGAGGCAGCCTACTTTGATTTTGACGACGACAAGCTGGTGGAGTTTGCCAAGGAGGCCAAGGCCTTGGGCATTGAGATGCTGGTCATGGACGACGGCTGGTTTGGCAACCGCTGCGACGACCACCGGGCCCTGGGCGACTGGTGGGTCAACGAAGAGAAGCTCAAGGGCGGTCTCTCCTCGCTGATTCAGCGGGTCAACGACCTGGGCGTGCAGTTCGGCATTTGGTACGAGCCGGAGATGATCAACCCGGACAGCGACCTGTACCGGGCCCACCCGGACTGGGCCATTGGGGTCCAAGGCCGGGAGCACTCCCTGTCCCGGCACCAGTGCGTGCTGGACATGACCCGCCAAGACGTGCGGGACAACATCTTCCAGCAGATGGCCGATGTGATTTCCCAAAACAACATTGCCTACATCAAGTGGGACTGCAACCGCCACATCAGCGAGGCGGCCAGCGCCCAGTTGCCTCCGGAGCGCCAAGGGGAGTTCTTCCACCGGTATGTGCTGGGGGTCTACGATCTGATGGACCGGATCACCACAGCCTTCCCCCACATTTTGCTGGAAAACTGCTCCTCCGGCGGCGGCCGCTTTGACCCTGGTATGCTGTACTACTCCCCCCAGATCTGGGCCAGCGACTGCACAGATCCCATTGAGCGGCTTTCCATCCAGTTTGGCGCCTCTCTGTGCTATCCCATTGCCTCTCTGGGCGCCCATGTGTCCGCCAGCCCCCGGGCCGGGTTGGAAACCAAGGGCCGGGTGGCCCTGTGCGGCACCTTCGGCTACGAACTGGATCCCCGGAAGCTCACCGAAGAGGAGCGGGAGATGGTCAAGGCCCAGGTGGCCGACTACCACAAATACTACGACCTGATCCACTATGGAGACTTCTACCGGATCACCTCCCCCACAGAGGATCCCTTCCTGTGCGATTGGGCCTTTGTCAGCCCGGACAAAACCGAGATGCTGTTCACCCGGGTGGTCATGCGGCGGCCTCCCAATGTGTACCAACCTCTGCGCCTGCCCGGATTGGATCCGGAAAAGTTCTACACGGATGAGGACACCGGCAAGGTGTACTCCGGCGCCCTGCTGCAGCATGGCGGTTTGGACCTGTCCTCCTACGGCCGGAACGAACTCTCCGACGGGGACAGCCTGGTCAAACATTTCGTGGCACGGTAAAAGTGCCCGGTAAAATATGGATTCCCCATTGACAGGCACCTGTTTTCTTGCTATAATATATGAGCTGTCCAACAGGACAGCTTTCTGACTCATTAGCTCAGTCGGTAGAGCACTTGACTTTTAATCAAGGTGTCCGGGGTTCGAATCCCCGATGGGTCACCAGGGGTTGCACCCCGGGCAGATCGCGAACTTCACCTGTGTGAGGTTCGCGATTTTTTATGCCCTCGTTTTTCCAGCAAAGCCCCGGTTCTCACCCTCCAGGAGAAAGCCGGGGCTTTGCACGCGTTACAGCTGCACGGCAGACAGACCGGGCCACTTTTGCCCGGCCTGGTCCTGCAGCTCGGTCATCAGGGACCAGTAGCGCTGGGGGCACCGGCTTTGCCGAAGTTTGGGATTTTCCCGCCCCTCCACAGCCACCGTTCGGTAAAAGGCCTTCCAAAGGCGCTGCCACTGCAGCTCCTCTTCGCTGGGAGGCGGCAGCTCCACTTGATCCGCCTGAAAAAACTCCCCCACCGTGTCCTTGGGATGGAAAAATCCCATGCCGTGCTCCCCGTCAAACAGCAGAAAATTTTCGCTGGGCAGCCGGTCGCAGAAGGAGGGCGCAAGCAGGGGAAGCACCCGGTGGCGGGGAGCAATCCGGGCCGCCAGGAACTCTCCACACTGGGCAAAGCGGAGAAATTCCAGCACGTGGTGGGCTTCGTTCTCCACAGCCAGCACCGCCTGCCCCACAGGGTGCACCACCGGGTGGGTGGTGAGTTTGGTCACCGCCGCCCCCCGCTTATACCCCAGCAGCAGAAACCGCAGCAACGCCATCTCCCGCTGGGGCAGGCAGGCCAGAAACCCCTTGCGCACCCATTCCAAGGCCAGGGGGGAAATTTTTTTGGGAATCGACCGCTCCACCCGCTGGGCCAACTCTGGCTGGGTGGGAATCTCCCGGCTGCCAAACAAACTCTGCTGCGCCTCCTCCCAAGGGCGGATGGAAAGGGGCAGCTCTCTGTGCTGGAAACAGGCGAACACACAGCAGAGAAACCCTTGGTAGCTTCCGTCGTACCGGTACACTAGATCTGTCCTGTAAGACATTTTGTCCGATCCTCCTTTGTCGGGGAAAAGAGGGAGAGCTGCTCCGGCTGCTCCAACCAGGCGGGGCTATCTCTCCCCGGCAGCTGGGTGCGGTGAAACGCCGTCCTCTCCCGGAGGACCCCTGCCAGCACCCGGGGATCGTCCGTGGGCAGAGGGGACATACTCGTCCCCCGGCAGGTGAGGAAAAAGCGCGCCCGCTTGAGCACCACCCCCAACTTTTTCAGGTCCTGTTCCTCCAGGACGGCATAGCGCCGGGCCTGCCGGATCCTCTGGGCGCTCTTGACCCCAATCCCCGGCACCCGCAGGAGCATCTCATAGGGAGCACGGTTCACCTCTAGGGGAAAGTGCTCCATATGCCGCAGTGCCCAGCTGCACTTGGGATCCAGCAGGGGGTCGAAGTGGGGAGCCTCTTCGTCCAAAATTTCCGAGGCGGAAAACCCGTAAAACCGCAGCAGCCAGTCCGCCTGGTACAGCCGGTGCTCCCGCAGCAAGGGAGGCGGCGTGCCTAAGGCGGGCAAGTTCCGGTCGCTCACCACCGGCATATAGGCGGAGTAAAACACCCGCTTCAGCCGGTACTTGCGGTACAGCCCTTCGCTGAGCTGCAAAATCTGCCGGTCGCTCTCCGGGGAGGCGCCTACAATCATCTGGGTGGACTGCCCCGCCGGAGCAAAAGAGGGGGCATGGCGGTAGGTGGAAAGCGCTGTTTCGTTCTCCCAGATGCCGTCTCGAATCATTCCCATGGGGGTGAGGATCTTCTCCTTGCTCTTTTGGGGAGCCAGCAGCTGCAGGCTTCGCTGGCTGGGCAGCTCAATGTTTACACTCATCCGGTCCGCGTACAGTCCCAGCTGGTAGGTCAGCTCCGGGGAGGCTCCGGGAATGGCCTTCACATGGATGTATCCTCCAAACCGGTGCTCCCGCCGCAGCTTTTTCAAAACGGCCAGCATCCGTTCGCTGGTGTTATCCGGGCTGCCCACCACAGCAGAGCTCAAAAATAAACCCTCGATATAGTTGCGGCGGTAGAACTCCATGGTCAAACTGCAGAGCTCCTCCGGGGTGAAGGTGGCCCTGCGGCACTCCTGCGACCTTCGGTTGACACAGTACGCACAGTCAAAGGCGCAGTCGTTGGAGAGCAGCACTTTTAGCAGAGAAATGCACCGGCCGTCCCCAGCAAAGCTGTGGCAGATGCCTGCGGCCACCCCGTTGCCCAACAGCCCCTTCTGTCCCCGCCGGTCCACGCCGCTGGAGGTACAGGCCACATCGTACTTGGCAGCGGCGGTGAGAATCTCCAATTTTTCCAAGGGGGTCATGCGGCCCGCCTCCCTTCCACAAATTGGAACCCAAAGAAAACGTTCGTTCGAAAGTCATTATAGAACAAAAATTCGAAAAAAGCAAGGGTTTTTTCTGCAAAAGCAAAGGAAGTCTTTCTTGGCTCCCCTTCAGCGCAAACCACAACGATCCAAAAACCGGGGCATTTGAGACAAAAAAAGTTCCCCCGCTGCTGCGGGAGAACTTTTTCCATTCCTTTCCTTATGAAAAGAGAACTCAATAATTTTCTGCCTTGATCTGGAAGTACGCCTGGGGATGAGCACATACCGGGCAAACCTCCGGGGCCTTTTTGCCAATGACAATGTGGCCGCAGTTGGAGCACTGCCAAATCACATCCCCATCCCGGGAGAACACCAGGCCGTTTTCCAGGTTCTCCACCAGCTTGAGGTAGCGTGCCTCGTGCTCCTTCTCAATCTTGGCCACGCCTTCAAACAGGTCGGCAATGTGGTCGAAGCCCTCTTCCCGGGCGGTTTTGGCAAAGCCGGCATACATGTCGGTCCACTCGTAGTTTTCGCCAGCGGCGGCATCTTTCAGGTTGTCCACCGTGTCGCCAATGCCCCCATGGAGCAACTTGAACCACAGTTTCGCGTGCTCTTTCTCGTTGTTTGCAGTCTCCTCAAACAGATTGGCAATCTGCACGTACCCGTCTTTCTTCGCCTTGGAAGCGTAGAAGGTGTACTTGTTTCTCGCCTGAGACTCTCCTGCAAAAGCAGTCATCAAATTGGCTTCCGTTTTGGATCCTTTCAATTCGGGCATGGGACGTTCCTCCTTCAAAAGATTTTGGCTGTACGCCTTGGGTGTACGAGCTCTTACTACGTCTAGTATAGTCCAAGAAACATCAAAAGTCAAGGCTATTTTTAATAATTATTCTTATTTTGAGCTTCTTTCCACCAAATTGTAAATTTATCGTGAAGCCTGCTCTGGCCGGTTGAAAAAACCCTTCTCCATACGGTATACTGATAGTGTACTCTGGAAAGGAAGTGTTTTCCTTGCTGTTTCAAAAATTTCAGCAATTCATGTACGGCCGCTACGGCGGCGACAAATTCAGCCTGTTTCTGTTGGCGGTGGCAATAGTGTTCTCCTTTTTGGGGGGATTATTCTGGCCCCTCTCGCTGGTGGCGGACGTCTTGCTCATCTACACCATTTTCCGCATGTTTTCCCGCAACTACACAGCCCGGCAGCGGGAATATGCCGTCTTTATGAAGGTGTGGGGACCTGTGGAAAATTGGTTCCGTTTTCAGACCCGGCGGTTTAAAGAGCGGAAAACCTACAAATACTTTCACTGCCCCACCTGCAAACAGCGGCTGCGGGCCCCTCGGGGACGGGGTAAAATCCAGGTGACCTGCCAAAACTGCCACAACGTGTTCCAAACAAAAACATAAGGCGTGCACGGCGGATGCCCCTGCCCTGCAGCAGGCGCAGGGGCAAGCTGCCCTTGGGGAAAAGGCCGGAACAGGTCCGGCTGGAAAAAGGAGGAGTTTTGTATGCGTCTGCGGGATATTGGAGCCAGTCTACGGGATGAGAAGAAGATTCTGCGAAACGGGATGATCCTGCTGGGATTTGCCGCGGTTTTGGTTTTGCTTTTGATGAAAATCGACCAGGTTTGGGCGGCAATCAGCACCGTGGTCGGCACTGTAGCTCCTGTGTTTTACGGCATTGTGGTGGCGTACATCCTCAACGTATTTGTCCACTTTTTTGAGGACATCGTCTTTAAGCCCTTCCAAAAAAACCAATCCAAACGGTGGAAACGGGCCCAGCGCCCCCTGGCCATTGTGCTGGCCTACCTGTTGGTGGCTTTGGTGATTGTATTCATCGCCTGCTTTATCATCCCCGGGCTTTTGGAATCCATGGGCGTGTTAGCGGACACCATTCAGCAAACGCTCCCCGTCTATGCAAACAATGCCATCACCTGGCTGAACAAGTTTGCCACCGAGTATGACCTGACTTTGGTGCAGGACTTCCTGCGGAACTTCAACTGGAGCAATGTGCTCACCAATGTGGCGGAAATCGCCCAAAGTTTCCTCTCCTCCCTGGTGGGCGTGGGCATCAATGTGGCCTCTGGGGTTTTTGCAGCGGTCATGGGGTTTATCTTCTCCATTTACATGCTGGCAGGCAAGGAAAAACTGCTGCGGGGAGTAAAATCTGCCATTCTGGCATTTCTCCCCCGGCCTATGGCTCGCAAAATCGGCCAGATCGGCTCCATGACCAACCGGGTGTTTTTCAATTTTATCCGGGGACAGCTGACCGAATGCGTTATTTTAGGCACCCTCTGCTATGTGGGCATGAGCCTGTTGGGATTGGACTACGCTTTGCTGATCTCCTCTGTGGTGGCTCTGGGCGCTTTGATCCCCATTTTAGGCGCCTACATCGGCGCGGCCGTGGGTGTGGTGATCCTTCTCTTGGTCCACCCCATCGACGCCTTTATCTTCCTGGTGTTCCTGCTGATTCTCCAGCAGGTGGAGGGAAATATGATCTACCCCCGGGTGGTGGGCTCTTCCATTGGGCTGCCCCCTCTGTGGACCTTGTTTGCCGTGGTGTTCTGGGGCGGTGTGCTGGGCATTCCCGGCGTTCTCTTCGGCACGCCCATCACCGCAGTGCTGTACCGGCTGTTCCGCACCTCCGTGCGTTCCCGCTTGCGGGCCCGGGAGATTGACCCGAAAAATCCCGCCCTCTCCGGAGAGGAAACGTTTTCGGAAGAGCCCTCCCAAGACTGATGGATCCCTTTCGCTGCATGCAGCGGCTTTCTCCATGGGAGAAAAGGGGGGCAATCGCAGGCGGTCTTTTTCTCCTGCACGTATATACGGGAAAATTTTCCCAAAGCAAGACAAAAAGGTGGCCCAAAGGGCCACCTTTCTTTTTTCCAATGGGATGCGTCTTTCAGCAGACAGAGCCTCCCCGGGGGAAACCCAGCGCTCATCCCCGCTCCAGGGCAATGACCCCGGTGCGGGCAATTTCTCGAATGCCCAAGGGGCGCAGCAAGTCCAGCAGCGCCTCGCACTTTTCGTGCTCCCCGGCGTACTGCAAGGTGACCGTTGCCTTGGAAACATCCGCCACCTCCGCCTTCATCAGAGCGGCGATTTCATTGATCCTGCCCAGGCTTTGGGCCTCGCAGGCCACCTTCACCAGCAGCAGCTCCCCGCTGACCGCCTCCGGCCCCAAAGACCGAACCTTGATGACGGGAATCACCTTGTTCAGCTGTTTTTCCACCTGCTCCAAAATGTGGTCGTCCCCCTGGCCCACAATGGTCATACGGGACATGGTGGGATCCTCCGTAGTGCCCACAGCCAAGCTGTCGATGTTGTAACCCCGCCGGGCAAACAGGCTCACCACTTTGGAGAGCACGCCAGGCTGGTTCTCCACCAAAACGGACAATGTGTATTTCATGGGGATTCCCTCCTTTCACACCGAGGGTGTTTCCGGGTCCACCCGGCACACCAGCACATAGGGCCGGGAAGAAGCCAGCATCTCCCGCGCCAGCTGCTCCGCCTCCCGGTTGTTCCTGGCCCGGGCCGCCTGGATTCCATAGGCCCGGCACAACGTGACAAAATCCGGATTGCCGTCCATGTGGGTGCCAATGTGGCGCCGGGCATAGCGGCTGTTTTGATACTCCCGCACCATGCCTAAACGCCGGTTGTCAAAAACCACCACTTTCAAGGGGGCGTGGGAAGCCACCACCGTGGCCAGCTCGCACAGGCTCATCTGAAAGGCCCCGTCCCCGCAGACGGCCACCACCTGCCGGTTTGGCTGGGCCAGCTTGGCCCCCAAAGCTGCCGGCAGGGCGTAGCCCATGGTACCCAAACCTCCGCTGGTGAGGAAGCGCCCCTCTTTTTGGGTGAAGTTGAGGGCCGACCAAATCTGTCCCTGGCCTGGGTCCGCCGTGAGGATGGCGTCCTCTTCCATCAAGGAGGACAAGGCCCGGATAAAGGACCGGGGCTCCACGTAATCCTCCCGGTCTGCGCCCCGGGGCACAAACTCCCGTTTGTACTGCTGGACCCGTTCCACCCATTCTTTGCAGTGCACGGGCTCCACCTTTTCCCCTAAGACGGCCAGCACCTGTTTCACATCTCCCACAATGGGCACGTCCACCCGCATGTTCTTGCCGATTTCCGCCGGGTCAATGTCAATGTGGATGATCTTGGCCTGCTCTGCAATCTGGTTGGGCAGGGCGATGGCCCGGTCTCCCACCCGGGCCCCGCACAGCAGAATCAAATCCGCCTCTCCAATGGCCCGGTTGGCGTAGCTGCGGCCAAACTTGCCGATCATCCCCAGGTACACCGGGCTGTCCATCGGCATCACCCCAATGCCCATCATGGTGGACACCACAGGAATGCCGCTCTTCTCCGCAAAGGCGGCCATTTCCCTGCGGGCTCCGGAGAGCACCACCCCGCCCCCGCAGCAGATCACGGGCCGCTTGGCTTGGGCGATGGCCTCTAAGGCCCGTTTC
Source organism: uncultured Neglectibacter sp. (assembly GCA_904374805.1). Classification (GTDB taxonomy): domain Bacteria; phylum Bacillota; class Clostridia; order Oscillospirales; family Acutalibacteraceae; genus Acutalibacter; species Acutalibacter pullicola. Next base: position 27,507 of record CAJFEW010000005.1, read on the forward strand.
ATTTGCAGGGGATGGCCCGCCGTTTTGGGCTTGTAGCCGGGAATGTCCGCCGTTTCTGGGTAGTGGAAAGTCTCCACCAGCGCCTCCTGCACGTCCTCGGGCACGTCGATGAGCACCGGGCCTGGCCGTCCTGTGGCGGCAATGTGGAAGGCCTCCTTAAACACCCGGGGCAGCTCCTCCGGGGATTTGACCAAATAGCTGTGTTTGGTAAAAGACTCACAGGCGCCGGTCACATCTGCCTCTTGAAACACGTCCCGGCCCAGCTGCTCCAAATTCACCTGCCCGGTGATGGCCACCATGGGAATGGAATCCATGTACGCCGTGGCGATGCCGGTGATCAGATTGGTGGCTCCGGGACCGGAAGTGGCCACGCACACTCCCGGCCTGCCGGAGGCCCGCGCATATCCGCTGGCCATATGGGCGGCGTTCTGCTCCGAGCGCACCAGCACATGGCGGATGGGGGAGTCGTACAGAGCATCGTAAAAAGGGCAGATGGCCGCTCCCGGATAGCCAAAAAGGATGTCCACCCCTTCCGCCTCCAAGCATTTCACCATAATCTCTCCGCCTGTGTGCATGTTTCCCATCTCCCTTTTAAGATTCCTCCGGCAGGAAGGCAGCTCCGTCGAAGGTGAGCCCCAACTGCCCACCGGAATAGGTATAGCCCTCGCCGCTGGGGGTAAGGCCCATCTCCCCCACGTCACTGCCCGCCACACCCTGGGCTGTACTGTCGGTAGGCGTCAGCACATAGCCGCCGTCCTGCGAAACGTACGTGCCGGTAATTTGGGCGGTGCCGTCGTAAAAAGTGGCCGCCAGGGCAAAGGTGCCGTCCGGGTACAAGGTGATCGTAGGCTCGTACCCTGCCTCCGCCCCGGACTCCTGCTGCACCAGCACCAGGCCTTCCTGCGCCGGTTCCTCCTCTGGGGCGCTTTCCACTTGACTGGAGGGCTCCCCTTCCCCAGAGCGGGGCGTGGGGCTTTGGGAGGAGGGCTCCTCTTGAGAGTCGGCCGAACTGACCTGGCTTTGCGAGGCCGGCGGGGAGGCTTCCTCCTGCCCGCTGCAGGCGGCCAGCCCCACCAGAAGCGCCAGCGCCAGCAGCGCCGCCTGGATCCGTTTTTTCATAAGGCTTGCCTCCTCACTCAATGGAGCGCTGGGCGCAGGCGTTTAAGTCCATGCCTGCGGTGTTTCCCGCCAAGAATTCATAGTAGCCCTGGCTGGCGATCATGGCGGCGTTGTCCCCGCACAGGGACTTGTCCGGCAGGAAAAGCTGCAGCCCCCGCTCTTCCGCCAAGCGGGTGAGCTCCCGGCGGAGCAGCCGGTTGGCCGAAACCCCTCCGGCGGCGGCCAAGGTGCTCACTCCTGTCTCCTGGGCGGCCCGGAAGAAATTTTCCGTCAGGCAGGAGACCACCGCTTTCCGGTAGGAGGCGCACAGGTCCGGCACAGAGATTTCCTCGCCCTTTTGACGGGCGTTGTTCAGCAGGTTCAGCACGGCGGTTTTCAGGCCGGAGAAGCTGAAGTCCAAGGGCGCGCCCTCCACGTGGGGATGGGGCAGCTTGTAGGCGTTAGGGTCGCCCTCCTCGGCGATGCGGTCCATCTCCACCCCGCCGGGATAGGGAATGCCCATGGCCCGGGCGGCCTTGTCGAAGGCCTCGCCGGCGGCGTCGTCCCGGGTGCGGCCCAGGATTTTCAGCCGGGTATAGTCCTCCACCAGCACAATGTGGCTGTGGCCGCCGGACACCACCAGGCACAAAAAGGGCGGGCGGCACTCCGGGTGGCTCAAGTAGTTGGAGGCAATGTGCCCCCGCAAATGGTGAACCGGAATCAAAGGCAGGCCTGTGGAAAGAGCCAGACCCTTGGCAAAATTCACCCCCACCAACAAGGCCCCAATGAGCCCCGGCGCATAGGTGACGGCAATGCCGTCCAACTGGGAAAGGGACATCCCTCCCTGCTCCAGCGCCTGGCGCACCACACCCACAATGGCCTCGCTGTGGCGGCGGGAGGCGATTTCCGGCACCACGCCCCCGTAGATCTTGTGCTCCTCCACCTGGGAGGCGATCACCGAGGAGAGAATGGTCCTTCCATCCTCCACCAGGGCGGCCGCCGTCTCATCGCAAGAGCTTTCTATCCCCAAGAGAATCATAGATCCCCCTCCTTTTTAAACCGGCGGGTTAAGAGCAGGGCGTCCTCTGTGGGGTCGGTGTAATAGTTCTTCCGGCGGCCCTCTTCTGCAAAACCCAGTTTGGTGTACAGGGCCACCGCCGCCCGGTTGGAAGGCCGCACCTCTAAGGAGATAAACTCCGCCTCCTGCCGCTGGGCCTCCTGGATCAAAGCCCCCACCAGGGCACCTCCCACCCCTTTTCTCCGGTGGTGGCCGAACACAGCAATGTTGTCCACATAGCACTCCCCGTGGGAGCAGTGCATGCCCCCGTAGCCCAGGATTTTCTCCCCGTCCACAGCCGTGACGAAATAGGCGCAGGGATTGTCCACCTCATCTTCCAAAGCCTTTTGGCTCCAGGGGTGGGCAAAACAGAGCTTTTCCAGCTCTGCCAACAGTTCGCAGTGCTCTTTCTTCATCCGAACAATTTCCATCATGCGCTCTCCGTATCCTTTCTCCGGCACCCGCTATTTACTCTGCTCTATTATAAACGCAGGCCGGGAAAAACGCAAGGGGACTCCCCCTCCCCGCAAAAAGGCGCCGCGCACACACCAAGGAAATCCTCGGTGCCGCACGGCGCCCCCTGTCTCTTATCAAGGCACAAGGCCATATCCCTCTCTCGGGTTTCCCTCCCGAGAGACCGGCTGCAGCGTGTGATCAAACACCAGCAGCCGGGAGACAAAGCTCTGGTAGAATTGCTCCAGCTGACTGGTCAGCTTATCCCGGCATTCCCGATACACCTCCAGGTCTTGCCCAAAGGGATCGGCAATGTATTTGGGTATGTAGATCTTTGTTTGGGGCACGCCGGCCTGCTCCAAAATATATCCGTGGGTTTTGGACATGGGAAAGTACAGGTCCCACACAGGCAGCTCCTCGCCTGTAATGCGGCGGGCCGTGTGTTCGGAGATATCCACCCCCACCTCCCGGCAGGCCAGCACCGCGTTTTCGGAAACAGGCATGCCGTCCACTGCAGAAAGCCCTGCGCTTTGGCAGAGGACTTTCTCCTCCTGTCCCAGGTCCTGCATCATCTTGCGGAAAATCCCCTCCGCCATAGGGCTGCGGCAGGTGTTCCCTGTGCAGACGAACAATATTTTCATGTGCGATTCAACATCCCTTCTAACAACATCCCCGGGAACAAACCCCGGCAAATTGCCCTCCTGGGGAGGGCGAGAAGCACTGCCGCCGGCAGTGCACACACCTGGATCCACAGCGCGTCCACAGGCCGTTCCGCCTGCGAATCCTCCGGGCTGCAGCCGCTGGATATCCAGCTCCCTGATCCAGGGGCCTCTGTTGTTATTGTAGCATATCCCCCGGCGTTTTTCGTTACGAAATTGTGAAAAATTCCCTGCCGCTTTCTCCGGGAACGATGTCCCGTGGGAACCCGCCTTCCAGATTCCGCAGGGGAGAAAGAAGAATGCTCAAACGCACAGCAAGGCCGGCGCCCTTCGGAAAAGAACGGCGCCGGCCCTGTTTCACAGCCGTTGGTACACCAAAAAGTCAAAGGCGATCTCCGTGGAAAACCCCTGGGTCTCCTGCAGACGCCGGGCTCCCTCCACCCCGGTTTTCCAGTAGTAGGGGGTCATGGCAAACAGGTCCCCGGCGGTGTTCCCATCCGGAAGGAAAATCTCCCCCCGCACCTGGGTTCTCTCCACGAAGCGGAAGCCTGGATAGTCCGTCTCCCGGTGGGGGTTTTCGTAGGGCTCCTGGTAGAGGATTTCCTTTAGGCCAAACAGATGCCGCTCTCCCGGCACGGCGTACAGGAAAAAGCCTCCGGGCTTTACCACTCGGGCAAACTCCTGCTCCGCCAGAGGGGAGAACACGTCTGTGAGCAGATGCACGCTTTCCACTGCCAAGGGGATGGCAAAGGAGCTTGCCACCGCAAAGGGGATGCCTTTGTGCCTGCCTGCGGCCGCTTTCACAGCCAGCTTGGAGATGTCGAACCCGCAGACCTGAGCCCGAGGCAAGGCCTCCTGCAGCCCGGCAGTGTAGTAGCCCTCCCCGCAGCCTGCGTCGCAGAGGGTCAAGCCCTCCCCTTGGGGACTTCCCAGACGGGCGGCGCAGGCTGCCGCCAGCCGGCACAACTCCTGCCGGAAAGGGGCATAATACCCAGCTTCCAGAAACCGGCGGCGGCTCTCCACCATCTCCCGGCTGTCCCCGGGAACTTTGGCGTGCATTTTGTTCACCGGCAGCAGGTGCACATACCCCTGCCGGGCTATATCAAAACTGTGGCCTTGGGGGCACAGGGCCCGGTGCTCTTCCCGGGCAAGGGCGCCTCCGCACAGAGGGCAGCAAAAGGGCAGTTCTCTCTCCATGGACTCACCCCTTGGCATCGTACCAGGTGCGGCCCCAGCCTGCCTCTGCCAGCATGGGCACAGACAGTCGCACCGCTCCCTCCATCTCCTCCTGCAGGATCCGGACCACTTGCTCCCGCTCCTGGGGAGGACACTCCACAATCAGCTCGTCGTGGACTTGCAGAATCAGCTTGCCCTGCAGGCCCTCTTTTTCCAGCCGGTCGCTGACCCGGATCATGGCGATTTTGATAATGTCTGCCGCTGTGCCCTGGATGGGCATGTTCCGGGCCACCCGCTCCCCAAAGGAGCGCAGGTTGAAGTTGCCGCTTTTCAGCTCCGGCAGGTACCGCCGGCGGCCGAAGAGGGTTTCCACGTAACCCTTCTCTTTGGCCTCTTCCACCACCCGCTTCATGTAGGCATCCACACCGGCATAGTTGCGCAGGTATCCCTTGATATAGTCGTCGGCCTCCTTCCGGGAGACGCCGATGTCTTTGGAGAGGGAAAAGGCTCCAATGCCGTACACAATGCCGAAGTTCACCGCCTTGGCCTTGGAGCGCATATCCTTGGTGACCATATCCACAGGCATTTGGAACACGCGGGCCGCTGTAGCGGTGTGAATGTCCCGGCCTTCCACAAAGTCTTCCTTCATGGCCGGGTCGTCGGCCACGTGGGCCAGCACCCGCAGCTCAATCTGGGAATAGTCTGCGTCCACCAGCAGGTTGCCCTGGGCTCCGGCGAAAAACTTCCGCAGCTCCCGGCCAATGGGGGTGCGCACCGGGATGTTCTGCAAATTGGGCTCGGAGCTGGAAATGCGCCCGGTGCGGGTTTCCATCTGGTTGAAGGTGGAGTGCACCCGGCCGTCCGCCCCAATGACCTTTAAAAGCCCGTCGCAGTAGGTGGATTTCAGTTTTGCCACCGTCCGGTAGCGCAGCACCTTGTCCACCACCGGGTGCAAATAACGCAGCTCTTCCAGCACATCGGCGTTGGTGGACCAACCGCTTTTGGTCTTCTTTCCATGGGGCAGTCCCAACTTGCCGAAGAGGGCCTCTCCCAGCTGCTTGGGGGAATTGATATTAAAGGCGTATCCCACCTCCTGGAGAATCTCCTCCTGAAGCTGGTTCACCTGCTCTTCCAGCTCCTTCCCGTAGGCTTCAATGCTGTCCCGGTCCGCGTAGAAACCCAGGTGCTCCATCTGGGCCAGCACAAAACACAGGGGGATTTCCATGGTCTCCAGCAGCTCCTGCTGGCCGTTTTCCGCAAGGGCCTTGGAAAGGGCCCGGCACAACTCCGGCATGGCTGCCCCGAAGTTCAGCACCGGCTCTGCAAAGTCCGACAGAGGCACCCCGTATTCCGCACACAAGCGCTCCACACCGTAGTTGGAGGCGGAAGGATTCAGCAAATACCCGGCCAAGGCGGTGTCCATGCGGACCGCTTCCATTTTGCAGCCCAGCTCCAAGGCCTTCCGGTGGAGAGGCTTGGCGTCGTGGGTGTACTTTTGGATGCGGCTGTTTTTGAAAAAGGCCCGGAGGAAAGCCTCGTCCGGTTTTACCCGGTGGATCTCCCCCTTGTGGGAAAACACCAAGCTCTCCAGGGAACCGTTGTCCCACTGGGCGATAAAGATGGCCTCCCCGGCGTCTTCCAGCATGGGCAGCAAGGGGGCGCCGTCCTCATACTCCTGCAAAGGGGGGCGCTCCCCGGCGGGGGCGGTTTCCTGAGATGGGGGGGTCAGGGACAGGCCGAACTTGTCCAGCAGGGAGAACAGCTCCAGCCGCACCATCAGGGCGCTGGCCTTCTGGGGATCTCCCTCCCCCTTCACATAGTGGGCCAGGGACTTGTCAATGGGGGCATCCCGGCGGATGGTGCCCAGGTCGTAACTCAAAAAGGCGTTGTCCCGGGATTTCTCCAGTTTGGCCTTCATAGCGGGCTTGATGTCCAGCTCCTCCAGATGGTCGTAGATATACTGGACGCTGCCAAATTTCTGGATGAGCTCCCCGGCCCCCTTGGGGCCGATCCCCGCCACCCCGGGGATGCAGTCGGAGGAATCCCCCTGAATGGCCTTCAGGTCGATCATCTGGGGCGGAGTTACGCCGTAGTCCTCCTGGATTTTCGCCACATCGTACAAGGTCACCTGGGGCTGGCCGAACTTGGTGGTGGCCAGGCGCACGGTGGTGGAGTCGGACACCAGCTGCAGGCTGTCCCGGTCCCCGGTGGCGATCAGGCACTGACCGCCCTCCTGCTCGCAGGCGGAGGCAAGGGTTCCCAAAATGTCGTCGGCCTCCCAGCCCTCGCAGGAGACAATCTGATAGCCCAAATCTGTGAGCAATTCCTGGAGCACCGGCAGCTGTTGGGCCAGCTCCTCCGGCATGCCCTTGCGGTTGGCCTTGTAGCCGGCGTAGGCCTTGTGCCGGAAGGTGGGAGCCTTCCGGTCAAAGGCGATGGCCACCCCGTCGGGGGCCGTCTCGTCCAGCAGCTTTTTCAGCATGGTGAGAAACCCGTAAATGCCGTTGGTGTACTCCCCATTTTTGGTGGTCAGCACCTTGATACCGTAAAAGGCCCGGTTTAAAATGCTGTTGCCGTCCAATACCAATAGTTTCACAGTGAGACGCTCCTTTCTCCCGGTTTATTCTTCCCCTTGGTTGGCCGCGTACACCTGGGCCAACAGTCGGTCCAGGTCTCCCAGGGTGCACAGCTCCCCGGCTTGGCGGCGGAACTGGGCTGCCCCCCGCACTCCGTGCAGGTACCAGCCCACATGCTTTCTAGCCTCCCGCATGGCCCGGTCCTCCCCCTTCAAGGCGCACAGGGCGTCCATATGCCGCCGGATGACCACAATGCGCTCCGCGATACCCGGGGGCGGCAAAATGGTGCAGGAGTCGGTGAGGTAGGCGTTGATCTGCCGGAACACCCAGGGATTGCCCATGGCCCCCCGGCCCACCAGCACCAGGTCGCAGCCAGTGGCATCCAGCAGCTGGCAGGCAGACTGGGCGTCCACCACGTCTCCGTTGCCGATGACCGGCACCTGCACCGCCTCTTTCACCTGGCGGATGATGTCCCAATCTGCGTGGCCCATGTACATCTGGTCCCTTGTCCTGCCGTGGACAGCGATGGCGTCCGCCCCGGCCGCTTCGCAGGCTTTGGCCACCTCCACAGCGTTTTTGTGTTCCTGATCCCACCCGGCCCGGATTTTCACCGTCACCGGCAGGTCCGTATTGCGCTTGACCGCCGCTACAATGGCGCCGCACTTGGCAGGGTCCTTCATCAGGGCGCTGCCCGCCCCGTTGCCTGCCACTTTGGGCACGGGACAGCCCATGTTGATATCGATGCCGTCCGGGCCAAAGGCCGCCGCCTTTCGGGCAGCCAGGCCAAAATCAAAGGGGTCGCTGCCAAACAGCTGCAAAAACACCGGGTGCTCGTCCTCCCGGGTGTCCGCCAGCTGGGAAGTCTTTTCATAACTGTATTGAATGGCCTTGGCGCTGACCATCTCCGTGACGGTGTAGGCAGCCCCAAAGGCGGCGCACAGCCTGCGGTACGCTGCGTCGGTGACGCCTGCCATAGGGGCCAAAGCCGCCCGGCCCACAATTTCCACATTGCCAATCTGCATGTTGCAATCTCCTGTTTCTTTCCTTCATTTTGGGGGAGGCGCTCCCCGAAACTTGCCGGAACCCTAACCCAAGCCCCGCTGCGCAACAGCGCCCCAGGTCCCCGGCCCGGCGCCTGCGAAACGCCGGAAAGGGGCTTTTCTGTCAGCTTCGCCTCTTCCGTTTAGGCTGTGCGCTCTGCAGCACTTTGGAAAACACCATCTGGGAGCTCTCCGCAAATTTCAAGCCGGCTTCCCGGGTGTAATCCTGTTCCTCAATGGTCAGACCGTAGCTGGGCAGGAATTCCTTCATAAAATAGTCCGCCTCCGGCAAGCCCATGTCCCGGATGGCCTGGGTAATGGTCTGCTCCGCCTGGGAGAAATCCCGGTTGCCGCTGCGGCGCTCTTCCACACACTTGATCACGGCGGAGATCTTGTCCGCCGCTTTCACCAGGGGCCGGAGGGTTTGGTCCTCCTCCCCGGACATGGTCATAATCTCCCGGTACTGATCCCGCAGGTCCTCCGGCAGCATAGAGACCAGGTGCTCCACCGCCATGTCCTCCACCTCTGCGTACGCCCTGCGGATCTCCTCGGAGTGATACTTCACCGGGGTGGGCATGTCCCCGGTGATAATCTCCGAGGCGTCATGAAGCACTGCCAGCATGGCCGCCCGCTCCGGGTTGTAGGCCTTGCCGAATTTCTGGTTGCCAATGGTGGCCAGAGCGTGGGCCACCAAAGCCACCTCCAGGCTGTGCTCGCAGATGTTCTCGCTGCGGGTGTTGCGCATCAACCCCCACCGGTTGATGTATTTCATACGGGACAGCATGGCGAAAAAGTGATACATGAGACTCCCCCCTACCTGCTGGCGGCCGGCGGCCGCCCTAGAACGTTCCCTTATTATACAATACTTTTCCCCTTTTTGCACCTGGGAACCCGGTTTTTTTCCCGCGCAGCCTTCCTGGGGGAACAGGAAAAAGGGCTTTCGCCCCAGAGGAAACTGTGGTATACTATACCATAGATTTACAACCCTAGGAGGTACACACTCTTATGGCATCTGGCAACGAAACGAAAAAGAGCTTGCGGGACAACTATTTTCTCAAGGCTTTTTTCCTGGGGCTTGGGCTTTCTTTTCTGGTCTTTGTGCCCTTTATGGTGGTGGACGGGGGCCGTTTTCTGTTTTATGGGGACTTTAATGTACAGCAGGTGCCCTTCTACCGGCTGGCCCACGACGCGGTGCGCTCCGGCAACTTGGGGTGGAGCCACCTGACGGACTTGGGGGTCAACTTCATCGGCTCCTACAGCTTTTACCTGCTGGGCAGCCCCTTTTTCTGGCTGACCATCCCCTTCCCTTCGGAATGGGTCCAATATTTGATGGGCCCCTTGCTGATTTTAAAATTCGCCTGCGCCACTTTAACAGGCTACGTGTACATTCACCGGTACACCAAAAATCAGAACTCCGCCCTGATCGCCGCGGTACTGTACGCCTTTTCCGGGTTTTCCATTTACAACATCTTTTTCAACCACTTTCACGAGGCCATTGTGGTCTTTCCTCTGCTGCTGGCAGCCTTGGACGAGTACATGGCCACCCGCCGGCGGGGGCTGTTCGCCCTGGCCGTGGGTCTGTGCTGTGTGGTGAATTACTACTTCTTTGTGGGACAGGTCACCTTTACGTTGCTGTACTTCTTTGTGCGGCTGCTCTCCAAAAGCTGGCGCATCTCCCTGAAAGATTTTCTGCTGCTGGCTCTGGAGGCCGTGCTGGGGCTGGGGCTCTCCTGCCTGTTGCTGGTGCCTTCGGTGCTGGCCGTGCTGCAGAACTACAGGGCCACGGAGTACATCAACGGCTGGAACGGGGTGCTGTACAACAATGTACAGCGGTATCTGCACATTTTGGAGTGCTTCTTCTTCCCGCCGGATCTGCCTGCGCGGCCCAACTTCACCCCGGACTCCGGCTCCCGGTGGGCCTCCCTGGGCGCCTGGCTGCCCCTGTTCGGCATGACCGGGGTCATCGGCTGGCTGCAGCTCAAGCGCAAACATTGGCTCAAGCGCATGCTGTGGGCCCTGTTCCTCATGGCCTTGGTGCCCTTTTTAAACGCGGCCTTCCAGATGATGAACAGCGCCTTTTACGCCCGGTGGTACTATATGCTCACCTTGATGATGGCCCTGGCCACCGTGCTGGCCCTGGAAAACGAACGGGTCGATTGGAAACGCTCCATCACCTGGTCCCTGGCCATTACCCTGGCCATTGCCCTGGTGGTAGGCCTTATGCCCACCGTGGAAACGGTGGAGGGCGTGGAGACGGTCTCCTTTGGCTTGGAGGAGTACCCCACCCGGTTCTGGACCTATGTGGCCATCGCCCTGATCTCCCTGGCCGGAGCGGTCTATCTGTTCTGCTTCTGCCGCAAGCACAAAAAAGCTTTTTACCGGTCTACGTTGGTGGGGCTTTCTCTGGTTTCCGTAGTGTATTCCATCTACTTCATCGCCCTGGGGAAAACCCAGTCAGAGTACACCTGGGACCACCTGATTCCCTACTCCCTCAACGGCGGCAAAGACGTGGACCTGCCCGACCTGCAGCAAACCCGCTCCGACTTTTACGAGAGCCTGGACAACGCGGGCATGTTTTGGCAGATTCCCACCATCCAGGCTTTCCACAGCGTGGTGCCTGGCTCCATTATGGAATTTTACGACTCCATCGGCGTGCCCCGGGATGTGGCCTCCCGGCCCACCACAGACCACTATGCCCTGCGGGGGCTGACCTCGGTCCACTGGCTGTTTGACGACGACCACGACGACACCTACTTCGCCGGAGAAAACATGACCGACCCGGCCATGCCCGGCTACGCCTATTACGGCAACGCCAACGGCTTTGACATTTGGGAAAACCAGTACTACATTCCCATGGGTTTCAGCTATGACTACTACATCACCCGCAGCGAATACAACGCCTTAAGCCAAGGCAGCGAAGACGCCATTGGCGACCGGGAGCTGGCCATGCTCCGGGCCGTGGTGGTGGAAGACGACCGGGTGCCCGCTGTGGAAGACGTGCTGGAGCACCTGCCCCTGGACGACCGCTACTTCAGCCAGGACGGTTATTTCCAAGATTGCCAGGACCGGGCCGCCACGGCCTGCACCTCCTTCCAGTACACCAACACCGGTTTTGTGGCGGAGGCAAACTCGGCGGAGTCCCGGCTGGTATTCTTCAGCGTCCCCTACGAGGCGGGGTGGAGCGCCACCGTCAACGGGGAACCAGCCCCCATTGAACGGGTGAACGTGGGCTTTATGGCCGTAAAAATCCCCGCCGGGGAAGAAGTGGTCATTGAATTCACCTACCACACGCCTGGCCTTCTGCTGGGCTTTGGCATCAGCTTGGGCTCTCTGGCCCTGTTGGTGGCCTACCTGATGGTGATGCATCGGATTCCGCCCAAGCCCGCCCCCCACCGGGGCCCCTCTTTGCTGCGGGTGGGCAGCTTTTCGCAGTACGCCAAAAGCCGCCACACCTCCTTCCGCCGGCCGGGAGCTCTCGTCCCCCACATGCGGCGGGAGGCAGCCGTGCCCCAGGAGGAGGCGCTCCCCGACGCCCCGCTGGAAACAGAAGGGCCTTCCCCATCCCCACCCCTCCAGGAGACGCCTCCTGCCAGTGAAGGGGAGCAAGATCCCCAAGAATAAGGAGAGATTCTTATGGAACCTACCATTTACTTTGTCATTCCCTGTTACAACGAAGAAGCCGTGCTGCCGGAAACCACCCGCCGCCTGACGGAAAAGTTGGAAGCCATGCGCCAGGCGGGCCTTCTGGGTCCAGACAGCCGCATTCTGTACGTCAACGACGGCAGCAAGGACAAAACCTGGGAGCTGATCTCCCGCTACCACCAGGAAAACCCCTGGGTGGAAGGGGTCAAGCTGGCCCACAACCGGGGCCATCAAAACGCCTTGCTCTGCGGCCTGATGACCGCCAAGGACCGCTGCGACGCGGCCATCAGCATGGATGCGGACCTACAGGATGACATTGACGCCCTGGACCAGTTTGTGCAAAAGTTCCGGGAGGGGTGCGATGTGGTCTACGGGGTGCGCAACAAGCGGGACACGGACACCTGGTTCAAACGCACCACCGCCGAAGGCTTTTACAAAGTCATGAAGCTTTTGGGCGTGGACGTGGTCTTTAACCATGCAGACTACCGCCTGATGAGCCAGCGCGCTCTGGAAGGCCTTTCCGAATACAAGGAGGTCAACCTGTTCCTGAGGGGCATTGTGCCCTTGATTGGGTACCGGAGCGACTACGTGTACTACGACCGCCACGAGCGCTTTGCCGGTGAGAGCAAATATCCCTTGAAAAAGATGCTTTCCTTTGCTTTGGACGGCATCACCAGCTTCAGCGTAAAGCCCTTAAAGCTCATCTCCTCCTTGGGCATTCTCATTTCCGTGCTCAGCGTTTTCGGCTTGCTTTACGCGCTGATCTCCTATTTTGCCGGCTGGGCCGTGTCCGGATGGACCGCCATTGTGTGCTCCATCTGGCTGTTGGGCGGCCTGCAAATGCTCTGCCTGGGCGTGGTAGGCGGTTACATCGGTAAAATTTACAGCGAGGTGAAGGCCCGTCCCCGGTACCGGGTGGAGACCTATTTGGAAAAAAAGCCCCAGGATACCCAAGAGTAATCCCCGGGGTAGTAACCCTTCCCTTTCTACTGGGTCCAAAGCCTGGAAAAGACAGGAAGCACAGGACATGGAACAACACAGGGGCGTCCCCGAGAACGGAAGATTCTCTGGGCGCCCCTTTCCTATAGGCAAAGAGTTATAACCTTTAGCCTTCTATTTTGTAACCTTTAGAGACTTCCTCCAAGGAAAAACCCATGCTACAATGATGCTAAATACAATGGAATGGAAAATTCCAGAAAGGATGGACCAACCGTGGAATACGCAACGCTGCAAAACGGAAGAAAAATGCCCATGCTGGGCTACGGCACCATTGGCCAGGCCGGGGAGCAGATCACCGACAACGTGGCCTTTGCCCTGCATCACGGCTATGAGCTCATCGACACCGCCAACCGCTACGGCAACGAGGTAGAGGTGGGCCAGGGCCTGAAAAAGTCCGGCCTGAAGCGGGAGGACTACTTCCTGGAGACCAAACTGGGCCCCACCCTCTACGAGAACGAGACCGCCATTGACGGCACGTTGCAGCGTCTGGACGTGGACACCATCGACCTGATGATCCTCCACCACCCGGTGAACAACTACCAGCACGCCTACGGCATGCTGGAAAAGGCCTACAAAGCTGGAAAACTCCGGGCCATCGGCGTTTCCAATTTCCCGGTGGAAAAGCTCCAAGAGCTGCTGGACCACTGCGAGATTCCCCCCATGGTGATGCAGGTGGAGGGCCATCCCTACTACCCTGCCGAGGCGGTGAAGGCCTTCTGTGACGCGCACCACATTGTGCTCCAGTGCTGGTATCCCCTGGGCCACGGCAGCAGCGAGCTGCTTCAAGACCCGGTGATCGGAGAGATCGCCCAGGCCCACGGCAAGAGCCCTGCTCAGGTGGTGCTGCGCTGGCACATCCAGATGGGCTTCTGCCCGGTGCCGGGCAGCAAGTCCCCAGCCCACATCCAGGAGAACGGGGAGATCTTTGACTTCTCCCTGTCGCAAGAAGAGATGGACCGCATGGCCGCCCTCAACCGGCACACCCCCTTTTACAAGGTGACGCCGGAGTCCTTACAGCGGCTGGCCACCACCAAGTGCAATTTTGAGGAATAAGGGCGTTCTGAGGAACCCTTCCCCTTTTCCTCTGAAAAATGAGGTGTATACCATGAAAGTATTACTGATCAACGGCAGCCCCCGGAGAAATGGCAACACGGCCATTGCTCTGGAGGAGATGGAAAAGATCTTCACCCAGGAAGGCGTGGAGGTGGAAACCGTTCAGGTAGGCAACCAGAACATTCGCGGCTGCATTGCATGTCTCTCCTGCAAGCAGAAGGGCAAATGCGTCTTTGACGACCTGGTCAACGAGACGGCCCCCAAGTTTGAGGCAGCCGACGGCCTGGTGATTGCCAGCCCGGTGTACTTTGCCTCCGCCAACGGCGGGCTCATCTCCTTCATCGACCGGCTGTTTTACAGCACCCTCTTTGACAAGTCCATGAAAGTGGGCGCTGCTGTAGCCGTGGCTCGCCGGGGCGGCGTCTCCGCCACCTACGACGAGCTGAACAAGTACTTCGCTATCTCCGGCATGCCCATTGCCACCGGCCAGTATTGGAACGCCATTTACGGCCGGGAGAAGGGCGAAGCCAAAGAGGACGCCGAAGGCCTGCAGACCATGCGCACCTTGGCCCGGAACATGACTTTCCTGATGAAGTCCATCGCTTTGGGCAAGGAACAGTTCGGCGTGCCGGAACGGGAACCTTTCCAGCGGACCAACTTTATCCGATAAAGATTCACACCCAGAAGGGGCTGCTGCGTCGTGCAGCGGCCTCTTTTCTATTTGTGCAAAAGAACACCGCCTGGCGCCTCCCTCTTCGGTCCGCCGAACCTGCCTGCGGCCAGGAACCGTCCGCCCCGCAGGCGTGCATATCGGGAAAAAATCGGTGTACACTAGAGAAAAACAAAAGGGGGATTTCCTTGTGAAAACCGTTTCCAAAGAGGCATACAGCCGGCGGGTGGAGGAGGCTTCCCCTCCCTCGCCCTTGGGAAAGGACTGCCTGCTGGCCTTTCTCTCGGGAGGGACCATCTGCACCTTGGGCCAGGCCCTGTGCAACCTGTACCAAGCCCTGGGCGCCTCTCTGCCCCAGGCCAGGACCGGGGTTTCCCTCTCGCTGATTTTTCTCTCAGCCCTTCTGACCGCCTTGGGCCTGTACGACAACCTGGCCAAATACGCAGGCGCCGGCACCTTAGTGCCCATCACCGGCTTTGCCAATTCTATGGTTTCCCCGGCCTTGGAATTTAAAAGCGAGGGCTTTGTCACCGGCCTGGGGGCCAAGCTCTTCTCTGTGGCGGGCCCTGTGCTGGTGTTTGGCATCACCGCTTCGGTGGTGTATGGGCTCATTTTGTACGGGCTCTCTCTGCTGTAAGGAGGGTATGGTGTGAAACGCTTGGGAAAATACACCTTGGAATTTCACCGCCCTCCTTCCCTGCTGGCCCAGGCGGCCGTGGGCGGCAAGAAGGAGGCGGAGGGACCTCTGGGAAAAGACTTTGACCAGACCTTTCAGGACACCACCTTGCAGGAGGACAGCTGGGAAAAGGCGGAGGCCCAGCTGCAAAAAGAGGCGGTCTCTCTGGTTTTGGGCAAGGCGGGCGTCCGGCCCCAGCAGGTGGACTACCTCTTTGCCGGGGATTTGCTCAACCAGTGCATCTCCTCCACCTTTGGGCTGATGGACTTTGGCATCCCCTTTTTAGGCCAATACGGGGCCTGTTCCACCATGGCGCAAACTCTGCTATTGGCGGCCATCCTGGTGGAGAGCGGGGCCGCCCGGCGGGCCCTGGCTGTGACCAGCTCCCACTTCTGCGCGGCGGAGCGCCAGTTCCGGCTGCCCTTGGAATACGGGGGCCAGCGCTCGCCCACAGCCCAGTGGACCGCCACCGCCGCAGGCTGCGCTCTGGTGGGGCTGGGCGGAACGGTGCAGATCCGCCGGGGGTTGGCGGGAAAAATCCAGGACCTGGGGGTCAAGGACCCGGCCAACATGGGCGCCGCCATGGCGCCGGCAGCTGCAGACAGCATCTGCGCTTTCCTCCAGGACACAAACACCCGCCCGGAGGACTACGACGGCATTTTCACGGGGGATTTAGGCTTGGTGGGCACCCGGCTGCTGTATCAATGTCTGGAGGACAACGGCGTAGACCTGCAGCCTGTCCACCAGGATTGCGGCCTGCTTCTGTACGACCGGGAGCGGCAGGACGTCCACGCGGGGGGCTCCGGCTGCGGATGTTCCGCCTCGGTGCTGTGCGGCCATCTGCTCCACCGCATGGAGCGGGGAGAGCTGCGGCGGATTCTCTTCTGCGCCACAGGGGCGCTCATGTCCCCCACCTCCTCCCAACAGGGGCAATCCATCCCCGGGGTGTGTCACATTTTGGAGTTGGTGCAGCCCTAAAGGAAAAGAGCCTCCCGGTCGGGAGGCTCTTTGTGTTAAGAGCGGACAAAGTTCTCCAAGGGAGCGATGTCCACCCCTTGGCCGTGCTGCTCTAAAAAGGCCAGCAGCTTTTCTGCAATCTCCCGGTTTCCGCCGGTGGAATCGCTTTCAAAGTTCACCGGCAAAATGGGGTCGTGCACCGACAGCCGCAGCAGGAACCAGCCGTTCCCCTGGCCCGCCGGGAAGGACACACGCAGTCCCTCCCGGTTGTCCGGGGCAATGGCCCAGCCCTGCTCCCCGGCATAGGTCTCCAGGGCAGAGATAAGCTGCTCTCCCCGAGCCCGGAAATCCTCTTCCAAAATGGGCAGCCGGACTTCCGCCGCTTCGGCAGGCTCCCGCAGCGGGGCCAGCAGGTCGTTTAAGTCTTTCCCCTCTTTCCGGAGAGAGGCCATTTGAATGAGGATCTTTGTCACCAGGTAGGCGCCGTCGTCCAAAAAGTGGTTTTCCCGCATGGCCGCGTGACCGCTGGTCTCAATGGCCAGAGGGCAGTTGACGCCCTCTTGGTTTAAGCGGATGGCCTCGTTGATCACGTTTTTATACCCCCGCTTGAACCGGTGATGGTGCCCTCCCAGCGTCTCCTCGATGTACTCCTTCAGCCCGTCGGAGGTGATGGAGTCGGTGACGATGGTGCCCCCGGGGTTGCCCTCCAGGGCGATGGCGGAGGCCAGGGCCACCAGCCGGTTCCGGCTGATCTCCTCCCCCAGGCTGTCCACAGCGGCGCCCCGGTCCACGTCCGTGTCGAAGATCACGCCCAGGTCGGCTCCGGCGGCCTGCACCGCTTGGCAGATCGAGGCCATGGCCTCCTGATTTTCCGGGTTGGGCACATGGTTGGGGAACATGCCGTCCGGCTCCAAAAACTGGCTGCCGGACACATCCGCCCCCAAGGGCTCCAGCACCTCTGTGGCATAAAAGCCGCCGGCGCCGTTGCCCGCGTCCACCACAATGTGGAAACCGGCCAGGGGATGATCGTAGTCCTGGGCCTGGACCCCCTCTTGAATGGTCTTCCGCAGCCGGGCGGCATAGTCCTTCCGATAGCTGCAGGGCTCCACCGTGCCAGAGGCCTCTCCGGCAGGGTGGGCCCCCTCTTGGGCCAGGGACAGAATTTCCGTGATGTCCGGGCTGTCCAATCCTCCCTGGGGGGTGAAAAATTTCAACCCGTTCCGGTGGTAGGGATGGTGGCTGGCAGTGATCTGCACCGAGCAGTCGCAGGGCAGGTCTACCGTCGCCCAAAACATAGAGGGGGTGGAGGCCAAACCGCAGTCCAGCACCTGGACCCCATAGCGCACAAACACCCGCTGCAGGGCGGCGCTGATCCGGTCCGCGCTGATGCGGGAATCGTGGCCCACTGCCAGCTTCAAACCTGCGGCCGCCTTGCTCAAGTGCCGTTCACACCACACCAGAAAGGCCGCCCCAATGGCCTCGACTACCTCATCGGTGAGGGTCACCGGTTCGCCGGGAACGCCCTCCACCGCCACGCCTCGTATATCTGTGCCGCTTTTCAGCTTGCTGTATTCCATAGCAGAAATTCCTCCTTGTTCCTTATTTCTTTACGCCGTACCCCAATCCCAACAGCCAGGCCTTGACCTGTTCCAGGTCGGGGCTGCACAGTAGGGGCAAAGCCTCCGCCAAGGCGACAGGCTCCCAATTCCACCACTGGGCCTCCTGCAGCAGCTGGGTCAATTCCGGGTCAAACCGGTTCTTGAGAAAGCGGGCGGGATTGCCTCCCACCAACGTGTACGGCGCCACATCTTTGGTGACCACCGAATAGGCCGCCACAATGGCCCCGTCCCCAATGTGCACCCCGGGCATCACCACGCTTTCCCGGCCCAGCCACACATCGTTGCCCACCACCGTATCGCCCTTGCGGGGCAGCTGGTCCAAATGGGGCGGGGCGTTTTCCTCCCATGCGCCCCCGAACACGGCGAAGGGATAGGTAGTCACGCTGCACAGCCGGTGGTTGGCCGCCCCCATAACGAAGGTGGTGCCGCTGGCCAAGCAGCAGAATTTTCCAATGGTGAGCTTGTCCCCAAACTCTGGGTAGTTGAACAGAATGTTGTTTTTCTCAAAGCCCGTGGGATCCTGGGGGTCATCGTAATAGGTGTAGTCCCCAATGGTCACATTGGGAGCCTGTACCACGTTTTTCAAAAAACAGGACGTCTTGTAGGCGTTGGGAAACACCTGGTTGGGATCTGGAATGGTTGTCGTCATATGCGCTCTTCCTTTCTAAAAAATGTGGGACTATCACCTCCTGCAGAGATTTGCCGGCGCCGTGGCCACGGCCTTCTTTTTTCGAAGCTCTTTCATAGAGCAAGTCGCCCAATTTCCACATAGATTGGAGAAGAACGCCTTCCCTGCCAGTATCTTATCAAAAATGGGAAGGGGATTCAATAGTCCTTTTCGGTTTGCAAGATCCACGAAAAGAAATTGCAAAATTTAGAAAAATCTCTTGACTTTTCCCCGATAACATGGTATAAAATAAAACATTCCAAACAGAATATTGCACGGCGTTGAAGGAGAAAAGTACCGCGGCATCCGCTTTCAGTGAGCGGGGGACAGTGGAAACCCTGTAAGTTGGGGCTGTGGGAAGAACACTCCTGAGCCTCGAACCCAAAGGCGACAGCCCGGTAGGGGAGACGCGTGGCGGCGCGTTACAGCCGTCCCCGCTTTGTTGGAAGCGGACAAAGGTGACCGGAAACGGTAAATTAGGTGGCACCGCGAATGTGGCAGCGATTCGTCCTAAAATTTTAGGATGCGCTGCGCAAAACATTCGGAGGTGCTTTTTTATGTGTTCCATTATGGGGTACGCGGGTAAGGACATTCTCCTGCAGAAGTTGCAGCTGGGCTTTGAGAAGACCAAATCCCGGGGACCGGATATGTCCCGGACCTTGGAGACCCCCTCGGGGTACTTGTTCTTCCACCGGCTGGCCATTATGGGCCTGGAGGAGGCAGGGATGCAGCCCTTCACCTTGGGCCGGGACGCGGTGGTGTGCAACGGGGAGCTGTACGGGTTCCGCCCCCTGAAGAAAGCCCTGGAGGAGAAGGGCTATGTGTTCCACAGCGGGTCGGATTGCGAGATCCTCCTGCCCCTCTACCGGGAGCATGGCCTGGACATGTTCCAGATGCTGGACGCAGAGTTTGCCCTGGTGCTCTACGACGGGGAGCGGGACCGGCTCATTGCCGCCCGGGATCCCATCGGCATCCGCCCTCTGTACTGGGGGGACAGCGCCACAGGCAAAAAGCTCTTTGCCAGCGAGCCCAAAAACCTGGTGGGCCTGTGCCCGGAAATCCGCCCCTTCCCCCCTGGGCACTACTGGGACGGGGAGCGGCTGGTGTGCTATCACGACCCTGCAGCGGTGGAATCCTACTGTCATGACGACCTGGAAGAGATCTGCCGGAACATCCGCGAGAAGCTGGTGACGGGCATCGCCAAGCGGCTGGACGCAGACGCGCCCCTGGGCTTCCTCCTCTCCGGAGGCCTGGACAGCTCTTTGGTGTGCTCCGTGGCGGCGAAGCTCTTACAAGAACAGGGGTGCCGGCGGCCTATCCGCACCTTTGCCATCGGCATGGAGCAGGACGCCATCGATCTAAAATACGCCCGAGAAGTGGCGGACTATATTGGCAGCGACCACACGGAGGTGTTCATGACCAGAGAGCAGGTGCTCTCCTCCCTGGAAGAGGTGGTTCAAGCGCTGGGCACCTACGACATCACCACCATCCGGGCCAGCATGGGCATGTACCTGCTGTGCAAGGCCATCCACGAAACTACCGACGTGCGGGTGCTGCTCACCGGGGAGATCTCCGACGAGCTCTTTGGCTACAAGTACACGGACTTCGCCCCCAGCGCCCAGGCCTTTCAGAAGGAGTCCCAAAAGCGGGTGCGGGAGCTGCACATGTACGACGTGCTCCGGGCGGACCGGTGCATCTCCGCCAACTCCCTGGAGGCCCGGGTGCCCTTTGGGGATTTGGACTTCGTGCAGTATGTTCTGCGCATCGACCCGGAGAAAAAACTGAACCGGTACGGCAAGGGCAAATATTTGCTGCGCCGGGCCTTTGAGGGGGACTATCTGCCCCTGTCCATTCTCTACCGGGAAAAGGCAGCCTTCTCCGACGCAGTGGGCCACTCCATGGTGGACGATCTGAAAGAATACGCTGCCTCTTTGTACACCGACGAGGCATTCCGCCGCCGTGCCCAGCAGTACGACTTTGCCCGGCCCTTCACCAAGGAATCCCTGCTGTACCGGGAGATCTTTGAAAAATATTACCCCGGCCAGGCCCCCATGGTGACGGATTTCTGGATGCCCAACAAGGAATGGGAGGGCTGCAACGTAGACGATCCCAGCGCCCGCGTCCTCTCCAACTACGGCGCCTCCGGCCATTAAGCCGGCCGGGTGGCCGGGGGGGTGCACCCCAGGCGAGCCGCCTCCTTGCCTGCGGCAAGGGCGGGCGCGTGGCCGCACAGGACAAGCCGCCCTCTTGCCTGCGGCAAGGGCGGGTGCGTGGCCGCACGGGACAAGCCGCCTTCTTGCGTGCCGCAAGGGCGGGTGCGTGGCCGCACAGGACAAGCCGCCCTCTTGCCTGCGGCAAGGGCGGGTGCGTGACCGCACAGGACAAGCCGCCTCCTTGCCTACGGCAAGGGCGGGGGGGTTGCACCCCAGGCGAGCCGCCTTCTTGCGTTCCGCAAGGGCGGAAAGCCTCATACTGCAGCCAGACGGAACCACGCGAACGCGAGGAAACGACACACACGCCCGAGCGTCAGTGAGCGGCCCAAAGCGCGAAGTAAAATTCTTTAGGCCTTTTAAAAAAAGGCCACAGCAAGGCAGCAACGCGGGCGCTGAGGGAATCTATCCCCACCAGGGGCCGCCGCCCTAAAGCGGCGTGCGCGAAACAAAGTTCTTTGCCAAGCTTTCTTTCAAGAAAGCTTCAAGAAAGCGGGGGAAGCGGGGGAGTTGAAAAGAGGGGAGGAATATGGTACACTGAGAAAAACGCGCTGCCCTTTGTTTTGCCAAAGAGCAGGGAGGAGGTACCATGTTGACCGAAAAGAAAAAGGAATTTATCGAGTTCATGCTTTCTGCCCAGGTGCTGCGCTTTGGCCACTTTGTCACCAAAAGCGGCCGCAACACCCAGTACTTTGTCAACACCGGCAACTATAAGACCGGCGCCCAGCTCTCCCGGCTGGGCAGCTACTACGCCCAGCTGGTGAAAGACACGGTGGGCGACCAGTTCGAGGCCATGTTCGGCCCGGCCTATAAGGGCATTCCCCTGGCCAGCGCCTGCTCCATCGCCCTGTATAACGACCACGGCATCGATAAGCCCTACTTCTTCAACCGCAAAGAGGTGAAGGACCACGGCGAGGGCGGCGGTACCGTGGGCTATGCCCCCCAGGACGGGGACCGGATTATCATCATCGAGGACGTGATCACCGCCGGCACCGCCGTGCGGGAGACCATGCCCATCCTGAAGGCCTGCGCCAACGTACAGGTGCCCCACATGTTCATCAGCGTGGACCGGTGCGAAGTGGGCCACACCCCCGGCAAAACCGCCATTATGGAGGTGGAAGAGGAGTTCGGCGTGAAGGTGCACCCCATCGTCACCGTGGTGGACATCCACGAGTACCTGAAGGACCACGGCACCGATCCGGAGCTGCTCAAAGCCATGGAAGGCTACATGGAGCAGTACTGCGTGCTGTGAGGGAACGCCCCCGCCGGGTTTGAAACGACCGCAGAAGAAGAGGGACCGCTTTTTGGGCGGTCCCTCTTCTCGTGTTATTGGTAGGTTTTCAGCACCTCGTTTTGGGTCCTGTCCAGCAGGAGGACGGACCCGCCCCGGACGGACAGCCAGCACAGTTCCCCATCCACCTTCATGGGCAGGATGGGGGAGACAAACCCGCTGCCCTCCAGCAGGTGGGGATACTCCATGTAGGCCGAGGCGGGGGCGTCTTCCGCCACCAGCTGCAGCACTTCCTCCTCGGTGATAAACTTCCCCACAGTGGGTTCCGGAGCGGGGCGGAAGAGAAAGTAGGCTCCGATCAGCACCAGGACCGCCAAAATGGCGCCGCTGATCACCTGCCGGCGGGAAATTCTTCGAATCATACCACATCCTCCTTCCACAGAGCAGTAGGGCGGAATTTCCCTTGGGAAAACCGTCAGCCTTCCGGGGGCAGGGGCGCCATCTCGTAGGTGCGCAGCACCTCCCCCTCCTGGGTTTCCAACTGAATCAAAGTGGGGGCCTCCAAATCTTCCGTCCCCTCCAGCCGCAGCCAGCAGGATTCCCCCTCCACGGTCATGGGGAAGCGGTACACCCCCTCTTCCGGGGAGTAATGGAGATAGGGCAGAAACTCCTGGACAAAGGTGTAGGGATTGTCCAGCAGCTCCTGCAGGTCCGCCTCCTCCAGGTAGTCCCCCTCCGGGGTGGGGAGGGGATTGGCCCAGCTCCACGCCAGAGCGCCGCCTACGCCCACAGCCGCCGCCAAAGCCAAAGCGGCCACGGTCATGGCAATCCGTTTCCCGTTTGTCATGAGGATTCCTCCTCTCGGTAGTAGATGCGAAGGATTTCCTCATCCTCCCCTGGTTCGATAGAGGGAACCAGCGCCACGTACCGGGGTGTCTGATCCAGTTCCAGAGCGTTGGCCATAACCCAAGCGAATCCGCCTTGGTAGTTCATGGGAAGAACGTATGTGGTTTGGGTAATCCCGCTGCCGTAGAATTCCTGATGGAGATACTGGCTGTAGGCGGAGAGGGGCGCTTCTTCCTCCACCAGCCGGAGCACGTCCTCCTCCTGAATATAAGTTTCCGCCATGGACGTGGGTTGGAGGGAGCGTCCCAGCAACACCCCTCCTGCTGCAAGGCCTGCTGTGACCACTAGGGCGGCCCCCAGGGCGAGGATTCGTTTCGTTTTCGTCACAATGACCGGCGCCTCCTTGTTCCACTTTGCCCTAGGGAGAGCGCCGGTGTTTCCCGGCAAAAATCCCCCTGTTTTTCTAAGATAAGCATACCACTTTTCCACAAAAAAACAAGGGGATTGCACTATTTTTTGCCAGTATTTGTGAGAGATTACCGGGCCCCGTGGCGGCGGGAAGAGGGCTGCCGCCGGGAGCGTCTCCGCTTCCAGGTGCGCAGAGGGCTTTGGGCGTTGGCGATAATGTGATCTACAAAGTGGAGGGCAGCCAGCATGAACACAATGGAAAACAGCAGCATAGGAGCCAAGGCGATGAGCATGGGCATTGTCAAATCGGTCAGGGCGAAGAAGTCCCGCAGGAAAATCAGCGCTGCCAAAAAGCCGGAGAGCAGCACCCCAAACAGGGCGCCCCGCAGGCCGTTGAAGGGGGTGCTGATTTTAAAGAGCATAACAAAGCCTGTGGCGCAGGTGAGAATTACCGCCAGCGTGGACATCTCCGGATTTGTCAAGCCCAGAGGCTCGCTGAGAGCGCACAGCAGCACAATGTTGGCGGTCATGGTCAGGGCCGCTGGAATGCTCTGCCGGATCACGTTTAAAATGAACTTGCCCCGCAGCCGCTCCTTGTTGGGCTCTAAGGCTAGAATAAAGGAGGGCGTGCCGATGGTCAAGGTGGAAATCAGCGTCTGCTGCACCGGCTGGAAGGGGTAGCTGTAGTTGATGAAGATGAACAGCACGGCGATCAGCGCCGAGAAAATAGTCTTGGAGAGGAACAGGGCGCTGGAACGCTGCAGGTTGTTGATGGACCGGCGGCCCTCCTGCACCACCACCGGCATGGAGGCAAAGTTGGAATCCAGCAGCACCAGGCTGGAAACCGTGCGGGCCGCGTCGCTGCCGGAGGCCATGGCGATGGAGCAGTCCGCCTCTTTCAAGGCAAGCACGTCGTTGACGCCGTCGCCGGTCATGGCCACCGTATGGCCTTGGGCCTTCAGGGCCTTGACAAAGGCCAGCTTCTGCTGGGGTGTCACCCGGCCGAAGACGGAATACTCCTTCACCGCCTGGCGGATGTCCTCCTCCGTGCGCAGCGTGGTGGCGTCCACATACTTGTCCGCGTGTTCCAGGCCGGCTTTGCGGGCAATGTGGGCCACGGTGACGGCGTTGTCCCCAGAGATAACCTTCAGGTCTACCCCCTGGTCGGCGAAGTACCGCAGGGTGCGGGGGGCCTCCCGGCGAATTTTATCGCTGAGCAGCACCAAGCCCAGCAGCTTTAACGGACCGGAAAGCTCCTTGTCCACAAAGTCCTCCGGCGTTTGGGCCAGCAGCAGCATCCGCTGCCCCTGTCGGGAGTAACTTTCCACCTGCTCCCGGATGGAGGAAAAGTCCTCTCCCAAGATAAACTCTCCCGCACCCATGACAAAGGCCCCCCGCCCGGGAAAGAAGGCGCCGCTCCACTTTCGGGCAGAAGAGAAGGGAACCAAGTTGGAGGCCCGCCAGGGGCTTGGCTCCGGGAAGCGTTCCTCTATCGCCTGCGAAGTGGGGTTGTCGTCCTGCAAGTTGGACACCAGCGCGCTCAGGGCGGCGGCCATGTCCTGTTCGGATACGCCCTCAAAAGGCACCAGCTCGTCCACCTGCATGGTGCCCTCGGTAATAGTCCCGGTCTTATCCAGACAGAGGGTGTCCACCCGGGCCAACGTTTCCACACAGTACAGATCCCGGACCAAGGTCTTGTGGGTGGAGAGCTTCACCACGCTGACGGCGAAGCACACGCTCACCAGCAGCACCAGCCCTTCGGGAATCATGCCCACCATGGCGGCGGTGGTGCTGACCACGGAATTCTGCAGGGTGTCCCCCAGCACGAAGAACTGCTTCCAAAACAGCAGGGCCCCGATGGGCAAAATGCCAAAGCCCACCCATTTGACAATGCGGTCGATGGAGTCCATTATCTCCGAATTGCGCTGCTTGATGTACTTGGCATCCCCGGCAATTTTGGTGGCGTAGTTGTCCGCTCCCACATGCTCCACCTGGGCGTGCACATTTCCGCTGACCACAAAGCTGCCGGAGAGCAGGCTGTCCCCTGGGCCTTTGACCACAGGATCCGACTCCCCGGTGATCAGGGACTCGTTGACCTCGCACTCTCCCAGCACCACTTGGGCGTCGGAACAGATTTGGTTGCCTGCCCCCAGCACCAGGATGTCGTCTAAAACCACCTGCTCCACGGGGATCTCCCGCTTCACTCCCTCCCGCAGCACCGAGGCTTTTGGCGCCGATACAATGGAGAGCTTGTCCAAAGTGCGCTTGGCCCGGATGCTCTGAAAGGAGCCAATGAAAATGTTGGCCAAAATGACGCCCATAAACAGGGCGCTGCGGAAGGAACCCACCAAAATGACGGCGGCTGCCAAGATAAAATTTAAAATATTGAAAAAGGTAAAGACGTTTTCCCGAATGATCTGTCCTTCACTTTTGGTCTGCATGCCGCCTGTCCCGTTGTGCAGGCCTTGGCGCACGCGCCGCTGCACCTGCTCCTGGGCAAGGCCCTGCCGGGGATCCGGATAAAAACGCTCCACTGCCTCCCGCCGGCGGGGAGCCGGCGTGGGCGCTGTCTGTGTATTTCTGCGGGGCAAAAAGCTTCCTCCTTTCCTGTAAGGTCCGCCCTCCAAGGCCAGCTGCCGTCAGGAGGGGGCGCGGGTATAGCAAAAACTTGTCGCTTTCAGTATACACCATAGGCCGCCGGTTTCCAAGCGCTGGGGAAGGAGATTTCCGGAAAATTTCCGCTTTTCCACAATTTCTGGAGAATCCCTGTTCTCTTCCTTTCCAAATATAGCCAAAATCAGGGGGCAGATACCCGAAAAACCCTGCAAAAACCAGGATTTTTGCAGAGTTCATGGATTTGACAGAAATGATAGAAAAGTTTATACTATTCCTACAAGCTTGAACAGGAAAGGATGTTTCAACAAATGGCTGGAAAAAAAGCAGCGGAATTTATGATGATCAACCGCAGAAGTGGTAAAGCATTGCAGGCAACAGGCCTGGACAACGGCCTTGTGGTGGAACAGGCCGAGCCCGTGAAAAGCGACGCCCAGCTTTGGTCCCTCGTGGAAACCGGCGACACCGTAAAGCTGTTTAACAAAGCTTGCGGCAAGGTGCTGGATGTGATGAAAAACGGCACGGAAAACGGTACCTGGGCCCAGACCTGGGAAGATGTGGACGGCGAAAGCCAGCAGTGGAAGCTGGTGCAAGTGACCGCCACCTACAAAAAGATTGTGCACCCCATGTCCGGCAAAGTTTTGGACATTGTGGATATGAGCGATGAAGACGGCGCTCCCGCCCAGATTTGGGAGGATGTAAACGGCCAAGGCCAGCAGTGGAAGTTTGTCACCAACGTGCCCAAGACTTCCACCAAGACCGTGCGCAAAACCGCCCCGAAAAAGACGGCGGCGCAGACAGAGGAAAAAGCTTCCGCCGCGGAAAAGGCTGCTCCCAAAGGGAGAACGCGGAAGCCTGCCGCCAAAAAAACGGCGGCGGAAACCGCTTTGAAAGAGGAGCCTGCCAAATCTCTGCGCAAGCAGGAGGAGTCCCCCAAAACTCTGACGAAAACTGAGCCCGCTCCCAAGGCGATCCGCAAGACCAAAGAAACCAAATAATCCTCCAAGGCGCGGTGGCATTCCGCGCCTTTTTTGGAATTTCCCTGAAAAAAAGGGGCATTTCCCCGTTTACAAAGGGCAGAAAAACAGGTATGATGGTACAAGAGAAGTTTTTTGGAAAGGCGGTTGCAACATGGCGGACATAGTATCCATGGGTGAGCTTTTGATCGATTTTACCCCGGTGGGAAACACGGAAGACGGCAGGCTGCTCTTTGCCCGAAACCCGGGCGGCGCCCCGGCCAACGTAGCGGTGCAGGCAAAGCGCGCAGGGGTTTCCTCCGGATTTTTGGGCCGGGTGGGCAAGGACATGTTCGGAGATTTCCTGGTCTCCACCCTGCAGGACTGCGGCGTGGAGACCCAGGGCCTGAGCCAGGACCCGGACTACGCCACCACCTTGGCCTTTGTGCAGCTCAACGAGCACGGAGATCGGGACTTCAGCTTCTACCGGAACCCCGGCGCAGACACCCGGCTTTCCTTTGAGGCAACCGACCTCTCCTTGGTGGACAACTGCAAGCTGCTCTGCTTTGGCTCCCTGCTGCTGACCGCGGAACCCTCCCGCTCTGCAGTGGAGCAGCTGGTGGACTACGCCCGGAAGCAGGGCAAAATCACCGCCTATGACCCCAACTGGCGGCCTCCTCTGTGGAAGGGCCGGGAAGAAGAAGGGGTGCAGCGGATGAAGAGCCTCATTTCCAAGGCGGACATTATGAAGGTGTCCGACGAAGAGCTGGAACTGCTCACAGGAGAGGAAACTGTGGAGCAGGGCGCTTGGTCCCTGCTGGAGCAGGGAGTCTCCCTGGTGGTGGTGACCATGGGGCCCAAGGGCTGCCGGGCCTACACCCCGGGCAACACTTTGGAGAAAAACACCTACGACACCCACGTGCGGGACACCACCGGATCCGGCGACAGCTTCTTCGGCGCGCTGCTGGCCAAAATTGTCCTGTCCGGCAAGCGGCCGGCGCAGCTCTCCCAGGAGGAGCTGGCGGACTTTGTGGACTTTGCCAACGCCGCAGGAGCTGTGTGCGCCACAAAGATCGGCGCCATTCCCGCCCTGCCGGAGACGGAGGCCATTGAAGAGTGCCGCAAAACCGTGCCTCTGCTGCGGCTGTAACCAAACAGGCGCACTCCCTCTCCCCTAGGGGGCGCAAATCTTAGGATGTATACTTTCCTCTTGTATAGGAACCTCCCTTTGCTTCTTGGTGCGCTGCCAAACCGCACTTCCCTTGGAGCAAAGGGAGGTTTCTTGGCACCTCCTTCGGCACATATCTTTTCGGCGACCGCTCGCCCCGCGGGCAGTTTGCGGAATGCAAAAGGCCCCAGCCCCTGGGGGACGCCACAAGAAACGTTTCAGAGGAACGGCGCACGGCCGTTCCTCTGTTTATTTGCTGGCCTTAGGCTTAGGAATCCCCCTGGTTCTATCAGGGGTAGGGAAAAAAGCCTTGGAGCTTTCCGGGCTTATGCGCCCAAGGCGGCTGCCACCTGCCGAAACACCCGGGCGGCAGCGCCTCTGTCGTCCGGGGTGGACTCTGCCAGCACCGTAATGCAATAGCGAGGGCCGCCGGCCCCGCTGACAAATCCGCAGTACCAGAAGTGCAGCAGCTCCTCCTCTCCCTCCTGCACGCCGGTTTGGGCTGTGCCTGTCTTAATGCCCACGGAAACTCCCTCCGGCGCCCCGGGACGGCCTGTCCCCACCTGGGCAGCGGAAAGCAGGATCTGCCCCAGGGTGGAAGCTGTCTCCACGGAGAGCACCTGTTCCTTCCGCTGATTGGATGGCGTCAGGGGCGTCTGTTCCTTTCCCTCGTCCACCAGCCCGGCAATCAAAGAGGGAGAGGTGTACGTCCCACCGGACACCAAAGTGTTCATCATGGCGCACAGCTGCAAGGGCGTGACGGTCAGCTCTCCCTGGCCGAAGGAAAAATTGGCCAGGGCCCGGGCATTGGAAAGGGTTGCCCGGGTGGGAAGGGTCCCCGATGCGGTCCACAGTCCCCGGCCAAATTCCTGGGCCTCTCCAAACCCCAAGCGTGCTGCCAGAGAGAGAATCTTCTCCCCGCCCAGCAGCTGGGCAGCGTGTATAAAGTAGCAGTTGCAGGATTGTTCCAGCGCCCTTTGCAGATCCACCTCCCCGTGGACTGTGCTGTTGATGCAGTGAAAGTCCAGCCCCTCCACGGAGAGTGTCCCCGTGCAGGTGGTGGTAAGCTCCCCCATCCCCTCCTCCAACAGGGCGGCGGCCGTCACCAGTTTCCACACGGAGCCGGGAGCGTAGGCGGAAAATCCCCGGTTGATCAGGGGGGAATCCTCTCCCACAGTGGCCTCTTCCAGCTCCAGGGGGGAAAAATCAGGGACGCTGGCCAGGGCAAGAATCTCACAAGTGGGCACTTTGGTCACCACAACCGCCCCCTTTTCCAAGGACTGGGCCGCCTCCTGGACCAGCTGTTGGATGGAACTGTCCAATGTGAGGGCTACGCCTCCCTCCGTATCCTGCAGGGTGTTGGTGACCTGCCGGCGCATCCCTGCAATGGCCCGTCCCACAGCGTCCACCTGATAGGTGACGGAGATCTCCCCGCCGTATTGGGCCAGCACGTCGTCCATAGCCAGCTCCACCCCGGAAGCTCCTCGGCCCAGGCTGTCCAAATAGCCGACGATGTGGGGCGCCAGCTGCTCCTCTTCATACCGGCGGGGCACCTGGAACACATCCACCCGTGGATCCTCCACCGGCGTCTCCAAGGTGACTTGAAAGGGCTTACCGTTTTCCAAAGCCAGGGCAAGCTGCTCCCGGTATTGGCCTTGGGTGACTGTCTCCAAGGCGCCGATGGCCTCAATGGTAGGCGCTACAGCGGCCACATACTGGGTCTTTCCTCCCACTAAGGGAGAAAGGTTCCGGTCGTAAATCGTCCCGCGGCCCTGGGCCACATCCAGCCGGTAGAGCCCCTGGTTCCCGGCAGCAGCCACATACTCCTCTTGGGTGGCAGCCCGGCCCAAAGAAACGCAAGCCCCGCCCAAAAGCAGCAGCAACAGGAAAAAAATGCCATAGGTTTTCCTCTTCACCAAAACGCCCCCTTTCCATGCAGTATGGAAAAAAAGGGGCGTTTCATGCATGGGACCACAGACAAAAAATCACGGAGCAACCAGGAATGCTCCCGCTTTTTTGGAGCAAACTGTCTGTAAGCGGCATATTTCAAAAGGGGGAAACCAAGGTGCGTTCCAAATGGAAATACGCGGTCACAGGAAGTTTGGCCGGGCTCTGCAACGGGTTGTTTGGATCGGGCGGCGGGCTGTTTTTGGTGCCCCTGCTCACCCAGTGGACCGGGCTAGACCAGCGCAAAGGGTTTGCCACTTCTGTGGCGGTGATTTTGCCCTTGTCCCTGTTTTCCGCGGGGGTGTACTTTCTGCAGGGAGGAATCGATCTGCGCGGGGCCTGGCCCTATTTGCTGGGAGGTGCTCTGGGAGGCCTGCTCTCCGGTAAAATTTTCCGCAGGGTGCCCATGGTCTGGGTGCGCCGGGCCTTTGGGCTGCTGATCCTCTACGGCGGCATACGGGCGGTGCTCGCCCTGTGAACTGGCTGTGTTCCCTCCTGGTAGGCGCCGCCACCGGGGTGCTCTCCGGCTTTGGAGTGGGCGGCGGCACTTTGCTGCTGCTGTGGCTGACCTTGGTTCAGGGCATGGGCCAGTTCCAGGCGGGCGGTGTAAACCTGCTGTATTTTGTCTGCTGTGCCCTGCCTGCTCTGTGGGGACACTTCCGCCACGGCCTGGTGGAAAAACAGGCGCTGCTCTGGTGTGTCCTGGCAGGACTGCCCACCTGCGCCGCCGGAGCCTTTCTGGCCGCCTGGCTGGACACCGCTCTGCTGCGGCGAATCTTCGGGGTCTTCCTGCTGGTGGTAGGCCTGCGGGAGCTCTTCTGCAAAAAGGAGCCCCATGCAAAATCCGCCGCGCATAATTCCCACCAAAGTACACACACTACCCCTGAGACCCAAGCCGGCGGACAGGCCGGGAAATTCACAAAAAAGGGGTAATATCCATGAAGCTTTTGGACCGAATCGCCTTGCTTCTCACCGTGATCGGCGGCGTCAACTGGGGCTTGGTGGGCATTTTTCGCTTCGACCTGGTGGCATGGATCTGCGGCGGGCAGGACGCTTTGATCGCGCGCATCGTCTACACGCTGGTAGGCATCGCCGCCCTGTGGTGCGTCTCCCTTCTCTTTCGAGACCGAGACGACGCCCGGGAATAGAAACAGAAGGGAAAAGAGGGTGTTGCACAACGCAGCACCCTCTTTTCTTCACTCTGCAAAATCCAGAGAAATGTTTCCCATATTGGTGGTGACCTGCAGCAAGTGGGAGCCTTCTCCCAGCTGGTCCTGCAAGTTGGAGTCCCCCAGATCGGTCTCCACGGTGATTTGGTAGTCCTCCTGGCGGCCTGCGATGGTGCCCGTCACATTGCCGGAATCGGCGTCCAAGGTGATGGCCGGGCTGGCAAGCTGGTCCAGGCCGATGCTGCCCATGTTTACCGCGCAGGAAACGGCCTCGGAAACCTGGGTGGCACTCAGGTTCACATCCCCCATGTCGTTCTCCACGGTCAAGGTGGTGAAGGTGCTGCCCGCCACGCCCACGCTGCCGGCACTAGCGGTGATCTCCCCCTCTGTGAAGCTGCCGCTGGAAAGCTCTGTATCCCCCATATCATTTTCCAAGGTGAGATCTCCGCCCTGGCAGTTCTCCACCGTGACACGTCCCATGGACTGGGTCACGGTCAGGCTTTCCGAAGCGGCCACGTTGTCCAACGTCACGTCGCCCATGTCTCCCTGGACGGTCACGTTGGCCGCTTCCAGGTCCGATACATGTACGGCGCCCATCCCAGACTCCACGTAGACGCTGTCCAGCAGCTTTTCTGGAACGGAAACCGTCAGGTCATACTCCTTGGAAGGTTCATGCAAGTGCAACAGCTGGTACCACTTCCAGCCGTTCCCGGACTGGTCCAAGCTGGAGATTACCAAAGTGTTTTCCTGTATCTCCAACTGATACCCCTTGGGGGAATAGCGCACCGTGGGGGCCGCCAGGTCTGGGTCCCCGCACACGGTCACCCTGCCCAGAGAAGCCTGCACTTCGATAGCGGAAATGTTCTCCTGGGGGGCGAACTCCGCCTGGGCCCAATCGTCCCCCGGGCCAGGGGTTTCTGTGGAAACTTGGCCCTCTTCCGCCTGGGCGGACATCTCCACCCGGGGATAGATGAAGGCGTCCAAATCGCAGCCCATGGCCACAAACCCGGCGCCGCAGAGCAGTATTCCCGCGCCCAGCAGGATGCACCCTACAATGGCGCTGAGCTTGAAAAACCGCTGTTTCCGTTTCATACCACAACCCTCCCCTTTTTGCTAAAGCTGCGGCGGATCCACCGCCAGATGGCTCTTCCGGCCTTCACCGTGGCCTTGCCGGTAAAATAGAACCCCAGGGCGCTGAGAACCGCCAGGCCCAGCAAGGCAACGGACAGCCCCAGCTGAAACAGCCCCGCAGGCAGGCCGCCGGTAAACAGGCCTACATCTAAAATTAGGAAAGGTGTGCCTGCCACGCCTACCACAGCGCCCGCCAAAGACGCCAGGGCCAGCACCCCCAGCACAAAGGCCGGCAGGAACAGGCAAAGGTACACGCACAGCAGCACAATCACCGCCGCCAGCAGCAGGCTGCCCCAGAGAGGGAAGCCAAGCGCCAACAGAACAATCAGCCACACTTTTCTTCCCTTGCCGGTGGAAGCAGGCGCCTCCTCCTCTCCCAGGATCTCTCGGGCCACCTGCTCCGGCTCTCCCAGACCGGAAACGGCCTCCTCCTCGCTCTGGCCGTCCTCCATTCGGTCGTCGATCAATTCGTCATAGTAACGCAAGGTGCGGTACCGTTCCTCCCGGGGCAAGCCGTGGAGCGCCGCCGAAAGCTCGTTTAAAAACAGTTGCTTTGTCATGGTGTTTCATCCTTTCTCAATGGCGTTGCTCCGCCCTCTTGGGAGGCGGCGATGTACCGGTAGGCACGCATCACATCCTGCCATTCCACCAGAAATTCTCCAATGCGCTCCCTGCCTCGATCTGTCAGGTGGTAGTACTTCCGCAGGCGGCTGTTGTGCTCCATGGAATAGGTGGTCACAAAGCCCCCGGCCTCCAGCCGTTT
This sequence comes from uncultured Neglectibacter sp., assembly GCA_904374805.1. Classification (GTDB taxonomy): domain Bacteria; phylum Bacillota; class Clostridia; order Oscillospirales; family Acutalibacteraceae; genus Acutalibacter; species Acutalibacter pullicola. Next base: position 60,291 of record CAJFEW010000005.1, read on the forward strand.
GAGGATGGGATACAGCGTGGATTCAGAGATCTCCACAATGGGGTTCACATCCTTGATAATCTGATAGCCGTAGGAATCCCGCTCCTGCAGCGCCACCAGCACGCACACATCCAGAAGCCCTTTTTTCAGTTGGGCGTCCATCTCCCCACTCCTTTCCTCCGTGATCACTCATACTATACATCGCATAGTATAATGCGTCAAGGGGTATTTCTTTCTTTTTTCTTACACCTCCCTTCTTTCTTGAAAGAAAGAAGCAAAGAACTTTTACTTCGCGCCCTCCCTTTTGGGGAACAGGCAGCTCTCTCCCGCGGTTTTTGCTTTTCTGCGGTACCTTACTCTTTCCCAGCAATTGGCAGCAAAAAAGGGCGCGTTGTAAACTTTCCACCGTTTACAACGCGCCCCTGGAAATGGGACATTCTCTTTTGCTTTGCCCGCGCTTTCCTCTCAGATCTGCCGCTCCAGCTGGCAGTCGCAAGGTTCCTTTTCCACGTGGGCGGGAATATACTCCCGGGCCTCTACGCAGCCCATAGCCTTGTAAAAGGCCTGGCTCTCCACGGAAGAATGGGCGGAGATGTACAGAGCCTGGGCCCCCAACTGACGGGCCGAGCTCTCCGCCAGCAAAAACAGCCGCCGCCCCAGGCCGTGGCCCCGGGCGTCTGCGGAGACGTGGATGCTGGTCAGGTCCGCGTACTGCTTCCGGGAGCCCACCAGCGGCCCCTCCACAGAGGCAAAGCCCTTGAGCCTCCCCTCCAGGAAGGCCCCCCACACCTGGCCACCGGTGGCCACGGTGTTTCGCAGGCATTGGCACAGGAAGCGGTAGTCTTCCTCCCCCCAGCGCTCGGTGAAAACCACATCTTTCACCACCCACTGGCCCTCCACCTTGCGCCAGCACTCAGCTCCGGGACAAGTTCCTCCCCAGTGAGGGGGCGAAACTCCCGGCGGGTCAGCTTTTTGGAAAGGTAGAGCACCAAATCGTCGTCCCCTGCGCAGGGGGCGTAGGGAGCCAAGGTCTGATCCCGGTACCACAGGCCGGAGCCGTTCGGCACATAGCCCCGCTTCACATACAGGCGCTGGGCTGCCCCATAGCCTCTGTGCAGCCCCACCCCCAGGCAAATGGTATCGCTGACTTGGGCAGCCAAGTCCTCGGCCTCCTCTAAGATACGGCTGCCAATGCCTCGCCGCTGGAATTTCTCCAGCACATTAAAGTCGCACACTTCCGGCCAGCCCTTGCCCGCAAAGGGACCAGCAGGGGCCTGGGGCAGCAATGTGGTGTACCCGGCCACTTCTCCCTGCCAGACAGCCACCAAAATGTGTTTCCCGCCCTGTTCCTGCTCCTGAAAATACCGCTGAAACTGGGCCAGGGGCTTGTGCCAGCCCTGGGCGGCAAAGCTCTCATAGAAAGCCTGGCAGTCCGAAGGCAACATAGGGCGGATAGTCAAATTTTCGTCTTGATAGTACGTCATAGGCATCACCTAGTGGGAAAAATGTGGGGCGCCTCCGGGGGCGGCAGGGAGTCAGCTTTTCGCATACTTATGCCGAGATTTGGGCACGGAAGCACCCAGAGGTTGAAACCCTGCCGTCGCTTCCGCCAAAGGACGGCGGGCCGCTTGGGGTGGTTGGACAGGGAAATGCAGCGGTAGCTACGCTGGACCTAACGGCCCAGTCAAGAAGTCTCGGCTGCCGCCTCGGTCGGCGCTAAACGGTGCCCACTGGACATCAGCGCCCCCCGACGAGGGGTCCTGCGTGCCAGTGGCACGCAGGACCGACCGGAGCGGAAGCGGAGACCCCTAAAGCCTTCCACCGGAAGCCTTTTCTAGCCTCCTGCGTTGGCTGGCGCAATGAAGGCCGTAAGGCTCCGCCTTACTAACCGCCACCTTTTTGAAAAAAGCTGGACCAAAAACTTCTCCTTGTCTCCATGCAGCTCTTTTGCGAAGGGACCGCCCTTGGGGAACGCAAGAAGGCGGCTTGTCCAGTGCGGTCACGCACCGGCGTTCGCATCTTGTCCAGTCCGGTCACGGGCCTGGCCGTAGTAGGCGTTGGCCCCGTGCTTGCGCAGGTAGTGCTTGTCCAGCAGCTCCTGCTGCATGGGGGGCAAGCTGGGCTCCAGCTGCAGTGCGTGCCAGGCCATAAAGGCCACCTCTTCCAGCACCACTCCGTTGTGGACGGCGTTTTTGGCGTCCGTGCCCCAAGCGAAAGGCCCGTGGCTGTGCACCAGCACTGCCGGAATGTCCTCCGGGCTCTTGCCCTGGAAGGTCTCCACAATCACCTTGCCGGTCTCCAACTCATACTCTCCGGCAATCTCCTCCGGGGTCATCTTCCGGGTGCAGGGGATCTCTCCGTAGAAATAGTCGCCATGGGTGGTGCCCAAGGCGGGCACGCCCCGGCCCATCTGGCTGAAGATGGTGGCCCACCGGGAGTGGGTGTGGACCACCCCGCCGATCGTCGCAAAGGAGCGATACAGTTCGCAGTGGGTGGCGGTGTCGGAAGAGGGGTTCCACTTGCCCTCCACTTTTTTACCGGTTTCAATGTCCACCAGCACCATGTCCTCCGGGGAGAGCTGTTCATACTCGATCCCGCTGGGCTTGATGGCCATCAAACCGGACTCCCGGTCCACACCGCTCACATTGCCCCAGGTGAAGGTGACCAAATGGTGCTGGGGCAGCAGCATGTTGGCTTCATAGACCTGTTCTTTCAGCTGTTCTAGCATGACCGTTCCTCCCAAAACTTGGCACCGTTGGCGAAAAAAGCCAGTGTTTACAGGGGGGCCCAACAGTGCCATTTGCAGTTCTCCGTCCCAGTACCTGGGCTTTCACGTACCCTTTCCTCTCCCAGGCCCCCAGAGGGGAACGGCCCGGAGTTTTTTCCTTTCTCACCGTTCCCTCAAGAGAGCCGCCGCCTGCCCCTGTCACAGGCAAGAGAGCGGCGTGCTCAGCGGGAGCACCCGTTCAGCTTCTGTATCCGCTCCATAGCCTCCACGGTCTTCTGGGCGTCGCCGAAGGCAGTCAGGCGGAAGTAGCCCTCTCCGTTCTTGCCGAAGCCCTCGCCGGGGGTGCCCACAATCTCCGCGTTGTGGAGCAGATAGTCAAAGTACTCCCAGCTGCCCATGCCGTCCGGGCACTTCATCCAAATATAGGGGGAGTTCTTCCCGCCGGTGAACCACACGCCCATTTTGGTAAAGGCGTCCATCATCACCTGGGCGTTCTTCTGGTAGTAAGCGATGGTTTCCCGGATCTGCTTCTGACCTTCGGGTGTGAACACAGCCTCGGCGGCCCGCTGGGTGATGTAGCTGGTGCCGTTGAACTTGCAGCCCTGGCGGCGCTGCCACAGCTTGGAGACCTGCACGCCGTCCATCACCAGCTCCT
>CAJFEW010000006.1 GCA_904374805.1 uncultured Neglectibacter sp.
GGACTCGTCTCCTTTCGGGAGGTACTTGGATTTGTGGTAAAACCATTGTACCATCTGGGCTGACGGGTCCTCAACTTTCATTTAACTTTACAGTCCGTATTTTTTGTGGGGGAGGAATGACCATGACAAGACGAGAAGCCAGAGAGCAGGCTTTCATTCTGGTATTTGAACAGACCGTGCAGGGCGAATCCATGGACGCCATTTTGCATGACGCCGCCGAGGCGAGAGACTTTGTGCCCGACTCCTTTGCGGAGAGCGAGGCTCTGGGCGTGGAGGCCCATCGGGAGGAAATCGACGCAATCATTGAGGCCCACATCCGCGGCTGGAACCTGCGCCGTCTTTCCAAGGTGGCCCTGGCCCTTTTGCGCCTTGCAATTTACGAAATGCGGTGGGATAGCTCCATTCCCGCCAGTGTTTCCATCAACGAGGCGGTGGAGCTGGCAAAAGTGTACGGCGGGAAAAACGACGCCCCTTACATCAACGGCGTGCTGGCCTCTGTAGCCAAGGAGATTTCGCCGGAAAAGCAGGAACCCGCCCATGTGTGAGTGCAGCGTGGGGATCGACACCAGCAATTACACCACCTCCGCCGCCCTGTTTGACGGGACGCAGGTTCTGCGCAATGGCAAAAAACTTCTCCCGGTGAAGCAGGGGGAAAAAGGGTTGCGGCAGAGCGATGCCGTGTTCCACCATGTGCGCCAACTGCCCCAGGTGCTGGGTCCCCTTTTGGAGGAGCTCCCTCAGCCGCCGGCAGTGTTGGGGGTCTCCGTTTCCCCCACCGGGGAAGAGGGCTCCTACATGCCCTGCTTTTTGGTGGGGAAAAACACAGGGGAGCTTTTGGGAAAAGCCTGGGGCATTCCTGTGGAGCCTTTTTCCCACCAGCAGGGCCATCTGGGGGCGGCCCTGTATTCCGCGGGAAAGTTGGATCTATTGGACCAGTCCTTTTTGGCGTTTCACGTGTCCGGCGGCACCACGGAGGCGCTGCTGGTAACGCCCGACCGGGAGGGGATTCCCCAGCCCCGTCGGGTGGCAGGGTCTTTAGATTTGAAAGCGGGACAGGCCGTGGACCGGGTGGGCGTCATGCTGGGGCTGCCCTTTCCCTGTGGACCAGCTCTGGAGAAGCTGGCGCTTGCATGGGAGGGGAAAATCACCTACCGCCCTGTCCTGAAGAGAAACGATTGCTCCCTTTCCGGCATCGAGAACCAGTGCCGGGCCCTGTTGGAGCGAGGCGCCCCGCCCCAGGAAATCGCCCGCTATTGCCTGGAGGCTATTGCCGCCGTGTTGGACCGGATGTGTGAAGGAATTCTGCGGGAATGGGGACCTCTCCCTGTGGTGTTTTCCGGAGGGGTTTGTTCCAACTCCCTGTTGCGAAAGCGTTTGGGTGACAAATATGGCGCCTGGTTTGCCGCCCCGGAGTTTTCTTCGGATAACGCCGCCGGCGTGGCGGTATTGGCGTGGAAGAAGAGGTTTGGAAGATGAAGACAACGGTGCTCACTGTGTCCCAGGTCAATTTTTTTATTAAGTCCCTGCTGGAAGGGGACGGGCGTCTGCAAAGTGTGTTGGTTTCCGGCGAACTTTCCAACTTTACAGACCATTACCGGTCCGGGCACTTGTACTTCTCTTTGAAAGATTCCAAATCTGTCCTGAAGGGGGTTATGTTTGCCTCAGCGGCCCGACGGCTGCAGTTTCACCCCAAGGATGGTATGAAAGTGCTCATTCGGGGAAGGGTATCCGTATACGAGCCCTCCGGCCAATACCAGCTCTACGCGGAGGACATGCAGCCGGAGGGGGTGGGGGCCTTGAGCCTTGCCTTTGAGCAGCTGAAGGAAAAACTGGCCCAAGAGGGGCTGTTTTCCCCAGAGCATAAAAAACCGATCCCTCCTTTTCCTGAGAGAATTGGCGTGATTACATCCCCCACTGGGGCGGCCGTGCGGGACATTTTGCAGATTACTGCCCGCCGGTGGCCCCTGGCCCAGATTGTTTTTGCCCCCGTGTTGGTGCAAGGGGACCAAGCCGCCGGACAGATTGCCGAAGCTTTGCGGGAAATGGACCGGAAAAAGGCCTGCGATGTGGTGATTGTGGGAAGGGGCGGCGGCTCCTTGGAAGACCTTTGGGCCTTCAACCAAGAGGAAGTGGCCCGAGCGGTGTTCGACTGCCACATCCCTGTGGTCTCCGCCGTGGGGCATGAGACAGATTACACCATCTGCGACTTTGTGGCGGACCTGCGGGCGCCCACGCCCAGCGCGGCTGCAGAGCTCTGTACCCCGGAGGAACGGGAACAGCGCGCACAGCTGCTGGCCTATCACCGCTATTTCCACGAGGAAGCGGGAAATTTCGTGGAGTACCTTCGCCAGAGCGTGGATATTTTAGTGGAGTCCTCTCCTCTGGGGTCACCCCAGAGCTTGCTGGAGCAGCGAAAGGAGAACCTGCGGGATCTTTCCGGCAGGATGCAGGAAACGGTCCAGCGGCGTCTGACCGAGAGGAAAAAAGAGTTTGAAGCGGCGGTGGGACAATTGCACGCCTTGAGCCCCTTGGGTGTGTTGGCTCGCGGGTATGCCGTGGTCAGCGACGGTAAGGGAAGGGTGCTGAAAAGCGCCGGGGAAATCTCTCCGGGAGAAATGGTGCACATTCGTTTGCAAGAGGGCGGTTTGACCGCTCAAGTGATAGAAGGGCAGGTGGAACCCCATGGCAAAATGGAAGTTTGAAGAGGCAATGCAGCGGCTGCAGGCCATTGTGGAAAAGCTGGAAAGCGGCGAGGAGACGTTAGATAGCTCCATGAAGCTGTATGAGGAGGGCGCGAAGCTTTCCGCTCAGTGCTATCAAATGCTGGACAAGGCTGAGCAGAAAATAACGGAACTGGCAAAAATTCCAGACAGGGGAGAAGAGAGCGATGAAGCAAACCTTTGAGCGCTATTTGACCATGGTGGAGCAGGCCCTGGAAGAGGCGGTGCCCGCCCCGAAGGAAGAGAGTCTGGACCGAACGGTGTGGGAGGCTATGCGCTACAGCCTGTTGGTGGGCGGAAAGCGCATTCGTCCGGTGCTGACTTTGGCTTTTGCAGAACTTTGCGGGGGCTCCGCCCAGCAGGCGCTGCCTTTCGCCTGCGCGGTCGAGATGGTCCACACCTATTCTCTGATCCACGACGATCTGCCCTGCATGGACGACGACGATCTGCGCCGTGGCAAACCCACCAACCACAAAGTGTTTGGGGAAGCTATGGCCCTTTTGGCCGGGGACGGCCTTTTGACCCGGGCGTTTGAGCAGGCCTTGGCTTTTTCCGGCCCCAGCTCGGATGCCGTTCGGGGAGCTTCCGTCCTGGCCCGCTGCGCCGGTGCATCCGGCATGGTGGGGGGGCAGTGCGTGGACCTGAGCGCTCAGGGGAAAGAGGTGGATCTCTCCCTGCTGCAGCAGATGGACCAGGGAAAGACGGTGGCACTGATTTCCGCTGCCTGCCAGATGGGCTGTATTGCTGCGGGGGCCGGAGACGGCCAGCTGGAGGCAGCCCGCCATTACGCCGAAGGCCTGGGTATGGCCTTTCAGATTCGAGACGATATTTTAGACGTAGAAGGGGACGCTAAAACCCTGGGGAAAAACGTGGGCATGGATTCCGCCCGGGACAAGCGCAACTACGTTTCCCTGCTGGGGGTGGAAGAAGCTCAGCGGCTGGTGGAGTCCTACACAGATCAGGCCATCTCCGCGTTGGAGGCCTTTGCCGGCGACACTGCTTTCCTGCGGGAACTGGCGGTCTCTTTGGCCACCCGGGAAAAATGAGCCGCGCTCTTTCCTATGTAGTTCCCCCTTCTTGGGAGGGGAGAACGGTTCAGGACTTCTGCCGCCGGTATCTGGGGCTTTCCTCACGGGCCTTTGTCAAGCAAAAGCATCTGCCGGGAGGACTGCTGCGCAATGGGACCCCTTGCCGCAGCGTGGACGTTCTGGCCCAGGGGGATGTGCTGGTGCTGCAGCTGCCCCAGGATGCAGCTGTGTATGAGCCCCAGGAAGGCCCTCTTTCCGTAGTGTGGGAGGATGAGGACTACCTGGTGGTGGATAAGCCGCCCCATATGCCCATTCATCCTTCCCCGGGACACTCCCGGGACAGCCTGTTGAATCGGGTGGCTTTCTACTACGAAAAAGCCGGGCAAACCCCTCTGTTTCGCCCCTTATACCGCTTGGACCGGGATACGAGCGGTTTGGTGGTGCTTGGTAAAAACAGGGTGGCTGTCTCCTCTGCGCAAGTGGGAAAAAGATACTATGCCCTCTGCCAGGGGACGTTGGCTGGAGCGGGCACGATCCGTGCCCCCATCGGTCTGGAGCCTGGCAGCAAAATCAAGCGTTGCTGCCAAGAGGGAGGCGATCCGGCGGTCACCCATTGGAAAGCATTGGCCTCTAACGAGGGGCACACGCTGCTGGAGCTGTCCTTGGAGACGGGGCGCACCCACCAAATCCGGGTGCATTTTGCCAGTTTGGAACACCCGTTGGCCGGGGACGACTTATATGGGGGAAGCCGGGTGTTGCTTTCCACCCAAGCGCTGCACTGCGGACGGGTGCAGCTTACCTGTCCGCCGTTGGGAGCCGCCCTCCATTGGGAAAGCCCCTTCCCCCAAGAGTGGAGAGAGGCCTTTCCCTGGGTGCAGACCTGGTCCCCCGCCTAAGAGAATATCATGGAAAGGAGAATGTCCTATGCCTGCCTGTTTGACCCACTCCTGTTTTGCCCAGGTGGTTAAAGACCAAAAGGGCGATGCATTTGCCATAGATCCCTGCGCCTACGCTTGGGGAGCTCAAGGGCCGGATTTCTTTTTCTGCCATCGTTTTCTTCCCTTTCAAAAGGGGGAATCCCTCCAGGCCTATGGCAACCGTCTTCATGAAGAACTTCCCTCTAAGGTGCTGGGGGCGCTGCGAGACTTTTTACGCAAGCATTCAGGAAAAGTGTACCGCTCCTATGTGGAGGGGTTTGTGTGCCACTATGCCTTGGATTCCACTGCGCACCCGTACATCAACTGGAAAGCGCGGGAACTGGTGCGCCGGTTCCCCTGGGAAACACCGGACACGCTGCATGGGGAGATAGAGGCCGCCCTAGATGCCATTGTCCTGCGGTATGAAACGGGTAAACTGCCCTCCGAAGTGCGTCTCAAAGACATGTTTCCCAAAAACGAGGCAGTGCAGCGGCAGATTGCCCACCTGTATCGGGAGGTGCTGTTTGCGATGTACGGGGAGTCGGTTTCCGAGAAACTTCTGTATCAGGCCACACAGGACGCTCATGGGATTTTTGCCCTTCTGCAGGATCGGTCCGGGCTGAAAAAGCGCGTGGTGGCTCTTTGGGAAAAAGGGCGGCCTCATGCCATCTCCAGCCATTTTGTTCCTCTCACAGAGCGGGAGGACGTGGACTTTGCCAATGTGGGGCAGGAGCCCTGGGGATCTGGGCCGGAGCGTTCCCAGCAGGATTTTTTCGCGCTGTACAAGGAAGCTCAGGAACGGGCGTGTGTCATCCTTGCTGGGTTTGACCAGGGGGATCTTTCCCGCTTGACAGAAGAGAAACCCTTCGGGTGACATGGAAAACGCCTTCGCGCCGGTGATTCAGGCTAAAACAAAAAAGAATGAGAAAAAGGGCCATTCCCAAAAAGGGAATGGCCCTGGTTTCTCAGCCGTGCATATTCAACGGCAAAAGCGCAGGCAGAAATCTTACACAGCCCGGGTCACTTTGCCGGAACGCAAGCAACGGGTGCAGGCGTACACGCGCTTGGGAGTTCCATTGACGACCGCCTTCACGCGCTTGATGTTGGGCTTCCAAGTCCGGTTGGAACGACGGTGGGAGTGGGAAACTTTGATGCCAAAGGAAACATCCTTGCCGCAGAAATCACATTTTGCCATAACTGCACCTCCTTAAAAGCGAGATAATTCCAAATTTGCAACGAAAAGAATTATAGCAGATTCCACCGGGAATTGCAAGTTTTTTTTCAAAGGAATTGCAGTTTTCCCAGAAATAGGGTATAATCCCTTTTGAAAAAGGAGGATTCCTATGCTTTTTGATGTGATTCGAAGCCTGACCGCTGGTCAGCATGTGGACGTTTGGGCGGTATTGGCCCAGGTGATTTCCGTTGTGTTCGTCATCTTGTGCATACTGCCCCTGCACGAATTTGCCCATGGCTGGGTGGCAAATAAATTGGGAGATCCCACCGCGAAGCTGGAAGGGCGGCTCACGCTCAACCCCCTTGCCAGTGTCGACCCTATGGGTGCAGTTGCCCTGATTCTCTTTGGGTTCGGTTGGGCAAAGCCCGTGCCGGTCAACAGCCGTTACTTTAAAAACCCCAAGCGTGACATGGCCATCACGGCTCTGGCCGGGCCGGTGTCCAACTTGCTGGCGGCGTTGGTGGGGGCGATTCTGGTGGTCTTGATGGAAGTGTTCTCCCCTTATAATGCGTTCACAGCGTTCCTGTTTAACGTGCTGTCCTATTATGTGGTGGTGAACATCTCCTTGGCTGTGTTCAATCTGATCCCCATGCCTCCTTTGGATGGGTCCCGTATTGTAGGAGCTTTTCTGAGCGACAGAGCCCTTTCCACCTATTACCGCTACCAAAATGTGTTCGTCATGATCATGTTTCTGCTGCTTCTGTCCGGCGCCATGTCGGGGCCCCTGTACACGGTGCAGAGCTTCTTCTACCGGATCATCATGTCTCTGGCAGAGGCTCCCTTCCGCCTGTTCGGACTTCTGTAAGCCATGGAAAAGCTGCAGTACCATTTGGAAGTCTTCGATGGGCCCTTGGATCTGCTTCTCTCCCTGGTGGCAAAAAATAAACTGGATATCTACGACATCCCTATTTCCCAGCTGTTGGACCAATATATGGAACAGATTGACCGTATGCGGGAAGAGAATATGGATGTGGCCAGTGAGTTTCTGGAAATGGCCGCTCGGCTGGTCCAGATCAAAGCGGCTTCTTTGCTTCCCCATCAGGAAGAGGAGGAGGACCCTCGGGCGGAGCTCACCGGGCAGCTGCTGGAATACGAGCAGTGCAAGCAGGCGGCAGCCGCCCTTGCCAGCCGGTGCACTTTTGACCAGCTCACCCGCTCGCCGGAGCCCATCCCGGTAGACCCCACGTATAAAAGGCTGCACGATCCCCGGGAGTTGGCACAAGCTTTAGCGGCGGCCTGGGGCAAAGGGAGAACCCTGCTGCCGCCAAAGCCGGAGAATTTTTCCGCCCTGGTCTCCCGGAAGATTGTCTCGGTGGCGTCTCAGGCTGTGGCGATTCTCCGGCTGCTGTGGAAGAAAAAGAGCCTTTCCTTTCAAGAGCTGTTTCGCACCAAACACGACCGTTCGCAACGGGTGGCAGCCTTTTTAGCGGTGTTGGAGCTGGTAAAAAACCGGCGCCTTCGTGTGGAGGGCGAGGGAGACGCCAGCAGAATTCAATTGTTAGACAGGGGGAAAAAACGCTGAACCAGGAAGAACTTACAGGCAAGACCGAAGCCATCCTTTTTGCAGGGGGCGAACCGGTCTCTCTGGATCGTATTGCCCAGGTGCTGGGCGTGCGCACGCCTGCTATTGAGGAGATTGTTGCCCAGTTGCAGGAAAAATATAACAGACCAACCAGCGGCATCCACTTGGTGCGGTTGGGGGAAAGCGCCCAGTTTTGCACCAATCCTGCCTATGTCCAGCCGGTTCGGGATGTGTTGGATTTAAAGCGGGGGGCGCCTTTGTCCCAAGCCGCGCTGGAGGTGCTGGCAGTTATAGCCTATAACCAGCCGGTGACCAAGGCCTTTGTGGAGCAGGTCCGGGGTGTGGATTGCTCAGGTGTAATTGCCAGTTTGCTGCAGAAAAATCTGCTGGAGGAGCGAGGCCGGCTGGAGCTGCCTGGCCGTCCCTTGCTGTACGGCACCACCGATACGTTTTTGCGCTGTTTTCAGCTTTCCTCTTTGGAAGAGCTGCCGCCGCCCCCTTCCAGTGAAGAGGAGGACGCCCCTTCTTCGGAAGCGTAAAGCGGTTTTCTTGGCGAAGGAAAACGCTCTCCTGTGAGGAACTTCGCATTTTGTTAGAAAGGCTGTGTGACATATGGTGGCAATCGGGATAGCGGTGGGGGTGATCGTTCTCCTCCTGGTCTTGCTGCTGGTCCCTGTGCGTTTGGAGATTTCCTTCCAAAAGACCTTCACGGGGACGGTACGGTACCTCTTTTTCCGGTTCCCCTTTGGCGGCGTTCCGAAAGAAGCAGAGGAACCTTCCCCGCCGGAAGAAACAAAGGTGTCTCCTGAAAAGGAACCAGGTCTGGGAAAAAAACTGCGGGCAATGCTCCGCCGGGAAGGTCTGGGCGGCTTTCTGCGCACTCTGCAGGAGCTGGCGCAGGCGGTGGAGGGCGCTGTGCAGGGATTGCTGAAGCGGGTGCGCTTGGACACCTTCGATCTGTACATCTGCCTGGGCGGGAAAGAAGACGCCGCCGCTGCCGCTGTTTTATACGGCCAGGTGTGCGCAGCAGTGTACAGTGCCTGCGGCGCAATCTTTCATTGGCGGCCCGGAAAGGCAAGGCGGGTGAGTGTGGATTTGCAGTACCAGACAGAGGAGCACCAGGTGGATTTTTCCGGCAAAGCTTCCATTCGGCTGTTGTTTTTACTGCAAGAAGGGATTATACTACTTTGGAAGGCGCTTCCTTTTTTCAGGAAACTGCAGGCAAACCAAACAGAAAGGATTTCGCAGACGCGAAAGCAGGGTGAAGTAAAATGAGCGACAATCAAGTGAATCATTTGCTCGGCACCACCATGGACAAGATTAAGCAGATGGTGGACGTGAATACGGTAATTGGAAACCCTGTGACCACGCCGGACGGCACCACCGTGATCCCGGTTTCCCGAGTGAGCTATGGGTTCGCCTCAGGTGGAACGGACCTTCCCTCGAAGACCCAGCCTTCCGGAGGGCTGTTTGCCGGAGGCAGCGGCGCTGGGATCACTATCAGCCCCATTGCGTTTCTGACCATCCGGGAGGGGCATGTCCGGGTTTTGCAAATCGAGCCCTATCTCAGCTCCGTGGACCGGGCTTTGGAAAAGGTTCCGGATGTGGTGGATAAGATTTCCGCCCTGTTCCAAAAGGACGAAAAAGACAGTTTTCCCCCGGAGAAAAAGGCCGAAGAGACGCCTTTGACCGATGGTGTGGAGCAAGGGGGAGAGCCTGCCCCGGATCTGTAAACGCATAGCTGGCCGCCCGCCCGCATACCTTTGTTTGCGAGGCGGGTGATTTGTGTTGGTCAAGCGTATCAAGAGATGGGCCGGCATTCTTTGCTGGATGGGCGTTTTTCTGGGAGCATGCGGCGGTTGGGCGCGGGCGGCGCAGCCCGCGGTTTCGGCGGAGAGCGCTGTGGTTTTGTTGGCGGATACTGGCGCTGTCCTGTACGAAAAGGAGGCGCACACGCCCCGCCCCATGGCCAGTACCACAAAAATCATGACAGCGCTTCTGACGTTAGAAGCCGGCCAGGAGTTGGGGAACCCCGTGGTGGAAATTACAGAAGAGATGGTGGCGGTAGAGGGGTCGTCCATGGGGTTGCTGCCTGGGGACCGGGTCACGTTGGAGGGCCTTGCTGCCGGCATGCTGTTGGCTTCGGGGAATGATGCCGCCAACGGGGCGGCACTGTATCTGGACGGGTCTTTGGAGCAATTTGCTGAGAGGATGAATGCCCGGGCGGCGGACCTGGGAATGGAAGACACTTGGTTTGTCACACCCTCCGGGCTGGATGGCGTGTCTCCCGAGGGGAGAGAGCATGTGTCCACGGCCTACGATATGGCCCTGCTGGCCCAAGAGGCATTGAAAAATCCCAGCTTCCAAAGGCTCTGCTCCAGTGTGCGCGCCACCGTGCATATGGAGGATCCAGAGAGGTCGCTCACCTTGACCAATCACAACCGGCTGCTGACCCAATACCAGGGTTGTGTGGGAGTGAAAACAGGGTTCACGAAAAAAGCGGGGCGCTGCCTGGTCTCCGCTGCCCAGCGGGACGGGGCTCTGCTGGTGGCGGTGACGCTGCACGCCCCCGATGATTGGAACGACCATGCCCTGCTGCTGGATTACGGGTTTTCCCAGGTGCGCACGGTCTCCCTCGACGAAGAGATTCCCTCCCTGTCGCTGCCGGTAGTGGGATCAGAGGCAGAATCCGTCTCCGTTAGCTGCAGCGGAGAGGGAACATCCGTTGCCCTGGGCCCGCAGGATGTGCTGGAGCGCCGCGTGTATGGCCCCGCATTTTTGTACGCTCCCATCCATCTGGGCGATTGCGTAGGGCAAGTGCGCTGGTATGTGGGGGATCGGTGTGTGGCCCAGAAGGACTTGACGGCCCAGGAAGAGGCGCCCCTCTCTTCCGAAAAAGACGTGTGAGAAAGGCGAGTGACCTATGGAAGAAAAAAGCCGCATTCAAAAAATATTGGCTGCCAGCGGGGTGGCTTCCCGACGCAAGGCAGAGGAACTGCTTTCTCAAGGCAGGGTGACGGTAAACGGCCGTGTGGCCCATGTGGGCGACAGCGCCATCCCGGACAAAGACCGGCTTGCTGTGGACGGCCAGCCGGTGGTAACGGGCGGAAAGAAGATCTATCTGGCCCTGCACAAGCCCCGGGGGTTTGTCACCACCCTGCACGATGAGCGGGGACGCCGGTGTGTGGCCCAGCTGGTAGAGGATGTGGGAGAGCGGGTCTATCCGGTGGGCCGTTTGGACAAGGACTCGGAGGGATTGCTGCTCCTTACCAACGACGGGGAATTTGCCAACCGGGTAGCCCACCCGAAACGGCATGTGGCCAAAACCTACCGGGTCACAGTACGTCCTTCCGTCACAGAAGAGCAGCTCAATCAAATCAGCACCGGGATTGTGATTGAAGGCCGCCGGACGGCCCCTGCAAAAGTCCGGGTTCTGCAGCAGGAGCTGGGGCGGGTTGTGCTGGAAATTGTCTTGTACGAGGGAAGGAACCGGGAGATCCGGAAAATGTGTCAGGCTTTGGGATTGGAAGTGGCCAGGCTCAAACGCATTGCCGTGGGACCGGTTCGTCTGGGCATGCTGCCCCAGGGCAAGTACAGAGAGCTGACGAAAGAGGAACTGCGGGCACTGACCGCGGAAGTGAAGAAAGGGGAGAAGTCGTATGATTCAGGTGAAACCCATGGAAAATCGGGAAGAAGAGAATCGTCTGCTGGCAGAGGCAGACGCCGCTGAGGAGAGCCGCGTGCTTCTGATGGAGGACCGGGGGGAGAAAGTGGGCTATGTGGTGGTCCGGTTAGAAGGCAGCACGCTGCACCTGCACAAACTCCAGGCCTTCGGGTACGACGGCTCTGAGAGACCCCAGGGGGAGACGCTGTTTATTTTGGACACCCTTATGCGCTCTGCCGCCTCCTATGGGGAGAACAACGGCGCCGATTGGATTATCACAGATTTCCCCGACTTTTATGATTTTTTCCGAGCTCGGGGCTTTACGATAGAGGACGGTTTTGCCTCCACACCCATGAGCACCATTGTCCGCTATGAAGGATAAAGGAGACCGTCCTTGGGGCATGTTTGCCAGGGCCTTTCTTAAGAATCTGTGAAATTGGCCGAAATGAGTTGCATTGCGTTTCGGGGAATGGTAAAATACTAGGATAGAATAGCCAAGTATTGTTCGCACTTGCAAAGAACAGGGGGACATGGTATGCTCCGCAGCATGACGGGATACGGCCGTGGGGAACGCACCCTAGGAGGCCGTCACATCGTTTTTGAAATAAAGTCAGTCAATCACAAATATTTTGAATGCAACGCCCGCATTACGCGGGGGTACCTTTTTTTAGAGGACAAGCTGAAAGCCTATGTACAAAGCAAGATTTCTCGGGGCAAGGTAGATGTCTTTCTGCAGATTGAAACCTTGGAGGAGACCGACGTGCAGGTGCTGGTCAACCACTCCCTGGCTTCCGCCTATGTACAAGCTTTTCAAGAGCTGAAGGAACGCTATGGCCTGGCAGACGAGGTGTCTCTGCCTCTTTTGTCCAAATACACCGATATTTTTTCCGTGCACAAGGCTCCCGAAGACGAAGAGGCTGTGTGGGAGTCGGTGCGGCAGGTGGCCGACGAGGCCATTGCCTCTTTCCTGCGGATGCGAGAGACAGAAGGGGCTCGCCTGAAGGAGGACATTTTGGAAAAAGCAGAGGCCATTGTCTCTCTGGTGGAGCAGGTGGAACAGATCACCCCAGAAACGGTAGATGCATACCGGGAACGGCTGCGGACTAAAATCGAGGAACTCTTGGAGGACAACCGGTTCGACGAGCAGCGTCTGCTTACAGAGGTGGCTATTTTTGCCGACAAGGTGGCGGTAGATGAAGAGACCGTCCGGCTGCGCAGCCATTTTCTGCAGCTGCGCAAGCTGCTGGAATCCGATGGGCCCGTGGGAAGAAAAATCGATTTCCTGGTGCAGGAGATGAACCGGGAGGCCAACACTATTGGCTCCAAATCCGTCAATGCGAAAATCGCCTATTTGGTGGTGGATATCAAAGCCTTGATTGAGAAAATCCGGGAACAGGTGCAAAATGTGGAATAGGCAGGTGGAGCAATGAAATTGGTAAATATCGGCTTTGGCAACCTGGTGTCTGCAGACAAAGTGGTGGCAGTGGTAAGCCCCGACTCCGCGCCCATCAAGCGGATGGTGCAGGAGGCAAAAGAGCAGGGTGTCTTGATCGACGCCACCTTTGGGCGCCGGACAAAAGCCGTGTTGATTATGGACAGCGACAATGTGGTTCTTTCCGCCATTTCCCCGGAGACCGTGGCCGGGCGGTTTAACGACAGGGAGGAGCCGGCCGCAGAAGGAGGAGAACGTCATGGCTAAAGGATTATTGCTGGTGATTTCCGCGCCCTCCGGCGGCGGAAAGGGCACCATCCTCAAAGAGCTTTTCGCTCAGGAGGAAAATTTGCGCCTGTCTGTTTCTGCCACAACCCGGCAGCCCCGCCCCGGAGAGGAGAACGGCAAGCAGTATTTCTTTCTCTCCCGAGAGGAGTTCGAAACAAAAATCCAGACCGGTCAGATGCTGGAATACGCCGAATATGTGGGCAACTATTACGGGACGCCCCGGGAACCGGTGGAACGCTGGATGGACCAGGGCAGAGACGTGGTTTTGGAGATTGAGGTCAAAGGCGGCGCCCAGGTGAAAAAACTCATGCCGGAATGCGTCTCCATTTTTATTCTTCCCCCCTCCATGCAGGTTCTGGAAAAACGCCTGCGGGGCCGGGGAACGGAAGAGGAAGCCACCATTCAACAGCGGCTTGCCAAGGCGCGGGAGGAAATCCCTCACGCGAAAGAGTACGACTATGTGGTCTTTAACGACCGCCTGGAGGACGCTGTAAGCGACCTGCGGGCGATCATTCACGGGGAAAAACTGAAGTTTTCCCGCAATACAGATTCAATTGAAAGGGTGCTGGAACATGCTTAAACCGTCTGCTAACATTATCACCGTCCCTCACAAGAGCTACTACTCCTTGGTGATTGCCGTGGCCAAACGTGCCCGGCAGATTGCCGAAAAAGCGGAAAAAGAGGGGACCATCCTGATGGACAAGCCTGTGGACATGGCTGTGCAGGACTTCGTCCAGGGAAAATACCGCATTCTTGAGCCGGAGATGATTACGGAAGAGGATGCATAACGCTCCTTTTGCCCAAGTGGCCGTGGAGAACACGGCCTACCACTTTGACAAACTGTTTACCTACAGGATTCCCTCCGCCTTGCGGGGCAAAGTGCAGCCCGGTATGCGCGTCAGTGTCCCGTTTGGCACGGGCAATCGGCTGCGGGTGGGCCTTGTGTTTGCCCTGACCCAGGAGGGGGGAGAGAAGGTAAAAGACCTTCACAGCCTGCTGGACCCTGAGCCTGCGCTGGATGCGTCCATGGTGGAGTTGGCCCGGTGGATGAGTGAGCGATATTACTGCACGTTGTTTGAGGCCACTAAAGGGATGATTCCCACAGGCTACCACTTGCGGCTGAAAAAACAGGTTGCCCTGTGCCCCGTCTTTACAGATTTTGACCGGCAGAATTACACAGACGCCCAGTGGTGTGTGATCCAAGCTCTGCAGAGAGCCAAGCAGCCCCTTCCCTTGGAAAAGGTATGTGAGGTTTCCGGCTTGGAGGAAAAATCTCCGGAGTTTTCGGATTTGCTGGAACGCGGTGTGGTGCAACCTGTGCACACGGCGGCCAGCCGTGTGGGAGATGCCGCTGCCAGAAGACTTCGTCCGGTGGCCGGGTTTTCCGGCAAGCTCACTCCGCGCCAACAAGAGGTGTTCCGCACGCTCCAGGATGCGGGGGAAGCTTCAGAAAAGGAGCTCTGCTACTTTACAGGGGCTTCCGCCGGTGTGGTCCGGGCCCTGCTGGACAAAGGCGCCGTGGAGGCCTTTACCTATGAAGTCTATCGCCGTCCCGCCTTCTTTGACGAGGAGGTATCCCTTTCCGAAAAGATGGCCCTTTCCCCGGAGCAGGAGCAGGTTTTTGCCTCTCTTCGCAGGGAGTGTGAGGACCCGGCAGGATTCCACTGTGCGCTGCTGTACGGGGTGACCGGCAGTGGGAAAACCGCCGTCTTTCTCAAGCTGGCGCAAGCCGTCCGGGACCAGGGGAAAGGCGTTATCGTCATGGTGCCGGAAATTTCCCTGACAGGCCAGGCTATCCGGCAGTTTCGCCGGTGGTTTGGGGATTCTGTGGCAGTGTTTCACAGCGGCCTTTCCCTGGGAGAGCGGCTGGACGAGTGGAAGCGCGTCAAACGAGGGGAAGCCTCCGTCGTGGTGGGCACCCGCTCCGCTGTTTTTGCCCCTGTGGCCCACTTGGGCTTGATCGTGGTGGACGAGGAGCAGGAGCACACCTATAAGTCGGAGACCAGCCCCCGGTACGATGCCCGAGAGGTGGCCCGCTACCGTTGCGGTCAGGAAGGGGCTTTTTGCCTGCTCTCCTCCGCCACCCCCTCTGTGGAGTATTTTCGCATGGCCCAGGAGGGAAAAATCGGTTTTCATAAGCTGAAAGCCCGGTTTGGCGACGCGCAGCTTCCCCAGGTGCAGGTTGTGGACCGAAACCAGGAGGGGGTGAGAGACGGGGGCAATTTCGGCCCTGTCCTGGCAGGCGCCCTGCAGGAGAATTTCCGGTTGGGCCGCCAATCGATCCTTCTTCTGAACCGGCGGGGCTATCACACCTTTGCCTCCTGCCAAAATTGCCACGAGGTGGTGGTCTGTCCCCACTGCAGCATCTCCCTCACGTATCACAGCGCCAATGGGAGACTGCTCTGCCATTACTGCGGTTATTCGGTGCCTTTTTCACACCGCTGCCCTTCCTGCGGGAAGGAAGCGGTCACCTTTCGGGGAACGGGCACCCAAAGGGCGGAGGCGGAGCTGCGGGAACTGCTGCCGGAAGCCCGGGTGCTGCGGCTGGACACCGATGCGGTGGGGGCCAAATACGCCCTGGAAAAAATGCTGGATCAGTTTGCCCGAGGGGAATATGACGTGATGGTCGGCACCCAAATGGTGGCCAAAGGGCTGAACTTTGAAAATGTTACGCTGGTGGGAGTGCTCTCTGCAGACCAAGCTCTATACAGCGATGATTTTCGCAGCAACGAGCGGACGTTTGACCTGCTCACCCAAGTTGTGGGCCGGGCTGGCAGAGGACGGTTTCCTGGCACAGCCATTGTGCAGACCTATGTTCCGGAGAACCCGGTGCTGCATCTGGCAGCCCGGCAGGACTACGAGGCCTTTTACCAACAGGAGCTCCTGTTTCGCCGCGCCATGTTGTATCCCCCCTTTGTAGATCTACTGGTGATCGGGTTTGTGGGAGAAAAGGAACCGTTGGTGCGGGAGAGTGCGGAGACCTTTTTGCGCAGGCTGGGAGAGCTTGCCCGGGAGAAGTACAGTGAACTGCCTCTGCGGGTTCTGCGGCCCTCTCCGGCGGCCGTGGCAAAAGTCAACAATAAATACCGCTACAAGCTCTTGATTAAGTGCCGCAATTCTTCCGCCCTGCGCACCATGATTGCCCAGCTTTTGCGGGAATTTGCAGGGCTGCGGCGGTATCATGCTGTGACGGCGTACGCCGATCCCAATCCCTATCGGATTTTGTAAAGAAAGGAAATGCAACATGGCAATTCGGAATATTGTGAAATTTGGCGATGAGGTTTTGGAAAAAGAGTGCAGAAAAGTGGAGAAATTCGACGCCAAACTGCACCAGCTGCTGGAGGACATGAAAGAGACGCTGGCTGACGCCAATGGGGCTGGTCTGGCTGCTCCCCAGGTGGGTATTCTCCGTCAGGTCTGTGTGGTGGATGTGGGAGAAGGCCCCATAGAGCTGGTCAACCCGGAAATCATCGCCACCGAAGGGGAACAGAATGGGGCAGAGGGCTGCCTCTCCTATCCGGGAGAATACGGCTTGGTGAAGCGTCCTATGAAGGTGACTGTCCGCGCCCAGGACCGAAACGGAAACTGGTTTGAGAAAACCGGCGAGGGATTGTGCGCCCGGGCTTTCTGCCATGAGATCGACCATCTGCACGGGATTTTGTTCACCTCCCATGTGAGCCGTATGCTGACTCGGGAAGAACTGGAAAACGGGATGGATGACGAGGACTGAGAACATGCGCGTTGTATTTATGGGAACCCCTGATTTTGCGGTCCCTTCCTTACAAATATTGCTGGACCACGGGTATGAGGTCTGCGCGGTGTACACCCAGCCGGACAAACCCAAGGGCCGGGGCCACAAGCTGCAGCCTCCCCCTGTAAAGGAGCTTGCTTTGCAGCACCAAATTCCCGTCTTCCAGCCTGCCACCTTGCGCAAGGAAGAGGTGCAGGCGGAAATTCGGTCCTGGAATCCGGACGTGATTGTGGTGGTGGCCTACGGCAAACTGCTGCCCAAGGCCGTGCTGGACGCTCCCAAACTGGGCTGTGTCAATGTGCACGGCTCCCTGCTGCCCCAGTATCGGGGCGCTGCACCCATTCAGTGGACTGTGCTCAACGGGGACAAAGTGGCCGGCGTTACCACCATGTTTATGGCAGAGGGCATGGATACGGGGGACATGCTTCTGAAGGCGGAGACGCCGGTGGGAGAGGAAGAGACCTCTGGACAACTGTTTGACCGCCTCAAAGACCTGGGGGCGGATCTGCTTTTGGAAACCCTCCAGGGGCTGGAGGCGGGAACGCTCACCTCTGTTCCTCAGGACGAGGCTCAGGCCACCCGAGCGCCTATGCTCTCCAAGGAGCTCTCCCAGGTCGATTGGACTAAGTCCGCTCAGCAAGTCCATGACCTGATCCGGGGATTGAACCCCTGGCCCTCTGCGGTTTCCTATCTAGATGGGAGAAAGCTGAAACTGCACGCTTCCCGGGTGCGCGAGGGGAGCGGCGAGGCTGGCAAGGCCTTCGCGCAGGATGGCGCATTGTGGGTATATTGCGGGCAAGGAGCTCTGGAGCTGACAGAGATCCAAACAGAAAACGGCAAGCGCATGGACGGCAAAAGCTACTTGCTGGGTCATCCGCTGCAAGAGGGTTCCCACTTTGGAGGACCGGAAAACGGATGATACAGGGAGAGGCCGCCTTGTGTTTAAAAGCGGGGCGATCCCCCATGGCAGGGAATGGCACGTGGTGGTGGAATGGCCGTACCCTTTGTGGCCTGTCTGACGTCGGCCAGCGCCCCGCTGAGCCTCCTACCAGAGCAAGATGACAAGCCTTTTGTGGAAACATTGCTTTTTGAAAATGCACGATCTAGAGAAGGAGCGTTGCCCATGTTTCAAAAGAAAGAGGATCGTTTCCTGGTAAAAAGCAGGGAAGGGTTTCAAGGCGGAGATTTAGTGGTCCTGGTGGATAAGCAGACCGGTGTCAACTACGTGTCTTTTGTGGGACTGGGCGCCGCTACCTTTACCCCTCTGGTAGACCGGGACGGCAAACCTCTGACAGATTCCCTGCCTCTAGAAAACTTGTAACCCAAGGAAAAGAATGCTATGAAAAACAACGCACGACACACCGCCTACCAAGCGCTGCTGCACATGGCGGAAAACGAGGGCTATTCCCATATTGTCATCGACAAGGCGCTACGTGAGGCCAGGCTGGACAGCCGGGACGCAGGCCTTGCCTCCACGCTCTTTTACGGGGTGTTGGAAAAAAGGCTGCCCTTGGAATACTTTCTGCGGGGCTGTCTGCGGGATCCCAAGAAAAAAGTGGATCCGGCGGTGTGGGTGCTGCTCCAGTGTGCGGCGTATCAAATCCTCTACTTGGACCGGGTGCCCGACTCCGCCGCCGTGAACGAGGCGGTGCAGGAGGCAAAGACCATTAAAAAAGGCGCCTACACAGGTTTGGTCAACGGAGTTCTCCGCAGCCTGTGCCGGAAAAAGCCGGAGTTGTCCCTGCCGGAAGGGGATTCCCTGTGGGCTCTGAGCCTTCGGTATTCCATTCCGGAAGACTTGATTGCCCTTTGGCAGCGGTCTTACGGCCGTGAACTCACCGGCAAACTGCTGGCCTATTTTCAGCTGCGGCCGGTGGTGTACGTGCGCAGGAACCCCTTGCGCGCCACGGAGGAGGACTTGTCCCAAAAGCTGCTGGAAGAGGGGTTCGTACTGCGACCGCTGGTTAACCCGGTGGGGGCTGCCATTCTGGACGGGGAGGGATCCCCCGCCGGGTTGGCTAGTTTTCAAGAGGGACTTTTCCATGTGCAGGACCTTTCCGCCCAGCTTGCCTGCCAGCTGTTGGAACCCAGGCCGGGGCAGCGGTTGGCCGACTGCTGCGCCGCCCCGGGAGGAAAGACCTTTACCCTGGCGGAGATGCTGGAAAACACAGGAGTTGTCTATTCCTTTGACTTGTACAAAGGCCGCGTGCGATTGATCCGCCAAGGTGCGGAGCGCTTGGGACTTTCCTGTGTGGAGGCTCAGCTCCACGACGTCACGCTTCCCTACGAAAACCTGCCGCCCTTGGATGGGGTGCTGTGCGATGTGCCCTGCTCTGGGTATGGAGTGATTCGCCGCAAGCCGGAAATTCGCTATAAACCCGTATCATCCACCAGGGAACTGCCCAAACTCCAATATACCATCTTGGAACATGGCGCCGCTCTGGTGCGGCCGGGAGGACTTTTGGTTTACTCCACCTGCACGTTGCATCCTGCGGAAAACGGGGAAGTGGCAGAGCGGTTTTTGCAGGAGCATCCGGAGTTCGAACCGGCGCCGTTCCAACTTCCGGAGATACAGCGCTGTGTAGAGGAACCTCTCCATACGCTGACCTTGTTCCCCTTTTCCGGGGGGTCCGACGGATTTTACGTGGCCAGGTTCCGCAGAAAGGAAGAGCTATGAAGGAAGACGCTGTAACGCCATGGGAAGCATGGGATATTAAATCGAAAACTCTGAAAGAGCTGCAAGAGGAGTTTGCGCAAAAGGGCCTTCCTAAATTCCGGGCTCTGCAAGTCTTCCGCTGGCTTCATCGAGGCGTGGGAGATTTCTCCCAGATGACAGACCTGTCTAAGGACCTGCGCCAGGATTTGGCCCAGAGCTACCGCATTGTAACGGCCGAGGTGGCCCAAAAGCGGGTTTCCAAGGACGGCACGGTCAAGTATTTGTTCCGGCTTTTTGACGAGGAGTATGTGGAGTCTGTGCTCATGCACTATAAATATGGAACTTCCATTTGCATTTCCACCCAGGTGGGGTGTAAAATGAACTGTAGTTTTTGCGCTACGGGGAAGAGTGGGTTTTCCCGCAACTTGGCCGCCTCAGAGATTTTGTCCCAGGTGCAGGCGGCTTCCCAAGACGCAGGGGTGCGCATCTCCCACATTGTGCTCATGGGTATGGGGGAGCCCCTGGACAACTACGAAAATGTCCTGCGCTTTTTGGAGCTGGTCACCTCTCCGGAGGGGCTGCAGATCGGCATGCGGCATATCTCCCTGTCCACCTGTGGAATCGTGGACAAAATCTACGATCTGGCAGATCGAAAATACCAGCTCACCCTTTCTGTGTCCCTGCACGCCCCCAACGACGCGATCCGTTCCCGCACCATGCCGATTAACAATCGTTGGAACATAGGGGAATTGCTGCAGGCGTGCAAGTACTACGGGGCGAAAACAGGGCGGCGCATCTCCTTTGAGTATGCGCTGATCCAGGGGGTCAACGACACAGACGCGTGCGCTTTGGAACTGGCGGGAAGGTTAAAAGGCATTTTGGCCCATGTGAATTTGATTCCCGTAAACGATGTGACGGGTACAGGGTACCGGAAGAGCAGAATAGAGCAGCAAAAACGGTTTGTCTCCCTGTTGGAGTCCCGAGGGATACCGGCTACGGTGAGACGAACCTTAGGTTCTGATATAGAGGCTTCCTGCGGGCAGCTGCGGCGTAAAGTTGAAGGAGGGAACGACCATGAGAGTTGATTTTGAAACCGATGTGGGCGCAGTCCGAAGTGCCAATCAGGACAGCTGCGAGTGCGGGATCTTTGACTCCGGCGAGGCGTGGGCCATTGTTTGCGATGGCATGGGAGGCGCTAAGGGAGGCAATGTGGCCAGCTCTATTGCGGCAAAAACCATTCGGGAAGAGCTGGAAGCAGGGTTTGACAGCTCTCTCAGCCAGCCCAATGTGAAAAATCTGCTGATCAACGCTGTGCGCCGGGCCAACGACGCGGTGCACCAGGCGGCCAGCCAGACGCCGGATCTGCAAGGAATGGGCACCACGGCTGTGGTGCTGCTGGCGGCCCAGGGAGTTCTGCATGTGGTTCATGTGGGAGACAGCCGGGCCTATTTGCAGCACCAGGGCGTCCTAAGCCAGATCACCATGGATCACTCCTATGTACAGGATCTTGTAAACTTTGGGCAGATTACTCCGGAGGAGGCTCGCGTCCACCCCAAGCGGAACATCATCACCCGGGTTTTGGGGGTTCACGAGCAAGTCCAGTGCGATTACGGCCTGTGGGACTTGGAGCCTGGGGACATCGCTCTGGCCTGCTCCGACGGATTGAGCAACTATATGGACGAAGCGCAAATGGAACAGTATTTGGAACAGTATGGGGAAGACGGAAAAGTTTTGTCCCAGGAGTTGATCCGCTTTGCTGTGGAAAGCGGCGGGTCGGACAATATTACGGTTGCGGTCATTTCGGACATTTGAACTGGGAGAATTCTAGAGAAAGGTTTGGTAACTGTTTATGGATAAATTCATCGGAAAGCGCCTGGATGGCCGGTACGAGATCCACGAGCTGATCGGTGTAGGCGGCATGGCCTATGTGTACAAAGCCTACGATCGGGTAGAGGACCGCTGGGTGGCCATCAAGATTCTCAAGGAAGAGTTTTCCAACAACAGCGATTTCCTCCGCCGTTTCCGCAACGAGTCCAAGGCTATTGCCGTGCTGTCCCACCCCAATATTGTCAATGTGTACGATGTGAGCTTCGGCGACCAGCTCCAGTATATTGTCATGGAGTACATCGACGGAATCACCCTTAAGGAATACATTGAGCAGGAAGGCGCCATTCGCTGGAACGAAGCGGTGCATTTCACCATGCAAATTTTGATGGCGCTGGAGTGCGCCCATGAAAAGGGAATCATTCACCGGGACATCAAGCCCCAAAACATTATGCTGCTGCAGGACGGCACCATCAAGGTGGCCGACTTTGGCATCGCCCGGTTCCTGCAAAGCGAAACCACGACCATGACCGACAAGGCCATTGGTTCGGTGCACTACATTGCTCCGGAGCAGGCCCGCGGCGACTACATCACCGATAAGGCCGACATCTACTCCGTGGGCGTGATGCTCTATGAGATGCTCACTGGCAAGCTGCCCTTTGTGGCGGACAACGCTGTGTCGGTGGCCTTGATGCAGCTGCAGGCAAAGGCGGTCAAGCCCCGGGAGCTCAATCCCTCCATCCCTCTGGGGCTGGAGCAAATTACCATGAAGGCCATGGAGAAAAATCCCGCGGACCGGTTCCAATCTGCGGGGGAGATGCTGGATGATCTGGATCAATTCCGCCGTAATCCCAACACCGTGTTCCACTATGACTTGCAGTCGGCGGGTGCCCGCTACGACGCGGCCCGCACTATGCAGTCCTATGACTCTTCCCGGCAGGCGCCGGCCTATAACGACGACTATGAATACGAGGAAGAGCTGGTTCGGTCCCGCCGCAGTGCCAAGGGCGCCATGGCGGTCAAAGGCGTGTTGGTGGCGGTCATCATTGTGGGCCTGGCCGTGGCGGCCATTTACTTCCTCAATTGGTGGAACAACCGTCCCACCGAGGAAAACGATCAAATGGAAATGCCGCAGCTGGTGGGGCAGCTCTATGAGGATGTGATCAACAACGAAGAGTATGCCGACTTCCATTTTGAGGTAACAGAAGGTAACGATCCCGAACTGCAGCCGGGAGAGATTATGCACCAGAACCCGGAGGCAGGCATCATGGTTCGCCGGGATGCGGATGTAGAGCTCCTGGTCAACGGCGGTGTGGAAAAGGTCACTGTACCGGATGTGACGAACGACACCTTAGAAGAGGCGCAGACGGCTCTGGAAAACGTCGGGCTGCACAGCAAAGTGGAAAATGTGGCGGATGATGAGGTGGAAGAAGGTCACGTGATCTCCACCGATCCCCAGGCCAACACAGAGGTAGACGCTGGCTCTACTGTCACCTTGCGGGTGAGCACAGGCCCTGCGGAAACCATGGTCACCGTTCCCTCCGACCTGGTGGGAGATCTGCTGTACAATGTGACGGCCAGGCTGGAAGACGCCGGCTTAAGCGTAGGGAATATTACTCGGGATGATTCCAGCACAGAGCCTGCAGACACAGTCATCAGCACCAACCCGGCAGGGGGCTCCGAAGTGTCCGAGGGTACCTCTGTGGACATTGTGGTGAGCTCCGGCGCCAATTCCCCCAAAGTGCTGACGTACAGTGTGCCCTTGCCCAGCGGGGTCAACGAGGACGTCTCCCTGACCGTGTACCGCAACGGAACCCAGGTGGATTCCCAGATTGTCAACCCCTCCTACAACAACAGCTATAATTTGAGCTTTACCGGTACTTCCGGTACGGAGACGATTGTGGTGGAATTGAACGGCCAGACCTATATGGAGCTGCAGTTTAACTACGACAGCCAGACCACCCAGGTCACCCGCACGTACGATTTCCAAACGTCGGAAGGCAGTGAAAGCAGCGAATCCTCTGGCAGTGAAAGTTCGCAGGAGACACCTTCCGGCGAAGGGGAGAATAGCTCTTCCGACGAGGAGGGCGTCCAGTGAGTGAGAGCAGGCATTTGGAAGGATTGGTGCGCAAAGGGATCGGCGGGTTTTATACGGTGGAAACCCCAGAGGGTATATACACCTGCACTGCCCGCGGAAAATTCCGCAAGGCGCGCATCTCTCCCTATGCGGGAGACCGGGTGAGAATTCTGGGAGAGGAAGACGGCACCGGCGCCTTGGAGGAGATTCTTCCCCGAAAGAACTTTCTGGTGCGCCCCCCCATTGCCAACATCGACCAGCTGTTTATTGTCACCTCTCTCCGGGACCCCTCTCCGGACCCGCTGATTTTGGATAAAACCATTGCGGCAGCCGAACTGGAGCAGATCGCTCCGGTTTTGGTCCTGACAAAAACCGATTTGGACGACGCTTCCTCTTTGCAGGAAATCTACAGCGTGGCCGGCATCCCTTGTTTTGCAGTGTCTTCCGTGACGGGAGAGGGGGTAGATCAAGTGGGAGCGCTTTTAGAGGGGCGCATCTCTGCTTTCACCGGCAATTCCGGGGTGGGAAAGTCCACCTTGCTCAACGCTTTGTTTCCCGACTTACAGCTCAAAACAGGGGAGATCAGTCAAAAACTGGGGCGCGGCAGGCACACCACTCGCGAGGTGGAACTGTACAAACTGGAGGGTGGCGGCTATGTGGCTGACACGCCGGGCTTTTCCACCTTTGACATTGAGCGCTACCGCATGACCGACAAAGAGAAGTTGGCTTTCGGCTTTCGGGAATTCGCCCCCTACTTGGGCGCGTGTCAGTTCTCCTCCTGCTCCCACACCTGCGAAAAGGGCTGCGCGGTGCTGCAGGCGGTAGAAGAGGGGAAAATCCCCCGTTCCCGCCACGAAAGCTATTGTGCAATGTATCAAGAGGTAAAGGATGTCAAGCAATGGCAGCAAAAAAGCAAACGTGTATGATATTAGGGGCTGCTCCCATTGAGGACAGCAAAATTTTCCAGGAATTTCCCCCGGAGGATCACTACGTGATCTGCGCAGATGCAGGGTACGAAACCGCGGCTCAATACGGCATTGTGCCGGATCTGATTGTGGGCGATTTTGACTCTGCCAAGGAACTGCCTCCCCAAGGGCAGAAGGTGGCGCGGCTTCCGGTGGAAAAAGACGTTACAGACACCATGTACGCCGCCATGCGGGGATTGACCAAGGGCTTCCGCAGCTTTGTGCTGCTGGGATGTCTGGGGGGCGCTCGGTTTGACCACTCCTTGGCAAACTTGGAGGTGCTCCAGTTTCTTCTGGCCCATGGAGGCCACGGCGTCATGGCGGACAACCATACGAAGATCTTTTTAATTCGTGACAGCCGCCTCCGTCTTACGGAGATGAAGGGAGCAACCCTGTCCGTGTTCCCTTACGGCGTTCCCAGTTGTATGGTGTCTTACGAGGGGCTGCAATATCCCCTCACCCATCGCAACCTGACCTCTGGCGGTGTTCTCATGGGTGTGAGCAACCGCATTGTGGCCGACACGGCGGAAATCCTGGTCCATGAAGGCACGGCCCTGGTGGTTGTCTACCAGGAGTGAGCAGGAACACTTTTCTCCCTTTTGGATATACTGGAAGAGAACGAGAAAAACGGCAAAGGGGGAATGGCTGGTGGCCTTTACAAAGAGGTGCCGCTGCGCCTGTCTTCGAGACTACCAAGGCAGGTGCCTGTGCGCGGTATGTTTCGGGCTTGGCATGTCCCTTTCCTGTTTTTGCCCCATTGGGCTGACCCTCTTTTTCTGCGCGGTGATTTTAGTGGCCCTGGGGATTTCGTTACTACGCCATGAAAACGGGAGGCAATCGGGATGAAAGTGGTCGTGGTGGAAAAACGGAAAGGGTTTGTGGCATTTCTGCTTCGCAGATGGTGTGGAATGAAAAAAGTGGAGGCGGCCTAACCAGGTCCTCATCCAACATAAACAGGGAATGGGGCGGAGGAGTGTTCTCTTCCGTCCCTCTTTTTGTGTCCTTGTCCCAGGTTAACGTTCACCACTTGCCCAGGGGGAGGACCTGCACGAGGGAGGCAGAGCGTCTCTTCTAAAAAAGCAAAGGGGGCCGTTGCTTTGCACAACAGCCCCTTTTTAGCTCCATTCTGACAATGAACGGACATTTTCTTTTTCTTTACTGCTCCATGGAAAAGACAACCTTTCCGTGAGCATCGGTTAGGCAAGCGGAAAAACCACAGGTGGCCAGGTCCGCATCCAACTGCGCCCGCTGGGCGTCTTTTTCCCACACAAACTGCAAGCGGCTCCCTTGGGCCTGTACAGAAATGGCGGCGTCTTCTGCAAACACCGGGAAGGAGGCGCGGGCCTGTAAAAGCGCCAATTGATTTTGTACCACAGGCTGCTGCAATCCACGGGCCATGTCCTCTTTCGAGAGGTTGGTCCGGTTGATCTCCTTGTGTCCGCCGGCTCCGGCCCGCTTCATGGCGGCGTAGTCGTTCTTCCCGGCGAACAGGTCCAGGTACCACACCTGCGGTTTGCCCGGCATGAACAGCTGCAAGGCTCTGGCAAGCAGCATGCGCCGGTCGTCCTCGCCCAAGGCGCTGTAATAGGTGGCGTTCACCTGGTAGTAGACGTTTTTGGCGCCGTGCAAGTCTTTTACGAAACCGCCCCGGCTCACTAGAGTGTCAATGAGCCCCTGGATGCGCTCTTCCGGCAGCAGTCCTTTCAGATCCAGCAGGGGAATGCCGTCGTGGCAGCCCAGCATGTTTACGGTCTTCATGCCGCTGTCCACAATCTCCTTGGCCCAGGCAGCCAGCGTCTCTCCGGATTTCTGTTCCAAAGCGTCCAGCACTAGACCTGGCAGGAAGAAGTCATACACCATGTATCCCTTTTGGGCGATGGTCCGGTAGGTGCCCTCTTGGTAGCTGGCGTGAATTTCCGGCAGCAATGCCACGCCATAAGGCTGTGCCATTTGGGCGATCTGCTCCAAAAAGTTCCAGGTACCTGGGTCATTGAGGAAGTTTTTGGCGCCAACCTCCTTAGGCGCATAGGCGAAGGCGTCCAACCGGACGATTTTCGCGCCATAGGCTGCCAGCGTGGCTAAAGTCTGCCGATAAAAGTCCAGCACCTGGGGGGATTGGATATTTACGTCCATTTGGCCCAGATAGTGCTTTTTGCCCGTCTCGTCCACATCCACCTGTTGGTAGAAGGTGTTCCAATAGGGCCGCTTGGTGCCGTCGGCAAATTCCACCACCAACACCGGCAGGCCTGGTTTGCGGAAGAACATGTCCTGGATATATTCCTGCCGGGGCACGAGCACCCCTTCTTCATTTACATTGCCGCAGCCTGCCCAGAACTTGTTCCAATCTATAAAGAAGTCCTTATAGGCGGACGCATCGCCTTTTTCCAACAAGTCCTGAAACTGCGGGGATTGCACCGAAAGGTGGTTCAGAATAAAGTCCAGCTTAACATCGATCCCCAGAGCCTGCAGGTCCTGCAGGTCCTCTTTTTTTGCCAGGCTTTCTTCAAGGCCATAGTCGATCACAGAAAAGCCCCGGTCCAAGTCTGTGTGAAACAAACTGGGCAAAATGTAAAAGGAGGAGAAAGCGCCCCGTACCGCGTCCTCTCGGAGGAACTCTACTGCGTCGGCGAGGGTGCCTCC
This sequence comes from uncultured Neglectibacter sp., assembly GCA_904374805.1. Classification (GTDB taxonomy): domain Bacteria; phylum Bacillota; class Clostridia; order Oscillospirales; family Acutalibacteraceae; genus Acutalibacter; species Acutalibacter pullicola. The sequence goes on from CAJFEW010000006.1 coordinate 26,719, forward strand.
CAAACTGTCGGGATAGGCGTTGAGCATGGGACCCCAATTCGATTTGTTCATGGTATCACCTGCCTGCAGCCATTTGCTGCTTGTATTGTTCGTAGTTTAGCAGTTCGCAGGATTTGGAGACAATCACCTGGGCAAAGGGAGCTCGGGCCTCCAGTTTCTGCTGCTCCAGCTCCAACACCATGGTGATGAAGGCCGTATCTGCGTTGGCGTCTCTGCCGCGGGCAAGGCGGTACTCTCGGGTTTCCGCTGGAGTGCTGGAAAGGAGAATGGGGACGTCCACACCGTCAAATTTACCGGAGTTGCCGTGAGTCCACTCCAGCACTACTACGGAGATCTTGGAAAAATCCTTCTCCTCATACCACAGGGCCGTGTCATCCCGTCCCATGCGCTTGAGCCAGATCTTTTCCTGCCCCTCTTTAAACTGGCGGAGCACCTGTTCTATCTGCTCATATTCCTGCTCTTGTTCCGTTCCCAGGTATTGGAAGAGTTCCTCCCGTCCTGCTTTCTGGTAGGCGGCCAGCCAGGGGTACTCTGCGCACTGAGCCGGATCCGGATCCAGGTCCTTCTGCTGCAGTTCTTTCAAAAGGGCGGCGCGTTCCGGCGTGTAGACGCCTTCCCGCACCATGCCGCGCACACCTCCCAGCCGGAAAATCCGCGTACGTTCTGCGTCATTTAGCTCCGGAAAGCGCCTGGGATAGTTGTCGCCCGACAGGGTGAAAGCGCCCACACCCAGCTGATTGAGGTAGTAGGTGAGCAAAGCGGAAACACAGGTTTTTCCTACGCCGCTGCCACCGGAAACCGAAAGCACTGCTTTGGAACAGGGGTTGTTTTCCAGGGCCTGCACCAGCAGGGGCAGAGCGGCCCGAAATGCCACTTTGCCCTTGGCAATGGACTGGGGGCCAATCCAAACTTTGTCTCCCGGCATATCCCCCTGGGGAATATCCGGAGGAACTTGGGGAGGCTGCCAAGTCTCCAGGGCTTGCTGCAGCCGTTTCACAGGGTGATCCATCATGTACCATTCCTCCTTTGTGGGTGCGCCGCGAACCGGGATACCCCTGGGTGGGTCCGCAGCAGTCTGTCCTTATTATACAATAGCCGGAAGAAAAAGGGAAGCTGCTCTCTGGGAAACGGGGAAGAGGCGTTGCATTTGCCGGGGAAACATGCTATACTCACCCAAAACAGTGGTTTTTAGTTTATAGAAAAAAGGGGAGTTTGTATGCGTTCTTTTTTACAAGAGGCTGCCAGGGTGCGCCCCACCCAGAAACAGCTGGATTGGTTTTCCATGGAGATGTACGCGTTTGTGCACTTCAGTCCCAACACGTTTACCGATTTGGAATGGGGAACAGGCAAAGAGCCGGAAGCGCTTTTTTGCCCCACCAAGTTGGATTGTGATCAATGGGTGGAGGCGATTAAATCTGCAGGTCTGCAGGGCATGGTGCTGACGGCGAAACATCACGACGGCTTTTGCCTGTGGCCTTCTAAGTATACGGAACACAGCGTTAAAAACAGTCCTTTAGGCCGGGATGTGGTGCGGGAGGCCGCGGATGCCTGCCGTCGGGGTGGCATCAAGTTTGGGTTTTATCTTTCCCCCTGGGATCGGAACTCCCCCTACTACGGGACACCGGCGTACAACGACTATTTCTGTAACCAGCTTACAGAGCTTTTGACAGAGTACGGGGAGATTTTCTATGTTTGGTTTGACAACGCCTGCGGGGAAGGCCCCAACGGCATACGGCAGGAGTATGACTTTCCCCGGTATTTCCGGTTGATTCGGGAGCTGCAGCCCAACGCCTTGATCTTCAACGACTACGGTCCGGATGTGCGTTGGTGCGGCAACGAAGCAGGCGTGGGCCGCCACGCAGAGTGGGCGGTGGTTCCCACCGAGCTCTGTCACTATGCCCCTGTGCAAACGGGCCCCGGGCCTCTGGCGGAAGAGGGAGACCTCTCTTATCTCTACAACACGGCCCAGGAGATTGGCGCCTTGCCCACGATCCTGTACAGCAAAGGTTTGGCCTTTGTCCCGGCGGAAATTGACATGTCCATTCGGCCCGGTTGGTTCTGGCATCCCCAGGAGGAGCCTCACTCCTTAGAGCGACTGTTCCAAACGTATTTGGCCTCCGTGGGCAACAACGCCTGTTTTCACCTCAATATTCCCCCTACCCGTGAGGGGTTGTTCGATCCAAGGGACGTGCAGCGGCTTCGGGAGTTTGGGGAGCTTCTGCGGCGGGAGTTTGGAACGCCCCTTCCCGCCACCGTGGAACAGGTGCCCCACTGTCCGCCCACCCAAGCCCAGTATACGGTAACGTTTCCCCAGCCCCGCAGCGATGTGCGCTATGTGGTTTTGCAGGAGGATATCGCGCAAGGCCAACGCATCGAAAGTTTTCGCATTACAGGGTACTTTGCCAGTGGCAGACAGTATGTGCTGTACCAGGGGACCTGTGTAGGAAACAAGCATATTTGCCGCCTGCAGGATCCCTTTGCCGGCCAAAACCCGCTGACCATTGACAGCAATCCAAACATCTGTCAGTTGACCGTGCACGTCACCGCCGCCCGGGATGAGGTGCACATGAAGAACATCCAGGTGTTTTAATCGCTACCTCTGCAGGGGAAGGAGGACCTATGATTCTCAGCGCCAGTCGCCGGACCGACATCCCCGCCCTCTACGGGGAGTGGCTTGTCAACCGTTTGGCTGCCGGGGAAGTGCTGATTCCCCAGCCATACCGGGCTCATCACGCCACGCGTCTGCTTTTTTCTCCGGAAACCGTGGACGTTCTGGTGCTGTGGTCCAAAAACCCCGCCCCCTTTTTTACAGCGTTGGACCGTGTGGAAAATTTGGGGTACAAGAATTTGGTGTTTCAGTACACGATCACAGCGTTTGACGCTCCCTGGGAACCCCATCTTCCGCCGCTGAAACAACGGGTGCAGACTTTTTCCCAACTGGCCTGGCGGCTAGGACCCGCCCGCGTCGATTGGCGTTTCGACCCGATTTTGCTGGATTCCGAGCACACGCCGGCATGGTATGGAGTGCGCTTTCAGAAGCTATGCGAGGAGCTGGCTTCCTGTACCACCCGGTGTATCCTCAGTTTTGCCGATCTCTACCCCCACCAGGGTCACCTGTTTCAAGAGGCCTCCCAGGCTCAAATGGAGGAAACCATCTGCCGCCTGGGAGAAATTGCCCAGCGTTTTGGCCTGCCCCTTTTTACCTGTGCTGAAGCGGGCGATTTCACCGCTTGGGGCATTCGTCCGGGAGCGTGTTTGGATCAAAAGCGCTTGGAAAGCGTGGTGGGCTGTTCCCTAAAGACGAGAAAGGATCCCGGCCAGCGGCCTGCCTGCGGCTGTGTGGAGAGTGTGGACCTCGGCGTGTACAACACCTGTATTCACGGGTGCGCCTACTGCTACGCCACCCGCAGTTTTTCCCAGGCAAAGCGCAGGTACGCTTCCCACGATCCCCATTCCCCTTTGCTGACCGGCTGGCCAAGCCCTGACTGGAAAATTACAGAGAAGCGTCCTGGTTCTCTCAAAACCGGCCAGCTCTCTCTTTTTTAAGGGGAGAGGAAAGTTTTTGCTTGTACATTTCCTGCAGTTGTGAAATAATAAGAGTATGGCAGTTATTACTATGGAATGGGAGGTAGTTTCATGGATGAGAAAGCGTTGTTTAAAGTAACCTATGGGCTGTATGTGGTATGCGCCCAGGCAGAGGGCCAGCGCAGCGGCTGTGTGGTCAACACCTTGCAGCAGGTGACAGCGGAGCCGGTGCGCCTGGCGGTGACGGTGCACAAGGACAATCTCACCTGCCAGCTCATAGAAAAAGCGGGACGTTTTGCCGCTGTGGCTTTGGACCAGCGGGCGGATATGCTGTTCATCGGTCGGTTTGGATTCCGGACGGGGAAGAACTTCGAAAAGTTTGCGGATATTTCCTTTGCGGAGGATCAGGCGGGCATGCCCTACCCCTTGGACGCCTCTTGCGCCCATTACAGCTGTAAAGTGGAACAGACGCTGGATCTGGGGACGCATATACTCTTTGTGGGTGTGGCGGAAGAAGCGGAGATCCTCAGCGAGGAAGAGCCTTTGACCTACGGGTACTACCGGAACGTGATCAAAGGACGCACGCCTAAAACCGCCCCGTCTTACCAGAAAAATCATTGAGATCCCTCTTTTTCAAGAAAAACTTGGAGCGAGGAGGAGGCTGCCGCATTCTGCGGCAGCCTCCTTTTTTGATGAAGGGCACTTTTCTATGGTTCCCGCATACCGGGCAGGTTTGCAGCATAGATCTTGTAAAAAAGAGGGGTGCACGCCCTATTGGCGGGGAGGACAAAAGAGATGGATTTTTACAGCTGCAGCACGGACGAGGTTTTGCAGGCGTTGCAAACAGACGCCCGCCGGGGTCTGGGGCGAGGAGAATGGCAGCGCAGGCAGGTTCGGTATGGGCCCAATCGGCTCCGCCAGGAAAAGCGGCAGGGGCTGCTGCGCCGGTTCTTGGGGCAGTTTCAGGATTGCATGGTACTGATCCTGCTGGCCGCTGCGGGAGTTTCCTTTGGCGTCTCCTGGTTTCGAGGAGATGGAGAGTACGTAGATTCTCTCATCATTTTGGCAATTGTGGTGGTAAACGCCTGTATCGGCACCGTACAGGAGCTGCGGGCAGATAAAGCCATCGAGGCGCTGAAAAAACTGTCCTCGCCCCACGCCCAGGTCATTCGGGAGGGCAGACGCCAAAAGGTGGAGAGCTGGGAGCTGGTTCCCGGGGATGTGGTGGTCCTCCAAGCGGGGGATTTGGTGCCGGCAGACCTTCGGCTTCTGCAAAGCGTGGAGCTGAAGGTGGAGGAATCCGCCCTGACAGGGGAGTCCGTCCCGGCGGAAAAGGATGCCCAAAGCTGCTGTTCCTCTCGTGCCACCTTGGGAGAACGGACCAACATGGTGTTTGCTTCCACAGGTGTGGTGGCGGGAGCCGGCGTAGGCGTTGTGACCGCCACGGGAATGGATACCGCCATGGGCGGAATCGCCCGCATGTTAGAGCGAGAAAAAGCGCCTCAAACCCCCTTGCAGCTGCGTCTGAAACAGACCGGCAAGGTATTGGGCATCGGGGTTGTGCTCATCTGCGGCGTCATTTTCCTGCTGGGGCTGCTCCAACACATGGAGCCTCTGGAAATGTTTTTGATCGCTATCAGCCTGGGCGTGGCCGCCATTCCCGAAGGACTCACCGCTGTGGTAACCATTGTGCTGGCCATGGGCATCAAGCGCATGGCGCAGAAACGAGCCATTGTGCGGCATCTGCCTGCAGTGGAGACACTGGGGAGCACCCAGGTGATCTGCTCCGACAAAACCGGAACCCTCACCCAAAATAAAATGACAGTGCAGGTGTTTTCCGGCCCCAGGGGAGAGGAGAGTTTGAACAGCCCGGAGGCCCAGTTTGCCTTGGAACTGGCAACCCTGTGCAACAACTCCCGGGAAGAGGCCGGGAAACTGGTGGGAGATCCCACGGAAACAGCGTTCCTGCAGGCCTGTGCACGCAGCAAAAAGGAGCTGGAGCAGGATTATCCCCGCAAAGGAGAAATCCCCTTTACTTCGGCCCGAAAAAGGATGACCACAGCCCACCAAGGACCGCAGGGTATCCGGGTGATTACAAAAGGCGCGCCCGATGTACTTTTGGCCCGATGCACCGCCATGCTGCGGGGCGGCACGCCGGTTCCGCTTAGCGGTGCCATGAAAGCAAAGCTCCTCTCCGACAACGACCGGTTGGCCCAGCGTGCCCTGCGGGTATTGGCAGTGGCCTATAAGGATGTGCCTGCACTTCCGTCGGAAGATCGGGAGGCGGAAAGCGAGTTGGTCTTCTGCGGGCTGATTGCCATGGAAGACCCGCCCCGGCCTGGCGTTCGGGAGGCGGTGGCCCAGTGCAAACAGGCGGGCATTCTCCCGGTGATGATCACCGGAGACCATGCGGCCACGGCCCTGGCCATTGCAACGCGGCTGAAGATTGCTGAAAGCCCCAGCCAAGTGATGGTAGGCCAGGAGTTGGACCGGTGCAGCGAACGTGAACTCAGCGAAAAAATCCTTCAATACCGTGTGTTTGCCCGCGTCTCTCCGGAGCATAAGGTGAAAATTGTCAAAGCCTTCCAGCGCCGGGGCATGGTGGTGGCCATGACGGGAGACGGGGTGAACGATGCCCCCGCCCTGAAAACCGCGGACATTGGCTGTGCCATGGGAAAAAATGGGACCGAAGTTGCCCAATCCGCGGCGGATATGGTTCTCACAGATGACGATTTCTCCACCATTGTGGCAGCGGTTCGAGAGGGGAGAGGCATCTATCAAAACATCCGCAAAACGGTGCACTTTCTCCTTTCCTGCAACATTGGGGAGATCCTAGTGGTGTTTGCTGCCTTTCTCTTGCAGGTACCTACCCCTTTGCTGGCCATACAGCTGCTGTGGGTAAACTTGGTCACCGATTCGCTGCCGGCCCTTGCCCTGGGCGCCGACCCGATTCGCAGTGACGTGATGAGAGACCCCCCTCATAAAAGGGAGGAAGGCCTTTTTTCCGGCGGCATGGGTTTTTCCTTGGCGGTGGAAGGATGCCTTGTGGGCGCCTTGGCGCTGCTTGCCTACACGCTGGGGCGGGTCTTTTTCGATGAAAATCCCGCTGAGCCTGTGGTGGGGCGAACCATGGCTTTTTGTGTGCTCAGCCTGTCACAGCTGGTCCACAGCTTCAATATGCGCTCGGAGCACTCTGTTTTAAAGATGGGCCTTTTCTCCAATCGAAAACTGGTGAGCGCCTGTGGGCTCTGTGCGCTGCTGATGGTGAGCGTGGTGCTGTTTCCGCCCCTGTCCGCCCTGTTTCAAACTACACCGCTCACGTCATTTCAATGGCTTCTCGTGGTGCTTTTGTCCCTGTGTCCCCTCCTGGTGGTGGAAGGCGAAAAACTTCTGTGGGAGCATTTGCCCGGCAAAAAGAAAAACTGAGAGGATGCCTCTCTCAGTTTGCAGTTGTCACTGTATCCGCCGGGCGAACACCTCGCAGTTTACCTGGAGGCCCTCCGCCTGTTTTGTCACATTCTGCCAGTGGAAAGTGTCCTCCGTTACCTTCACAAACCGCCACTGGTTGGAAGGCTTCTCCAGCACCGTGCAGGCGATGACGTCCCCCTCCTTTCGGACCTCCAGTCGGGTGGTGCCCTTAGAGCAGATGTACGTCATGTCATAGCAGCGGCGCTCCGGGCTGTACATCCGCACCGCCGCGCCGTACTCCCCGTCCGGCTGAGGATTTTCCTCCCGGGTGTCACGGGAGGGGCAGATGAACAAGTCTTCCATGGCCATGCCGTCCAATGCCCGGCGGAAGTACCACTCGCCTTTCAAGCGGCGGCCGTCCCTGTCCCGATAGTCAAACTTCCAGTCCCCCAGCAATGGGGCAAACCAGTCATCTTCTGCCGGCAGGGCGGTGTTTGCTTGCTGACTGAGCAGTGCTTCTGCAAATCGATCCATGCTTCTGGCTCCTCTCGAAAAATCTGCACCCATTCTACCATAGACCAAAGGAAAAAGAAGTGATTGAACCCACTAAAAAAAGCGCAGCCATTTGCTTATTCTTGGTAGGCCTCTTTCATCCTGGCAATCTCCTGGGCGTACCCTTCCAAGTCGTTGGGAGTTTCCAAATAGAAAGGAAGCTCTCGCAAGGCAGGATGGTTCACAATGCGGGTCAGAGCCTCCATGCCCAAATATCCTTCTCCCAGCTTTTCGTGGCGGTCCTTGTGGCTTCCCAGGGGATTTTTACTGTCGTTCAAGTGAATGGCTTTTAAGCGGTACAGACCCAGAACCCGGTCGAACTCTTCCAAAACCTGGTCCAACTGCTGGACAATGTCGTATCCCCCGTCGAAGACATGGCAGGTGTCCAGGCACACTCCCAGCTTGTCCGACAGTTCCACCCGGTCGAGGATGGCTCGCAGCTCCTGAAAATTCCGTCCTACCTCAGAGCCTTTTCCTGCCATGGTTTCCAGCAGCACGGTGGTAGAGAGTGTGGGGGTTAAGATGGCGTTTAAGTGTTCCGCAATGCGGGCAATACCTGTTTCCACGCCCTGTTTTACATGACTGCCGGGGTGAAAGTTATACATGCATCCCGGGATATGTTCCAGTCGAGCCAAATCATCGGCCATAGTTTCTCGGGCGAAGGTGCGCAGGTTTTCATCGGCGGCGCAGGGGTTTAAGGTGTAGGGAGCGTGGGCCAGGATGGGGAAAAGGCCCTGTTCCTGGGCGAAGCTCCCATAAGCGGTCATGTCTTCCAAGTTGAGCGGTTTGGCTTTGCCGCCCCGAGGATTTCGTGTGAAAAACTGAAAGGTGTTGGCGCCAATCTTTACAGCCTCACGGCCCATGGCCAAATATCCCTTGGCGCTGGACAAATGACAGCCAATTTTTAACATGGTGGATCTCTCCTTTTTTCTTTCGGCTTTGTGAGCTGCCAGCTCTCCAGCAGCATGGTCTGTATGTCCTCCGGCGGCACGGTGCCGTCCAGCACAATGGTGTTCCAGTGGCTTTTGTTCATGTGGTAGGCGGGACGCACAGCAGCATAGGTGTCTCGCCAAAAGAGCAGCCATTCCGGGCTGCACTTTACGTTGACCCAGACGTGCCCCTCCCGCTCGTAGAGAAAGGCAAACCCCTTTGTGTTTCCCCAGTGCCGCAGAACCGTCCAGTTCTGATCGTGAAAGGGATAGTCCTCCCGCACATCCGGGGAAATCCCTTTACAAAAGTCAATCACGGTTTTTCGCTTTGTCCAATCCTCTTTCATGGAAAAGCCCGCCTTTCCCCAAATGGTTGGATTCCGCGCCGCTGTGGCGCGCGGCATACCAGGCGCTGGTTTTTGCCGCCCGTTCCTCCGAAGACCGAGCCAATCCGGCAAGCCCATAAGCAGCCAGCAGAGCCAGGAAAGGAACGCCTGCGTAATGGTACCGAGTGGCCACCTCTACCAACATCTGCGCCATAGTCAGCCCCAGAAGAAACAGTGGAAACAAATACGTGAAACTCTGCCCCTTCCGACGGAAGAGATACCATGCTCCCACCAAGCTGCCAATCCAAGTAAGATAATAAAAGCCATTGCACTGGGCAGAGAGTTTTTCCGGTTGCTCCATCACGGTTTTTCCATAAAAAATCGGGGCGTCATCTGTCTGCCAGAGAACGGTCAGTTTCTCATAAAACAGCTGAGAAAAGTCAATCGTTCCGGATGTAATGCGCTGTACGGCTTCTTTCAGCATGGCGCTTTGGACCTCTCGCGCAGACAAGCTTTCGTCCTGGTTGTACTGAACGAGGGTATCGCTGTCGTCCTGGTTCCATTTTCCATCCGATTCCACATTAAACCCCACGTAGATGTTATACCCTGGAGTGGTGGCGGGGGCCTCGCCTACCCTATGGGTAAACAGCCAATTGTTTGCGGTTCCCACCGCCGAAAACAGCAGGCACATGGTGAGAAAGAGCAGGGCCTTTTTTCCGGTGTCAGGTTTTTTGGCCAAGGGTTCCACTACAAAAAACAAGATGGCCGCCGCTATGAGGATAATGGCGGCAATCGGCCGGGTCGTGTTTGCCAAGCCCAATAGTATCCCCAGGGGGATCCCTGCCACAGCGGATTGCCAGAAGGAGAACTTGGAAAGCCGCTGCCGAATCCACAGAAGCAAAGCCAAGCTTGCCAGAAGAAGCATGGTGTAGTAAGGCTCTGACAAGACGAACATATTAAACAGGATCTGCGAAGGGTAAAAAATCCAAAGCAGAGAGACCGCCACAGCCATAAACCGGCCGGAAAGTCGCAGCCCTATGTAGTAGAGCAAGGCCATGGAGATGGTGGAGAGAACCACGTTTGTCACCGCTGCCACAAAGGGAGACGGGCCAAAGAGGGTAAAGAGTACGCTTAAAAAGGATGCGTAACCAAAAATATGGGGAAAGAGGGCCAAATAACGAGGGAGACTTTCCTCTAAATCCGCGATGGAAAAGTTTTCAGCCAAAGTTTCCGCGGCATGGTAGAAGGTGTAGTAGTCTGAGGCAGGGCCAATGGGATTTTGCACCACCCACACATAGCGGACCAAAAAGCACAGGAAAAGTAGGACCACAAACAGGGAGCGGAAAACAATGGTCTCTGGAAAAGAACAAGAGGGAAATTTGGATCGAAAGTAAACCCGCCCCTTTCCCCAAAGCAGGAGAAACGCAGCTGCAACCGCTATGCCCACTAATACAAGTAAGAGAGACTCATAGGAGATTTGGTCATATGCCGCTGGTGTGAACAGAGCACTCCATAGAACCAGCCCTCCAAGGCACAAAAAGAGAACCGTGATCCCCGCTTTGGCAAAAAGAGAGAGAAATTTCAAAAATGCTTGCATGCGTGTGGCGTTCATAGGGCATCCCTTTCCTACCGGTTAAGCTATCTGCTCTATTATAAAACACCCTGCTTCAGGAAGCAAGAAGGCAGCTGTGTATCTTTTTCTATCTTGTGCAGAGAGCATTTTCTCGATATAATGAGAAAATACGGGAAAGTGGACGAAGGAGGAGTTTCTATGGTGACCATTTTAGAGTGCGACTACGTGTACAATGCCTGGCGTGCAGAGCGCACAGCCCAGGGCTGGCATTTGGTGTCCCAAGAGAAGGGGCATCAAAACAGGCCTTTCACCGAGGAATATGCCCTGTGCGGCGTTTACCGCCAATCGGGAGAGCCGTATACCCTGGAAAAAATCACCCGGGACGCCTATCCGGACCTCCCTGCCCACCAGGCGGTGCCCCGCAGTTTTTCGGACCGGGTGGCCCATGCGGTTGCCCAAGGGAATCGGGTGCTCACTCCCAGCGGGTACTGCATCTACGCCCCGGCGGTACTGGGAGGAATCCAGCGCGCTTTGGGAGAGGATAAGGTCCTGGGCGTAGTGTGGATCGATGCCCACACGGATAATTTTATTTTGGAGGACACCGCCAAGGATTCCGTCACATTGGTGGGTGTGCCTCTCTCTACGCTGCTGGGGCAGACGATGGAGCGCTGGCGGGTGGAGGATTGCGGCCTGCGTGTGCCTTGCCGGGGAGAAAATGTGCTGGTAAGCGATGCCAGAAGAGCCGGGGAAGAGGGGATCCGCAATCTGAAAGCCTCCGGCGCCCGATGGCTCAACGAGGAGGAGTTTGAAGATACTTCCCGTTGGCGCAGGGAGGTGCAGGCCTTGGCCCGGCGCGTGGATGCCCTCTATGTAATGCTGGACGCGGATATTCTGCACGCCTCTTACATTCCCGCCTATTTTCGTCAGGAGCCGGGAGGCCACACGTGGGAGAAGGTGGCGGAAAACTTGGGGGCTGTTATGGAGACAGGCAAGGTAGCGGCTTTTTCCGCCTTCTGTTTTGATTTTGACAAGGCCCATTCCGGGGAGGAAACCACGGTGCTCAACGCTATGCGCATCCTGGGAGCCGGTCTTTCCGCCTGGAAGTAGACGTAGCTGGTTCTAAGACCGTGGACGAGACAGCCGGTCCGCCTGAAATGACCGATGGCTCTGTGTTAGAGAGATGGGATGCCGTGAAAAAGCAGGTGCTATGGAATGACACAGCACCTGCTTTTTTGCGGGAATGTTTAAGGGTTCCAGGGATTGTCTGCCGGCTGCCAGAGGCACTGCCGCAAGTTTACCCGTCCGTCCGGAAGAAACAGGACGCCCTCCTTTTCCAACAGCCGCCGCTGCACCTCTTTTCCGCCAAAGGCCTGCTGGCAGCAGAGGCTGCCATCTCGGTAGAGCACCCGATGGCAGGGAAGCCCTGCCGGCGCCTTGGCTAAGGCGGCGCCTACAATGCGGGAGGCACGAGGGCTGCCTGCCAACAGGGCCAGCTGTCCGTAGGTAGCCACTTTGCCCGAAGGGATCGTTTTCACAAGCTGATAAATTTTTTGCGGGAATGTTTCCTCCATGGAAATCCAACTCCTGTATACTTTGGTTTGCCTGTAGGTGAAGTGTGCCGCCGGCTGTACTTGTCTTCCAATCTACCACCGGAGGGAAACTTCTGTCAAGTAGGGAGGCAGAAGAAAAGGATGTAAATAAATTTTTAACAATTCTCTTGCATTGGCTCGGCAAGTTTGCTATAATGGCCAAGGAAACGGGCGGAAGTTTCCACAATCTGGATTTCTGCCCACTTTACATGAGGTTATTTGAACTAGGAGGCACAAACCATGAAGAAAGTACTTTCCCTGGTGCTGGCTCTGGCTCTGGTCTGCGTGACCTTTGCTGCCTGCGGCACGGAAACCACCAGCTCCACTGGCTCTGAAAGCCAGACTTCTGAGAGCGTCGCTGAAGAGAGCAGCGCAGCAGACAGCAGCGTTGCCGAAGAGAGCAGCACTGCCGAGGACAGCAGCACTGCTGAGACCAGCGATACCGCTACTGGCGAGACCTTCAAGCTGGGCATCCTCGCTCCCGCTACCACCCACGGCTGGGTGTCCGGCGTGGCTTACTACGCTCAGGAGCGTTGCAAGCAGCTGCAGGAAGAGGGCGTGCTGGAGTACAACCTGCTCACCAGCAACAACGCAGAGGAAATGACCGATCAGATCGACCAGCTGCGCACTTGGGGCGCCCAGGCCGTTGTGGCCTATCCCCAGTGGGAAGGCATGGAAGATCCCATCCAGAGCCTGATCGATGACGGCATTCCGGTTGTCAACTTTGACATTGTGATCGACGCTGAAGGCGTGTACCATGTGGCCGGCGACAACGAGGGCATGGGCGCTGCTTGCGCAGAGTACATTGTGGATAAAATCGGCACCACCGGCACTGTGGTGATGCTGAATGTTCCCTCCTCCGGCTCTGTTTCCGAGCTCCGTCAGAAGGGCTTTGAGGACAAGATCGCTGAGATCGCTCCCGACATGAATGTGATCACCTACGCTACCGAGTTCACGCGTGAGGCTGGCCTGTCTGACTTCTCCGACGTGCTGGCTGCCAACGCTCAGATCGACGCTGTGTTCTCCATGGATGACGAGACTTCCATCGGCGTGCTGCAGGCTATCGAAGAGGCTGGCCGCACCGATATCAAAGTTGTCACTGGCGGCGGCGGTATGCAGGAGTACTTCAACATGATGTCTGAGAACCAGGATATCTGGATCCAATCCGCCACCTACAGCCCCTCTATGATTGAGGATGCTGTGGATATGGCCGTTTCCATTATGAACGGCGAAGAGGTGGAGCAGGAAGTCATTATCCCCACCACTGTTGTGGATCGCGACAACGTGGAGGAGTTCCTGGACGCCAGCGCTCCTTACTAAAAAACACGCGCCTTGAAAGCGCAAAGAAATTCTGAACATTCCGGAAAAGGCTATGGCGCTTGGCTGCCCATAGCCTTTTTCCAAAAGAAGCGGAGGGCGTTCTATGACGCTGGAAATGCGCAATATCTTTAAGTCGTTTGGAGCCAACGATGTGCTCCGGGATATTGACTTTACCATCAGCGGCGGAGAAATCTGTGCCTTGTTGGGAGAAAACGGCGCAGGTAAGTCCACCCTGATGAATATTCTGGGAGGCGTTCTCCCGGCGGATTCCGGTACCATCTCTTTGGATGGAAAGCCGGTTTCGTTTCACAACCCGGCGGATTCTCTGCAGGCGGGCATTGCCTTTATCCATCAGGAGCTGAATCTTGTCAACGACCTGGCGGTTTTTGAAAATATGTTCATTGGCCGCGAGATCAAGACAAAAAGCGGCCTTTTGGACGCAAAGACCATGTGCCAGCGCTGCAAGGAAGTGTTCCAGCGCATGGATGTGGACCTGGATCCGCGCACATTGGTGCGCAACTTGGACGCTTCCTATAAGCAGATTGTGGAGATCGCCCGGGCGCTCTTGGCGGAGGCCTCCATCATTATTATGGACGAGCCAACCACGTCTCTGACGGAGTTGGAGATTGAGCGTGTTTTTGACATGATGCGCACCGTTCGGGAGCAGGGCGTTGCCATTATCTTCATCTCCCACAAATTGAAAGAGGTCATGGAAATTTGTGACCGGTATACCGTTCTGCGGGACGGTGTTATGGTGGCGCAGGGGAGTGTCTCCGAAACCAATGTGAACGAATTGGCCCGTTTCATGGTGGGCCACGATGTGCGAACAGAGTCTTTACGCCGGGAACGGAAGTTGGGCGCAGAGGTGCTTCGGGTGGAGAACCTCTCCCAGCCGGGCCGATTCTCAGATATCAGCTTTTCTGTTCGCGGCGGAGAAATCCTTGGCTTTACAGGCCTGCTGGGAGATGGACGCAGCGAGCTGTTCCAGGCCGTGTTTGGCAGCGGGGGAAAATACACTGGCCAGATCTACCTGGAGGGAAACCCCGTGCGGATTCATAGTACCCAGCAGGCGGTGGCTTTGGGAATTGGCTATGTGCCTCGGGACCGGAAAGAAAATGGCATCATCAAAGACATGAACATTTTGGAAAACGGTTCCATCGTCACCTGGCCCCGCTGCGGTAAGTGGGGATGGATTTCTTGGAGCCAAGTAAAAGCAGCTTTCCAGCGTCAGGCGGAACGGCTGAAAATCAAGATGGACGATGAGAACCATCCCATCGGCAGTTTGTCCGGCGGCAATCAGCAGAAAGTTGTTTTGGCCAAGTGGCTCAACGCAGAGCCCAAGCTCCTGATTTTTGACAACCCCACCCAAGGCGTGGATGTGGGCGCCAAAGAGGACATTTATGATACCATTCTGGAGCTGGCCCACCAGGGCATTGCGGTGGTGGTCCTCTCCAGCGAGGCCCAGGAGATCATTCGCATTTGCGATCGGACCATGGTGCTCTATCACGGGAAGGTCCAAGGAGAACTGGTAGGGGATGCCATGACCGACCAGGAAATCATGCGCCTGGCAACAGGTGGAGAAAGAGAAGAGAGGGTGGCCATCAGTGGATAATGTAAAAAAAGAAAAACAGGGAGTTCTGGCCCGCTTTCAGGAACTGTGGAAAACCACGCCCCTGTTCAGTACGGGTATTGCTTTAATCGTTATGGTGGTGGTCCAGACGCTGGCCCTCACATTCAACTCCAGCTATGACTCCTTTGGCGGCTGGTTTATGAACTGGCTGAACAACTGGATTTCCCTTCTGAGGGGCAATGCCGCCATTGGCATCATCTCCCTGGGCATGACGTTTGTCATCATTTCCGGGGGCATTGACCTGTCTGTGGGCTCTGTCTACGTGGCGGTGGGCGCCTTTACCATGGTCCTGTTGGATACCGGTGCAGGCGGCTGGCTGGGGGCCCTCGGTCTGGGCGGAGTTCCCGCTATCCTCATCGCGCTGGTTGCGGCCATGCTGTTTGGAAGCCTGCTGGGGGAAGGGAACGGTTTGCTGATTTCCTACGGCAAAATGCCGCCCTTCATTGCCACGTTGGGTTCCATGCAGATTCTTCGGAGTGTGACCCAGTACTTTATGAAAACCCAAAGCCCCTCTCTTCCGGACGGCTATAAGGAAATCGCCCGGTTTTCTATCGGCGGTCAGCAGCTGATGCCCATTCTTTACTGGGCGATTGCCGCTGCAGTCATGTACTTTGTGTCCAAGCACACCACCTTTGGCCGTTACGTGTATGCCATTGGCTCGAACGAGCGCACCACCCGGCTTTCCGGTGTGAACGTGCGGAAAGTGAAGCGCCGGGTTTACGCCCTCACCGGTCTGTTGGTGGCCATTGCCGCCATCATCCAGACCTCCCGTATTGGCTCCATGGACTATGCCAGCGCTGGCAGCGGTTTTGAAATGGACGCCATTGCGGCGGTGATTGTTGGCGGCACCAGCATGTCCGGTGGCCGCGGCTCTGTGATCGGCACCGTATTCGGCACCCTCATTGTAGCGGTGATGAACAACTTGCTGAATCTGATCGGTGTGGACCCCTATCTGAGTTCCGCATTTAAGGGCGCCATTATTATCTGCGCCGTGCTGCTGCAAAGAAAGGACAACAATTAACGCGCGGGGAGTTGATTTTTCCCGGTTTGTCCAGTATAATAAAATCAGTCAAAATTCTACCGTTTTGGGAGGCACGCTTTATGTTAGTTTCCGCAAAAGAAATGCTGCAAAAGGCCAAGGCTGGCAAATATGCTGTTGGCCAGTTTAACATCAACAACCTGGAGTGGACCAAGGCAATCCTGCTCACTGCACAGGAGTGCAATTCCCCTGTGATTCTGGGTGTGTCCGAGGGCGCCGGCAAGTATATGTGCGGCTATAACACTGTCGTCGGTATGGTGAACGGCATGCTCAAGACCCTGAACATCACGGTGCCCGTGGCTCTGCATCTGGATCACGGCTCCTATGAGGGCGCTCTGCAGGCTATGGAAGACGGCTTCTCTTCCGTCATGTTCGACGGCTCTCATTATCCCATCGACGAGAACATTGAGAAGACCAAGGAAATTATCCGCATCGCCACGGAAAAGGGCATCTCTGTGGAGGCTGAGGTCGGCGCCATCGGCGGCGAGGAAGACGGCGTCGTAGGCGGCGGCGAAGTGGCCGATCCCGACGAGTGCAAGATGATTGCTGACCTGGGTGTGACCATGCTGGCTGCCGGCATTGGCAACATCCACGGTGTGTATCCTGAAAACTGGACCGGCCTGAACTTTGACGTGCTGGCTAAGATCCAGGAGAAGACCGGCACCATGCCTTTGGTGCTCCACGGCGGCACCGGCATTCCTGCCGAGATGGTGAAGCAGGCCATCACCCTGGGCGTTTCCAAGGTGAACGTGAACACCGAATGCCAGCTGTCCTTTGCTGCTGCTACCCGCAAGTACATTGAGGCTGGCAAGGATCAGCAGGGCAAGGGCTTTGACCCTCGGAAGCTGCTGGCTCCTGGCACGGAAGCCATCAAGGAGACCGTCAAGGAAAAGATGGAGCTGTTTGGCTCTGTAGGCAAGGCCTAAGGAATTGTAATTCTAAGGAGGGCATGGGTTTCCATGCCCTCTTTTGTTTTGCTTTCAGGTTGCTGGCAGGCCTGGTCCTGGGGTCCGCCGGAGGTTCTTGTGTTTTTGCTGAGCCTGTGGTATAATTACATAGAAATTTCGTGTCCGCCCTTTCTTTCTCATAGAAATTTGGTGAAAGGGTGAACCTGGAGGGGAACATGGAGAGCAATCTGTGCATGAATTGTTTTGCCGGCCTAGAGTCCGGAAGCGCTACCTGCCCGGCCTGCGGCTGGGACAACACAAACACACAGCCGGAGCAGGCCTTGGAGTATCTGTGTATAGTTGCCTCTCGTTACCAGGTGGGACGGGTCAAAGCCAGGAACGGGGAAGGCTTTACGTACGCTGCCTTAGATCTGACCACCCACAAGGAAGTGGAGCTGCGGGAGTTCTTTCCGGACGCCTTGGCGGAGCGGGCCAAGGACGGTGTGCGGGTAATCCCCTTTCAAGGGCAGGAAGACGCTTTTGAAGACTGCTTGGACGCTTTCGTGGAACTGATGAAAAACGTCAGCCGCTTGCGGGAGGTGTCCGTCGTTCACTCGGTCCTCGATATTTTTGAAGAAAACTACACAGCCTACGCTGTCTATGAATTTGTGCCATCCGTCACCCTTCGGCGCTATGTGGGGGGAGTGGGGGGCAGCTTGCCTTGGAACACTGCCAACCCCATGTTCCTGCCAGTGCTGACAGCCCTTGGGCTGTTCAATTCCTTAGGGGTTTCCCATTTGGGAATTTCTCCCGATACCCTGCGGGTAACCAAAGACGCCACACTGCTGATCACCGGATTTTCCATTCCCGCTGCTCGCCGGGCCGGCACGCCTTTGGCAGCAGACTTGGCGCCGGGCTGCGCTGCCTTGGAGCAGTTTAGCGCCAAAGCCACCTGTGGGGAGATCAGCGATGTGTATGGATTTGCCGCCACCTTGTTTTTTGCTCTGACCGGAGAAACACCGGCGGACGCTCCCAGGCGGTTAAAAGATCCCAAGCTTATGATTTCTAAAGACGTGCTCCATTCGCTGCCGCCCTTTGCTGTAACGGCCCTGGCAAACGCTCTGCAGGTGCGGCCGGCTCAACGCACCGCCAGTTTTGAGCGGTTCAAAACAGAGCTTTCCGCTGCACCCACTCTTGCTGCAGAGGTGGATCAAACAGAGGCCATCCGCCGCATTCCGCCTCTGGATATCCACGTTCCTCAGGGGCGGGGCCTGCCTCCCTTTGTTTGGCTCATAGGGTCCGGTGTGGTGACTTTGGTGGCCTTGGTGATTGTGGCCTCCCTGTGGATGGGGGACCGGGGCATGTCCTTTTCCGATTTAACCCAGCTTTTTTCCGAGAGCAGTTCCTCCGTTCCCATGGAAACAGTGCCTAACTTGGTCAACACCAATTACGAAGAGTGCCTGCAAAAAGTGGAGAGTGGGGAATACCCCTTTCAGCTGGAGATAACCGAGCAGGAATTCAACGAAACCGTTGCAGAGGGTTGCATCAGCAGTCAGGTCCCCTTCTCTGGAGAGCCCATTCCCGAAAATGGCGTGGTGACTGTGACAGTCAGCCGGGGCAGCGCCCAGCGGACCCTGCCGGATTACACCGGCGTCAGCTATGAAAAGCTGGAAGAGCTCCTCACGGATAACGGCTTTGTACCCCAGCGGGTGGAAGAAGCCAGCGAGGATATTGAGGCGGGCTATGTGGTGCGGTATGAGGGCCACGCAGCGGGAGACTCTCTGGACTATGGATCTTCCATAACGGTGGTGGTCAGCACCGGTCCTGCTGTGGCTGAATGAGAGAGGGGTGTCCTTTGTGCCAAATGTTTCCCTGAAAAAACTGAAACTCCTGTATCTGCTTCAGATGCTGTGGGAGAACACCGACGATCAACACGCGTTGACTCTTCCCCGCATGTTGGAGGAGTTGGAACGTTTGGGAATTTCTGCAGAGAGGAAAAGTCTGTACGATGACATAGAAACTCTTCGCCAGTTTGGAGTTCCCATTGAGACCCGCAAAGGACGCACCTTCGAATATTTTATTGCAGAGCGCCCGTTCACCCAGAGTGATGTGCACTTGTTGGCTGAGTCTGTGCTGCAGGCACCCTTTCTTTCCTCCCACAGAGCTGCGCAGCTGAGAAAAAAGCTGACCTTGCTGGGAAGCGTCTACCAAGGGGAACAGCTGCTCCAAAGCGGGGGCAGGGAGGAACCGGCGCTTCTAGAACAAGAGGCGGATGAAACCGGCGCCCAGGAGCCGGTTCCGGTGGAGGAGAGCCCTTCCACGGAAGAGCTGGTGCGGGCTGCTATGGAGCGAGATGTGCAGGTGGTTTTGCAGCTGTCGCCCTGGCGTCTCCACGCCGATGGAAAGCTGGTGCGTTCCCGCAAAACGGTTGTGGTCAGCCCCTGGAGAATTTTACGGCGCGCTGCTGTTTTGTCTCTGTACGCTTACGGGAGCGAGGAAAAAAGATTTCTCTCCCTGCCTCTCGAGGAAATTCACGGGGTGGAGCTGTTGAGCAATCCCAGAGAAGGGGAGAAAAAACTCCCTGGGTGGGAACGGCTGACGCTGGAGTTTCCTGTGGGACGCTTGGAAGAGGTGTGCCGGTTCTTCGACGGGGCTATGGAAACAGAGCCATTTGGAAAGGGGAAAATCCGGGCGGTGGTGCAGACCCAGTTGGATGCAGAATTTTTTGCCTGGCTCTTTTCTCAAGGCCCGGAATTGCGCCTGACCGCCCCCAAGAAGGCTGCGGAGCAATTTCGGGAGCGGGCAAAATCTTTGGCGAAGGCCTATAAGCCGTGAGAGGACGTCTGGGTGTCGAGGTCTCTTCTGTTGTGTTTTGCGGTGCTGCAAAAGCTCTCTTTTGCGGCACTTTTTTGTGCTTTTCTCCGGGCTTTTCCAGTGTTTTTCTGCATAAACCCGGTGCAGCCTCCGTAAGACAGCAAAAAGATACTGCCGCACACAAGCAACTCGCAGCTAATTTCCCACAGCGGCTGGGAGAAAGGAAAGGGGGCCAGCAGCTTCTTTCCTATCCAAAGAGAGAGGCCGGCACACAGCAGGGGAAGGAGCACGTGCTGGGACAGGGATAGACGGACTTGTGTCACCTGCAGCAGGCGGTGCAAGCTCAGCGCCGCGTTGAAGATGGTGCTGAAAAACAGGATGCCCACATAGCTTTCCAACCCGAAAAACCGCAGCAGACACAGCACAAGCGTCACCCGCAGCAGAGAGTCCGCCAAGTTGTATTTCATGGAGTTGAACTGTTCGTCCATGCCTTTGAGCAGGCTGTCTACCACCACGTCAAGATATACCAAGGGAGCCAAAGGCGCCAGAACCTGCAAATAGGCGCCGGCGTTTTTATTGCCGTACAAGGCGATTCCCCAGCTATCCCCAAAGGTCAAAAATAGCCCGGCGAAAAAGATCCCAAAGGCTAGCGCCAGCCGCAGGGCCTTTCCTGTAATGTGGGCCACAGCCCTCTGGTGGTGCAACTCCCGCTCCTTGGCAATTTTGGGAATCAACAGGGAAGCAAAGGAGGAGAGCAGGGAAGAGGGAAAATACAGCATGGGCATGGCCATGCCCTGAAGCAATCCGTATTGGGAGAGAGCTCCACTGTAGCTCAAGCCATATTTTTGCAGCTCCTTGGGAATCAGCAGGTTTTCCCCGGTATTCAAAGCGCTGCGGGCAGCGGAGCTCAAGGTGCAGGGCAGGGCGATGTGGGCCAGTCCCTGGAGGACACCTTTCGCTTTTTCTCGGTTCTTGGGAGTGTTCCGGCGCAAACTGCTGCGGTAAGCTGCCCAGCTGCACACAAAGGACGTTGCCTCCCCCAAGGTGGAGGCAAGCATGGCGGCAAAGCAGGCTGCCTCCAGGCTTTGGGGGGCAAATCTCCAAAAAAGGAACACCGTGGCTCCAATGGTCAGCGCCTGCTCCATGGCGTCGGAAAAGGCGGTGGAGAGAGATTCGTCCACCGCTAAAAAGTACCCTTTCATGCAGGTGCACAGGGACATGAAAGGCAGCCCCACCCCCAAGATTCGCAGGCAAGGCGCCGCCTGGGCGGTTCCTAAAAACACCGCCGCTGCAGGCTCTGCCAGGAAAAACAGCAGCAGAGCAATGGACAGGCTGACGGAGAGGCAGAACCCAAAGCACCGGGCCACCGTGGAACGCACCACCTGCCGTTTTCCTGTGGCCATGGCCGCAGTGACCATCCGTGTCACCGCCAGGCTGATGCCTGAGGTGGACAGAGTTACGGTTAAGGTGAAAATGGAGAAGATCAGTTGATAGAGGCCCATCCCCGCGGAGCCCATCTCCTGAGAGAGAAAGGAGCGGTAGCCCATGTTGCTGATGCGCAAAAGCAGGGAGACCGCTGTAAGCACGGCCCCCTGGATCAGAAATTTTTGTTTCGTCATAGCGCCTCCGGTTGCAAGGGGATGGGGAATCAGGTATAATACGGGAAGAAACCGTGAAACGAGGGAAGATCCATGAATGAGAACTGGACCGAACTGAAAATCAAAGTGCCCGCCCCCCAGGCGGACATTGCCGGCGCCATCGCCAACATGGTGGTGCCCTACGGCATCTATATGGAGGACTACTCCCATTTAGAAGAGGAGGCCATGGAGATTGCCCACATCGACCTCATCGACGAAGAGCTTCTCCAAAAAGACCGGGAGCACGCCATCATCCACATCTACATCAGCCCCGAGGCCAACCCCGCCGAGGCTGTCTCCTTCCTGGAGGAGCGCTTCCAGGCGGAAAATATC
>CAJFEW010000007.1 GCA_904374805.1 uncultured Neglectibacter sp.
CTCCACACGGCCAGTAGCCACGGTGCCACGGCCAGTGATGGTGAACACGTCCTCAACGGGCATCAGGAAGGGCAGGTCGTCGTTACGAGCAGGAGTGGGGATATACTCGTCAACAGCGTCCATGAGTTCCAGAATGCACTTGTACTCGGGAGCGTTGATGTCGGTGGAAGAGCTCTCCAGAGCAGCCAGAGCGGAACCCTTGATGATGGGGGTGTCGTCGCCGGGGAACTCGTACTCGTTCAGCAGATCGCGGATTTCCATCTCGACCAGCTCCAGCAGTTCGGGATCGTCCACCTGGTCGCACTTGTTCATGAACACAACGATATAGGGCACGCCCACCTGACGGGACAGCAGGATGTGCTCGCGAGTCTGAGGCATGGGGCCGTCAGCAGCAGACACAACCAGGATAGCGCCGTCCATCTGAGCAGCACCGGTGATCATGTTCTTCACGTAGTCAGCGTGACCGGGGCAGTCCACGTGAGCGTAGTGACGCTTGTCGGTCTCGTACTCAACGTGAGCAGTGTTGATGGTGATGCCGCGCTCCCGCTCTTCGGGGGCCTTATCGATGTTGGCGTAGTCCATGAACTGAGCGTCGCCCTTCATGGCCAGAACCTTGGTGATAGCAGCGGTCAGAGTGGTCTTACCGTGGTCAACGTGGCCAATGGTGCCAATGTTAACGTGCGGTTTAGTTCTTTCGAATTTTTCCTTTGCCATTGGGATTTCCTCCTTTAACTTGCAAGAAAAGATTATTCCGGCTTTATATGCTCCATTTTACCAACAAAGCATAGAAAAAGCAAGTGGAATTTAACACTTATTCAGACTTTTTGCCCCGCTCAGAGATGATCTTCTCAGAAATGTTCTTGGGCACTTCCGCATAGTGGGCAGGCTCCATGGTGTACTGGCCACGACCCTGGGTCTTGGACCGCATGTCGGTGGCGTAACCGAACATTTCGGACAGCGGAACTTCGGCGTTGACCTGCTGGGCGCCGGGGATGGCGTCCATGCCCAGGATCATGCCGCGACGGGAGTTCAGGTCGCCGATAACGTCGCCCATGTACTCCTCGGGAGTGATGACGGTAACCTTCATGATGGGCTCCATCAGCACGGGATCGGCCTTGCGCATAGCCTCTTTGAAGGCCATAGAACCAGCGATCTTAAATGCCATTTCAGAGGAGTCCACTTCGTGGTAAGAGCCGTCGTACAGGGTGACCTTCACATCCACTACGTTGTAGCCAGCCAGCACACCGGAGAGCATAGCACCCTGGATACCCTGGTCAACAGCGGGAATATATTCCTTCGGGATGGCGCCGCCAACCACAGCGTTGACAAACTCGTAACCCTTGCCGGGGTTGGGCTCGACACGAATCTTAACATGACCGTACTGGCCCTTACCACCGGACTGACGGGCATACTTGGTGTCCACGTCAGCGTTCTTACGGATGGTCTCCTTGTAAGCAACCTGAGGCTTACCAACATTGGCTTCCACCTTGAACTCACGCAGCAGGCGGTCCACGATGATTTCCAGATGCAGCTCACCCATGCCAGCGATAATGGTCTGGCCGGTCTCCTCATCGGTATAAGCCTTGAAGGTGGGATCCTCTTCTGCCAGCTTTGCCAGTGCAATGCCCATCTTTTCCTGGCCGGCCTTGGTCTTGGGCTCAATGGCCACGCGGATAACGGGATCCGGGAACTCCATGGACTCCAGAATGATGGGGTGCTTCTCGTCGCACAGGGTATCACCGGTGGTGGTGTTTTTCAGGCCCACAGCTGCGGCAATGTCGCCAGCATACACCCGGTCGATATCCTTCCGGTCATTGGCGTGCATCTGCACAATACGGCCCATGCGCTCGTTGTTGTCCTTTACAGAGTTGTACACCGTGGAACCGGCCTCGATGGTACCGGAGTACACACGGAAGAAGCACAACTTGCCCACAAAGGGGTCGGTAGCAATCTTGAAAGCCAGAGCTGCGAAAGGCTCGTCATCAGAAGAGTGACGAACTTCCTCTTCCCCGGTCTCAGGATTGGTGCCCTTGATGGGGGGAACGTCCGTAGGAGCGGGCATATAATCCACGATGGCGTCCAGCAACTTCTGAACACCCTTGTTCTTGTAAGAAGTGCCGCAGCACACGGGAACCATGTGGTTGGCAATGGTGGACTTACGAATGCAGCGCTTGATCTCGGAAATGGACAGCTCTTCACCGGACAGGTACTTATCCATCAAGTCATCGTCCAGCTCGGCAACGTGCTCGATCATTTCCGTATGATACTTCTCAGCCTGCTCCTTCATATCCTCAGGGATATCTTCGCAGCGGATATCCTTGCCCAGATCGTCGTAGTAGACGTAGGCCTTCATCTCCACCAGGTCGATAATGCCCTTGAAGGTGTCCTCACTGCCGATAGGCAGCTGAATCGGAACAGCATTACACTTCAAACGGTCCTTCATCATCTGGACAACGCGATAGAAATCGGCGCCCATAATGTCCATCTTATTCACGTAGGCCATGCGGGGAACCTTATACTCCTCCGCCTGACGCCACACAGTCTCGGACTGGGGCTCAACACCGCCCTTGGCACAGAACACGGTGACAGAACCATCCAACACACGCAGAGAACGCTCCACTTCCACGGTGAAGTCCACGTGTCCGGGAGTGTCAATGATGTTGATACGGTTCAGCTTGCCGTTGTGATCCGGCCAAAAGCAAGTGGTTGCGGCAGAGGTGATGGTGATGCCGCGCTCCTGCTCCTGGACCATCCAGTCCATGGTAGCGGCACCTTCATGCACCTCACCGATCTTGTAGTTTACGCCTGTATAATACAGGATACGCTCGGTCGTAGTGGTTTTACCGGCATCGATGTGGGCCATGATGCCGATGTTTCTGGTTAATTCGAGTGGTACCTGCCTGGCCATAAATTCCTCCTTAATACCTTACCATCTGTAATGAGCGAAGGCGCGGTTGGCCTCGGCCATCTTGTGCGTATCTTCGCGCTTCTTGGCGGCGCCACCGGCGCCGTTGACAGCGTCCAGAATCTCACCGGCCAGTCTTTCCTTCATGGTACGCTCAGAACGATTTCTGGAGTAGGCGGTGAGCCAGCGCAGGCCCAGGGTCTGACGCCGCTCGGGACGGACCTCCATGGGCACCTGATAGGTGGAACCGCCAACACGGCGAGCCTTAACCTCCAGGCTGGGCATCACGTTCTCCATAGCCTGCTCGAACACCTCCAGGGGCTCCTTGCCGGTCTTCTCCTGCACGATTTCGAAAGCACCGTACACGATCTTCTGGGCAACGCCCTTCTTGCCGTCCAGCATCACGCTGTTGATCAGACGGGTGACGAGCTTAGAATTATACATAGGATCGGGCAAAACATCGCGCTTTGCCACATTGCCTCTTCTTGGCATGATCTTCCCTCCTTCATAAAATGAATTCATCGGTACTCGAAAGCACAAAACTCCCGCTGGCCAAATTGGGCAAGTTACCCGACCCTTGAGGGGATCTATAGTAAAATGCCAAACCCACGCGCGAAACGTGGCTAGCCATACGAATTCTGTCTAACGATGGAAGAAGCAGGGGCTCTGCTTACTTCTTAGCGCCGGCCTTGGGCCGCTTGGCGCCATACTTGGAACGGGCCTGCATACGCTTGGCCACGCCCTGCGCGTCCAGGGTGCCGCGAATGATGTGATACCGTACACCAGGCAGGTCGCGCACACGGCCGCCACGGATCATCACCACGCTGTGCTCCTGCAGGTTGTGTCCCACACCGGGGATGTAGGCCGTCACCTCAATGCCGTTGGAAAGCCGAACTCTGGCAATTTTACGCAGAGCGGAGTTGGGCTTCTTGGGGGTCTGAGTCTTAACGGTCGTGCACACACCACGCTTCTGGGGGGAGTCCTGGTCGATGGCGGTTCTCTTCTTGGAGTTCCAGCCTTTGAGCAGAGCCGGAGCCTTGCTCTTCTTCTCGGCAACAGAACGCCCATTGTTGATGAGCTGATTAAAGGTTGGCATATTGCACCTCCTTACAAAAAATAGTTGTATCTATGTGCTGGCCCGAGGGCCTTGGCACCTCACACATGGAACGGGTTTCCAAAACAGGAAGCGCCCCAGGGAGACTCCCCGGAGCGCGGTTTTCCTATTTTTCACAGAAAAATCAACCAATCCCTGCTGCTCTTTGGCAGGAAAGGGCAGAATTCACCCGAAAACCGCTCAGTTGCTTATTATAGCACCTAGTTCTCGGTCTTGTCAAGAGAAAAACTGACGCTTTTTATGCGCCCTCTTCCTCTAAAAGGTTGTCTTTTTCCTCTTCTTCCTGGAATTCTACATCCTGGTCCAAGGCTTCTTCTCCAGCCTCTTCCACAAACTCATCATCAGAGGCGGGCGTCAGCGTCTCGGTGTCGTCTCCCTCGGTGGGGCCGTCGTCTTCCGGACCACCGACAGGCTCGATCTCCACATCGCTGTAGCACTGCATGCCGGTACCGGCGGGAACCAGTTTGCCGATGATCACGTTTTCCTTCAGACCAATCAGGTGGTCCACCTTGCCCTTGATGGCGGCGTCGGTGAGCACGCGGGTGGTCTCCTGGAAAGAGGCGGCAGACAGGAAGGAGTCCGTTGCCAAAGAGGCCTTGGTGATACCCAGCAAAATGGGCGTGTAGGTGGCCTCCTGCAGTTCCGTCTCCCCGTTGGCAATGCGCTCCCGGATGGCCTCGTTGGCGCTGAGAACCTCGTTCTTATCCGCCAAGGAGCTGACCAGCAAACCGGTATCCCCTGCGTCGTCGATGCGAACCTTGCGAAGCATCTGGCGCACAATGATCTCGATGTGCTTGTCGTTGATATCCACGCCCTGCATCCGGTACACACGCTGCACTTCCTGAATCAGGTAGTCCTGCACTTCCTGGGTGCCGCTGATTGCCAGCACGTCGTGGGGATTAACGGAGCCTTCCGTAATGCGCTTGCCACGCTTGATATATTCGCCCTCTTTCACCGTCAGACGGCTGCCAAAGGGAATCAGGTAGGAACGGGAGTCGCCTGTCTCTTCGTTGGTAACCACCACATGACGGTTCTTTTTGATCTCCTGGAAGGCGACCTTGCCGTCAATTTCGTTGATGATGGCCACGTGCTTGGGCTTGCGGCCCTCAAACAGTTCCTCCACGCGGGGAAGACCCTGGGTGATATCTTCCGCACTGGCAACACCGCCGGTGTGGAAGGTACGCATGGTCAGCTGGGTGCCTGGCTCGCCGATGGACTGGGCTGCGATAATACCCACAGCTTCGCCCACGGTGACAGCCTTGCCGTTGGCCAGAGAGGCGCCGTAGCACTTGCGGCACACACCGTTCTTGGCGCGGCAGTTAAGCACGGAGCGAATCTTAATGCGTTCCACACCGCGGCTGGTGATCAGCTCGGCATCGCTGTCGTCCATGAGCTTGTCTTTGGAGACCAGCACCGTGCCGTCTTCGTCGCAGAAATCCTCCACCAGGTAACGGCCGATCAAGCGCTCCTTCAAGGGCTCAATGGACTCGGGTCCTGCGGTGATCTCGAAGACCTCTAGGCCTTCGGTAGTGCCGCAATCGTCCTCCAGGATGATGACTTCCTGGGAGACGTCCACCAGACGGCGGGTCA
This sequence comes from uncultured Neglectibacter sp., assembly GCA_904374805.1. Lineage (GTDB taxonomy): Bacteria > Bacillota > Clostridia > Oscillospirales > Acutalibacteraceae > Acutalibacter > Acutalibacter pullicola. Next base: position 5,610 of record CAJFEW010000007.1, read on the forward strand.
GATAACCGGAGTCCGCTGTACGCAGAGCGGTATCCGCCAAGCCCTTCCGGGCGCCACGGGAGGAGATGAAGTATTCCATAATGTTCAAGCCTTCACGGTAGTTGGCTCGAATGGGAATTTCAATGGTTTTACCGGATGTGTTGGCAATCAAGCCGCGCATACCGGCCAGCTGCCGGATCTGGCTCATACTGCCTCGAGCACCGGAGTCAGCCATCATATAAATGGGATTGTACCGGTCCAACCCTTTTTGCAGGGCGTCGGTCACATCGTTGGTGGCCTTCTCCCAGGTGCGCAGCACCGCGTTGTAGCGTTCAGCCTCCGACAGGAAGCCCTCTGCATATTCGGCGCGGATTTCGTCGATCTCTTTCTCGGCAGCGGCCAAAATATCCTTCTTGGAGCCGGGAATCGTGGCGTCGCACACAGCCACGGTAATGCCGCTGATAGTGGAATACTTATAGCCCTGGGCCTTGATTTCATCCAACACCTCGGCGGTGTGCTCCGTGCCGTGCACTTTGATGCACCGGTCGATGATCTGGCCCAGCTGCTTCTTGCCCACCAGGAAGTCCACCTCAAATTTCAGGGCTTCTTCCGGTGTGGAGCGATCCACATACCCCAAATCCTGGGGGATGGGACGGTTGAAGATCATACGGCCCATGGTGGTCTCCACCAAGCCGGTGACTGTGGTACCGTTAAACTCCACGGAGCGGCGGACCTTGATCTTGGCGTGCAGGGTAATGGCTTTGGCGTCGTAGGCCATCATGGCCTCGTCCATGTTTCGGAAAACTTTGCCTTCGCCCTTCTCCCCGTCCTTATCCAACGTCAAGTAGTAAGATCCCAGCACCATGTCCTGGGTGGGCACGGTGACAGGGCGGCCGTCGGAAGGCTTTAACAAGTTGTTGGCAGCCAGCATCAAGAAGCGGGCTTCCGCCTGAGCCTCTGCGCTCAGAGGCACGTGCACGGCCATCTGGTCGCCGTCAAAGTCTGCGTTGTAAGCAGTACACACCAGGGGGTGCAGCTTCAGGGCGCGGCCCTCCACCAGCACGGGCTCGAAAGCCTGAATGCCCAAACGGTGCAGGGTGGGCGCGCGGTTCAGCAGAACCGGGTGGTTTTTGATGACCACTTCCAGGGCGTCCCACACCTCGGGCTTGGCCCGTTCCACAGACTTGCGGGCAGCCTTGATGTTGCCCACCGCACCGGTTTCCACCAGGCGCTTCATCACAAAGGGTTTAAACAGTTCCAGGGCCATCTCCTTGGGCAGGCCGCACTGGTACATCTTCAGTTCGGGACCTACCACGATCACGGAACGGCCGGAATAGTCCACGCGCTTGCCCAGCAGGTTCTGACGGAACCGGCCCTGCTTGCCCTTGAGCATATCGCTCAAAGACTTCAAGGGGCGGTTGTTGGGGCCGGTGACAGGACGGCCACGGCGGCCGTTGTCAATCAAGGCGTCCACGGCCTCCTGGAGCATACGCTTCTCATTGCGGACGATGATGTCCGGGGCGCCCAGCTCCAACAGCCGCTTGAGACGGTTATTCCGGTTGATCACCCGGCGGTACAAGTCGTTCAAATCGCTGGTGGCGAAACGGCCGCCGTCCAGCTGAACCATGGGGCGAATGTCGGGGGGGCACACCGGAACTGCGTCCAGAATCATCCACTCAGGACGGTTGCCGGAAATGCGGAAGGCCTCCACCACTTCCAGGCGCTTGAGGATGCGCACCCGCTTCTGGCCGGAAGCGGTCTCCAACTCTTCTTTCAGCTCCTGGCTGGTCTTTTCCACATCGATCTCTTCCAGCAGCTTCTTAATGGCTTCGGCGCCCATGCCTGCCTCGAAATCATCCTCGTATTTTTCTTTCAAATCCCGGTACTCTTTTTCCGTGAGGGTCTGCATTTTGGAGAGCTCCCGCACAGTGCCCGGATTGGTGACAATGTACATGGAGAAGTACAGCACCCGCTCCAGCACACGGGGAGAAATGTCCAGGATCAAGCCCAAACGGGAGGGAATGCCCTTGAAGTACCAAATGTGGGACACGGGGGCGGCCAGCTCAATATGGCCCATGCGCTCCCGGCGCACCTTGCTGCGGGTGACCTCCACACCGCAGCGGTCGCAGATCTTCCCCTTGTAGCGAATGCGCTTGTACTTGCCGCAGTGGCACTCCCAGTCTTTGGTGGGCCCGAAAATCCGCTCGCAGAACAGACCGTCCCGCTCCGGCTTCAAGGTGCGGTAGTTGATGGTTTCGGGCTTTTTTACCTCGCCATGGGACCACTCGCGGATCTGGTCGGGAGAAGCCAGGCCGATCTTGATCGATTCGAACGTGTTAAATTCCATATCTGTGTTTCTCCCTTCTGATTAAAGCAAGTCGTCATCGCCGTCGTCAAAGCTGAAATCGTCGTCTGTATAGCTGTCGCGTTCCTCTTCCAGCAGAGGTTCGCCGTTTTCATCCTCCATGGAGTAGCCTTCCAAGTCGTCGGCCACACTTTGCTCCTCAAAATGGCGGAAGCCCATATCGTCGTCATCGTCAAAGTTCTGCTTCAGGTCAATCTCCTGATTGTCCTTATCCAAAACCTTCACATCCAGACCCAGAGACTGGAGTTCCTTGATGAGCACCTTAAAGGACTCGGGAATGCCGGGCTTGGGAATGTTCTGCCCCTTTACAATGGCTTCGTACGTCTTCACACGGCCCACCACGTCGTCAGACTTCACCGTCAGGATTTCCTGCAGGGTGTAGGCGGCGCCGTAGGCTTCCAGGGCCCACACTTCCATCTCGCCGAAACGCTGGCCGCCAAACTGTGCCTTGCCGCCCAGAGGCTGCTGGGTGACCAATGAGTAGGGGCCGGTGGAACGGGCGTGGATCTTATCGTCCACCAGGTGATGAAGCTTCAGGTAGTACATATAGCCCACTGTGACCGGGTTGTCAAAGTACTCGCCGGTACGGCCGTCCCGGAGCCAGAACTTGCCGTCCTCGTTGAGGCCGCCCATGCGGAAGCACTCCCGGATGTCCGCCTCGTGAGCGCCGTCGAAAACAGGGGTCATAATCTTCCAGCCCAGGGCTTTGGCAGCCATGCCCAAGTGCACTTCCAGCACCTGTCCGATGTTCATACGGGAGGGCACGCCCAGGGGGTTCAGCACAATGTCCAGGGGGGTGCCGTCGGGCAGGAAGGGCATCTCCTCCTCCGGCAGAATCCGGGACACAACGCCCTTGTTGCCGTGGCGGCCTGCCATCTTATCGCCCACGGAGATCTTCCGCTTCTGGGCAATGTAGCAGCGCACCACTTTGTTGACGCCGGGGGAAAGCTCGTCGCGGCTGTTCTCCCGGGTGAAGACCTTCACGTCCACCACCACGCCGTACTCGCCGTGGGGAACCCGCAGAGAGGTATCCCGAACCTCTCGGGCCTTTTCACCGAAGATGGCCCGCAGCAAACGCTCTTCCGCCGTGAGTTCCGTCTCGCCCTTGGGCGTAACCTTGCCCACCAGGATATCGCCGGCACGCACGTCGGCGCCCACCCGGATAATGCCCCGGTCATCCAAATCCCGCAGCAGTTCCTCGTTGACATTGGGAATATCCCGAGTGATCTCTTCCGGCCCCAGTTTGGTGTCCCGGGCCTCCATCTCATACTCCTCGATGTGAATGGAGGTGTACACATCGTTGCGCACAATTTTTTCGTTCAAAAGAACGGCGTCCTCGTAGTTATAGCCTTCCCAGGTCATGAAGCCGATCAGGGCGTTTTTGCCCAAGCTGATCTCGCCGTTTTTGATGCCGGGACCGTCGGCGATCACATCGCCCTCTTCCACCCGGTCGCCTACGGACACAACAGGAACCTGGTTGATGCAGGTGCTGTGGTTGGAACGCATAAATTTGATGATTTCGTAGTCGTCGATATCTCCGTTGTCGGAGGTGACACGCACCAAGTTGGCGCTGACGGACTTGACCACGCCGCCCCGCTTTGCCAGCACGCACACGCCGGAGTCTACGCCGGCCTTGTACTCCATGCCGGTACCCACAATGGGGCTTTCCGTGCGCAGCAGCGGCACAGCCTGCTTCTGCATGTTGGAGCCCATCAGAGCCCGGTTGGCGTCGTCGTTCTCCAGGAAGGGAATCATGGCGGTGGCCACAGAGACTACCATCCGGGGGCTGATGTCCATGAAGTCCACCTGAGAGGGCTCCACTTCCACGAACTCGTCCCGGTGACGGCCCACAACCTTGCTGTGCACAAAGTGGCCTTCCTCGTCCAACGGCTCGTTGGCCTGCGCCACAATGAAATCGTCCTCCACATCGGCGGTCATGTACACCACTTCTTTGGTGACGATGCCGTTCTCCTTGTCCACCTTGCGGAAAGGCGCCTCAATAAAGCCGTATTCGTTAATACGGGCAAAGGTGGCCAAATAGGAAATCAAACCGATGTTGGGGCCTTCAGGCGTCTCAATGGGGCACATGCGTCCGTAGTGGGTGTAGTGTACGTCACGCACTTCGAAACTGGCCCGGTCCCGAGACAAACCGCCGGGTCCCAAAGCGGACAGACGGCGCTTGTGGGTCAGCTCTGCCAAGGGGTTGGTCTGGTCCATGAACTGGCTCAAGGGAGAGGAGCCGAAGAACTCCTTGATAGCCGCCACCACAGGCCGGATATTGATCAGGCTGTGGGGAGTCAGCGTCTCCAGATCCTGAGCTTGCAGGGTCATGCGCTCCCGAATCACCCGCTCCAAGCGAGAGAAGCCGATGCGGAACTGGTTCTGCAGCAGCTCGCCAACAGAACGAATGCGCCGGTTGCCCAGGTGGTCAATGTCGTCGGTAGTGCCCAGGCCCACGGCCAGGCAGTTCATATAGTTGATGGAGGCAAAGATGTCGTCCACCGTAATATGGTTGGGGATCAGGTCGGCATGCCGGGCGATCAAAGCCTCTTTCAGCTCCGCCTCGCTCTGGGCGGTCTCCAGGATTTCCGCCAGCACCCGATAGCACACTCGCTCGTTGATCCCGCACTCGGCCTTGGCGTCAAAATCCACATACTTTTGGATGTCCACCATGCCGTTGGAGATGATTTTCACTTCCTTCTCCCCTACGGTGACCACTGCCACCGTAACGCCGGCGTCGTCCATAGCGTCGGCCATCTCTTTGGTGACGGTCTGGCCTGCCTCCGCCATCAATTCGCCGGTAGAGGGGTTGGCCACAGGCTGGGCCAGCACCTGGCCTACCAGGCGGCCTTCCAGACGAAGCTTCTTGTTGTACTTATAGCGGCCTACGCGAGAGAGGTCGTACCGGCGGGGGTCAAAGAACAGGCCGTTGATGTGGGCCTGGGCGCTCTCGATGGTGGGAGGCTCGCTGGGGCGCAGCTTGCGGTAAATCTCAAACAGCGCCTCTTCCATGGTTTTACAGGTATCTTTCTCAATGGTGGCGCGCATCCTATCGTCGTCCCCAAAGTAGTCCAAAATCTCCTGGTCGGTGCCCAGCCCCAGGCAGCGGATAAACACAGTGATGGGGATTTTCCGGTTTTTGTCGATGCGCACATAGAACACGTCGTTCACATCGTTTTCGTACTCCAGCCAAGCGCCCCGGTTGGGGATGATGGTAGAGGAGAACAGCTCTTTGCCGGAGCGGTCGTAGTCCATTTTGTAATACACGCCGGGAGAGCGCACCAACTGGGAAACAATCACACGCTCGGCGCCGTTGATGACAAACGTGCCGCTGGCTGTCATCAAGGGAAAATCGCCCATGAAGACTTCCGATTCCTTAATCTCCCCTGTCTCCTTGTTGAGCAGGCGCGCAGTTACCCGAAGGGCCGCGGCGTAAGTGGCGTCTCGTTCCTTGCATTCGGACACGCTGTAATTGGGCTTGTCGTCAAGCTTATAGTCTACAAAATCGAGCACAAGGTTGTTGTTGAAGTCTGTAATGCCCGACACGTCCTTAAAAACCTCTTTCAGGCCCTCTGTCAGGAACCAGTTGTAAGAGTTTTTCTGGACCTCAATCAGGTTCGGCATTTTCAGGACTTCCTCGATTTTGCCAAAGCTCATCCGAGTATTCTTGCCCAATTGAACCGGTTTCACATTCACCATTGGCTCAGCCACTCCAATCCTTTGTTATTTTTCCTTTACGTCCGCGGGAGCCCCGCCCGGCTCATCTCCGCAGCACGTATCCCCCAGGTAGGAGCATTTTCCACAAAAAAACACATTTTTTCTGCAATACACTTGATTCTTTCCAAACCTTGTGCTATACTTTACAAAAATGCGCCAGGGGTACTCCTACCCATGATGATGCAGTATAATAGTATAGAACGAATTTCTTGCTTTGTCAAGGGCTTTTGTAAAGTTTCCGCCTTTTCAGGCGGATTTTTCTTTTTCTGCAGAGAAAACAAAAGGGTACGGAGCCATTCCATACCCTTTTTATGTTTTATGCAGAATATCTTTTTCCGAAGAAACACCGCGAAGACACAGAGCCTTGCCCTACCCTTTTTGTGCAGCCGGACTCGGTACGATGTCAGGGAGCGTCCCGCTCCTCTTCACAGCAGCAGGGCTCTTCCGCGCAGATCATGGCGAAGGTATAGGAGTCCAGCTCCCGGCGCACATCTTCCGAAATGCGTTCATAGATGGTGTGCAGCCGGCAGTGGTTTCTGCCGCAGCTGTACTCCTCCTTTTGGCAGCGGCTGAGCATATAGGGGCCCTCCACCGATTCAATCACCTGACGCAAGGTGATCTCCTCCGGAGGCTTGGCCAGGGTGTACCCCCCCTTTGCCCCCTTAAAGGAGCAGACCATCCCCTCTGCCACCAGTTCCCGGAGAATCTTTAAAGAAAACCGCAGAGGGATTTGCGTCTCTTCCGAGATCTTTTTGGCGTCTCTGCGCTCCCCGTGTTTGGTCAAGTACTCTACAATGCGTACTGCGTAATCCGCCTCCAAAGTCATTACCATAGAACTTTTACTCCACTGTCCTTTTCTCCGCTTGTTCCTAACGAACGGCCTTGTTGGGTTGAAAGGCCCGGGGCCACTGGGGCTACAACAACCAACGTGCCTGCATTTCCTGCGCTGCCTCGCGCGTCAGTCCAGAAAATCTTTGAGCTTTTTGCTCCGGCTGGGATGGCGCAGCTTGCGCAGTGCCTTCGCCTCAATCTGCCGGATGCGCTCCCGGGTCACGTTGAACTCCTTGCCCACTTCTTCCAAGGTGCGGGACCGGCCGTCCTCCAGGCCAAAGCGCAGCCGCAGCACCTTTTCCTCCCGGGGAGTCAGAGAGTCCAGCACGTTGCCCAGCGTCTCCTTCAACAGAGTGTGGGAAGCTGCATCCGCCGGGGCGGGAGCGTCGTCATCGGGGATAAAGTCCCCCAGATGGCTGTCCTCCTCCTCACCGATGGGGGTTTCCAAGGAGACAGGCTCCTGGGCCACCCGCATGATTTCCCGCACCTTGTCCACGGGCATATCCAGCTCTTCGGCAATCTCCTCTGCGCTGGGTTCCCGGCCGTTGGCGTGCAGCAGCTGGCTGGAAACCTTTTTCACTTTGTTGATGGTCTCCACCATGTGGACAGGAATGCGGATGGTCCGGGCCTGGTCGGCAATGGCCCGGGTGATAGCCTGGCGGATCCACCAAGTGGCATAGGTGGAAAATTTAAATCCCTTGGTGTAGTCAAACTTTTCCACAGCTTTGATCAGACCCAGGTTGCCCTCCTGGATCAAATCCAAGAATTGCATACCACGGCCCAGATAGCGTTTGGCAATGCTGACCACCAAACGCAGGTTTGCCTCGGAAAGCCGCTTTTTGGCAGCCTCATCTCCGTTGGAAATGCGCACGGCCAAATCCACTTCTTCCTCCGGGGTGAGCAGAGGCACCCGGCCGATTTCCTTCAAGTACACTTTGACCGGGTCGTCAATGGAAACGCCCTCTGCAGGCATGCCCGTATCCAGAGTATCTATGCCCTCCGCTTTGGCCAGTTCCTCGTCGTCGATGGTGATATCGTCAAAGTCCTCGACGATTTCCACCCCCTGGGACTCCAGGGTATCGTAAAATTTCTCAATCTGCTCCGGGTCGAAGTCCAGCTCTCCCAGGGCGTCCAGAATTTCCTTGGTGCTCAGCTGGCCCTTGCCTTTGCCCAATTCCAAAAGGTCTTTAATCACTGTCTTTTTATCCGGTTGTGCCGCCATATCGTGAACCATTCCTTTCTTATTCCAGGCGATACTCCTTTATTTTTGACTGCGAAGCTGTTCCAGATAACGGCGCAGATCTTCCTGTGAAGCGCCCTGGATAGCCTGGGGGCTGGAAAAAGCCCCCTCCTGCCGGAGAATATTTCCATACCCTTCCACGTCTTCCCAAGTGGGCGGCACATCTCGATGTTCCGCCAAAATGCGGGTCATCTCCGACAGCTCTTCCCCGGTCAGCTCTCCGGCCAGGTCGGAAAGGGATATTTCGCCGTGTATAGTCTTACCCAACAACAGGGTATATACTCTGCGCCCCCATTGGGTGACGAAGTTTTCCGGAGGCAGCGCCTCCTGCAAGGCTTTCGCCTTGTCCTGATGGCGAAACAAGTAGGCAAGCACGCCCTCTTCCGCCAAAGCCGCCCGCATGCGCCGGCCCTTCTCCGGATTGGCCACCGTACGGGCTGCGGCGATCTGCTGCTGGGAGCGGACCTCTTCCCGCCGGCGCTGCTTGGCTTGCAGGCTTGCCGCCCGCTTGGCAGAAGCCAAAATACTCTCCTTGCCCACGCCGGTCTCTTCGCTGAGCCTGCCCGCATACAAGTCCCGTTCCATGGGATCCCGCAGGGGACCCAGCACCTGCTCCACCGCCTCGCGCAAATAGCGTTTTTTCCCATCGTCGGTGGAAAGGTCGTATTTCTCCCGCAGAGTCTGGAGCCGGTACTCCGTGTCGTTCCCGCTCTGCTCGATCAAACGTTTAAAGCGAAGGGGCCCGTCCCGCGGGTCCGATCGGAAAAACTCGTCGGGATCCTTATTCCCTGGGACGGTGATTACCCGGACCAGCAGCCCGGCGTTCTTCAAAATAGGGATGGCCCGCTGGGTGGCCCGGCGCCCAGCCTCATCGGAATCGTAACAGAGCACGGCCTCGTCTGCGTACCGGCGGATAATGCGGGCCTGCTCCTCCGTAAGGGCCGTGCCCAAGGAGGCAATGGCATTGGTGAAACCCGCCCGATGCAGGGCGATCACATCCATATACCCCTCGGCCAAGATCAACTGCCGGGTACCGGCATTTTTGGCAAAGTTCATGGCAAACAACCCGCTGCTCTTGTGATACACCGGGGTATCCGCCGTGTTTATGTACTTGGGTTTCTCATCGGTCAAAATGCGGCCGCCAAAGGCCACCACATTGCCCCGCAGATCGAAGATGGGAAACATCACCCTTCCCCGGTACCGATCATAGGGATTTCCCTTTTGGGAAAGGCGCACCATATCCGACTGCACCAGCTCTTCCACGGTGTACCCTTTATCCCGCAAATGATTGGTCAGGGCGAAGCCGTCGTCCGGCGCATACCCCAGGCCGAAATGACGGATGGTCTTGGCATCCAGCCCGCGGCTGCGAAAATAGTCCAGCCCAGGCTTCCCCTGGGGGGAGGAGAGCACGTGAAAATAAAAGCGGCCTGCCTCCCGATTGATTTCCAAAATGCGGGCCCGCAGCCGAGACAGGGAGAGATCCGCCCCCTCCTCCGGCAGAGCCATGCCCGCCCGCTGGGCCAAAAACTTTACCGCCTCTGCAAAATCCAGGTTTTCTACCCCCATGATAAAGGCGATCACATCGCCGCCTTTATTGCAGCCAAAGCAATAGAAGGAGTTGTTCTCCGGATAAATGCAGAAGGATGGCGTCTTTTCGTTGTGAAAAGGGCAAAGCCCCACCAGGTTTTTTCCCCGTCTGCGCAGGTTGACATAGCTGGCCGCCACGTCTTCCAAAGGGTTTCGGTCGTTGAGTTCTCGCAGAAATTCCGGTGGAAAAGGCAACCCGGTTCCCCCTTTCATAAACAAACTTTCCCCGCCCGCCGGCCATCGCCGGGGGCGGCGCATCTTTTACAATCCCAAATTCCACGCTTTGGGAATAAACAAATCCTGATAGCAGGCCACGGCGTAGTGGTCCGTCATACCCGCCACATAGTCACAGGCCGCAATCTCTCTGCCTTCCTCCTCAGCAATGCGCTGCATGTAGGGGGGCAGATGGCTGGGGTCTGAAAAGTGGAGGAACAGGCTTTTTATAATCCGAGGCACCTTTTTCTCCTCTTTTTTGGCGTACTCGTTTAAATACACCGCCTGGTACATAAAGTCGCTGAGTTCTTCGTAGGCCTGGTAGGTGCGCTCGTCCATGGAGATCTGCCCCTCCCGGCTGTTCTCCACCACCGCGCGAATCAGAGAGGTGATGCGCTTTGTCTTGGAGTCGCCCAACACCCGGGTGATCGATTTGGGAATGTCCTCCTCCCGCAGGACGCCTGCCCGAATAGCGTCGTCAATGTCGTGGTTCATATAGGCAATCTTATCCGCCCAGCGGATAATACGCCCCTCTGCTGTCTCCGCCTCTAACCCGGTGGTATGGCAGAGAATGCCGTTTCGGACCTCATAGGTCAAATTCAGGCCCTTTCCCTCTTTTTCCAGGCGCTCCACCACCCGAACGCTCTGTTCATAATGGCGGAAACCCTGGGGCAAAAGGGCGTTGAGGGCCCGCTCCCCTGCGTGGCCAAAAGGCGTATGCCCCAGGTCGTGGGCCAGGGCCACCGCCTCAGTCAAGTCCTCATTGAGCCGCAGCGCCCGGGCAATGGTGCGGGCAATTTGGGAAACCTCCAGAGTGTGGGTCAGGCGCGTGCGGTAGTGATCCCCTTCCGGGGAAAGGAACACCTGGGTTTTGTGTTTTAGGCGCCGAAAGGATTTACAGTGAATGATCCTGTCCCGGTCCCGCTGGTAGGGCGTACGCATCTCGCACTCCTCTTCGGGGCGCTGGCGGCCCTTGGTCTCCGAGGAGAAGGCCGCCCAAGGGGCGAGCATCTCCCGTTCCATGTTTTGGGTCTGCTCTCGAATGGTCATACACAATCCACACCCTTTCCGAAATCCGCTATTCGTTTGTAAAAACACCAGAGACCTGCCTGTCACGTCTCTATAAAGGTAATACGCCGCTTTTTGGAAAAATACTTGTCCTCCCCCGAAAAAAATTGGAAACCTTAGGAAAAGGGGAAAAACCGCTTTCCCTCTTCCTGCAGCTCCACACGCCCGCTGGTGGCGTCTGCCAGGCGCTTTTCCAAAGCAGGCAGCAGGGCAGGATCCATGTGAAAGCGCAGGCGCACCCGTTCCAGAAACTCCGTGTCGTCCACAACCCCTCCGCTTTCTGGGATCACAGCGCCCACTTTTCCGTACAGACCATAGTCGCAGGAGAGGGAAAGCAACAGGCACTCCCGCATGGTGATCTTTTTGGCCGCCGCCAAAGCCAGGGAAGCTGTGTGGGAATAAGCGCGGATCAAACCGCCGCCACCCAGCAGAACCCCGCCAAAATAGCGGGTAGCTACCACCACCGCATCCACCACGCCGGCCTTTTTCAAAGTCTCTATTACGGGAATGCCGGCGGTGCCTTGCGGCTCCCCATCGTCGGAAAAACGCTGGATCCCATTTTCCCGCAGGATATAGGCGTAGACATTGTGGCTGGCGTCCCAATAGCGGGTCTTGAGACGGTTGATAAACTCCAGGGCCTCCTCCTCAGTTTGCACCGGACGGCAGGTTCCGATAAACCTGGATTTCTTTTCCACAAACTGGTCGGCAGCTTCTTTCTCCACCGTGATGTATTCCAAAGCGGCTTCTCCCTTCTTCTGTGAAACAAGGACAGGCGGCGCGAATCCGCACCGCCTGTCCCCGGGCACAGGGCCCGCTATTTTTGTCCAACCCTGCGGGGCTGCCCCCACCAGGCAATCAGCGAAACTTATTTGTCCTGCAGACCGTAACGCTTCTTGAACATATCCACGCGGCCGCTGGTGTCCACCAGCTTCTGCTTGCCCGTAAAGAACGGGTGGCACTTCGAACATATTTCGACTTTGATGTTCTTCTTGGTAGACCGGGTCTGAATCACGTTGCCGCAGGCGCAAGTGATGGTGGTCTCCTGGTAGTCGGGATGTATATTCTGCTTCATCTTTCATTTCACCTCTTTACGGTTCAGGATATTTCCAGTCATTCGCAGATTATTTTACCACACCTGTGAAGAGAATGCAAGAAAAACTTTTTTCTTTTCGAAAAAACGGAAGGACGAAACCATCACCCTTGATTTCCCAGGTAGGTCAAATACTCCTCCAGACACATGGAGCGCTGCTGCATGGCAGTGGCATGGGCGCTTCCCACGTAGCGGATCACCGTCAGATCCTCTTGGCAGCCGGTGAAATCCTCTTTATCCGCCGGATAGCGAAAGACAAAGCCATACTGGCCCATATTGCTGCGCAGCCAGGAACAGGTGCGGGAATCCCCAAAAGTTTCCGGATTTCCATCCAGCCGGACACAAAGCCCTGTTTGCTGGTCGCACTCCCCGGCCATGGGCACCGTGAGCCTGGCCTGGGTATGGGCCATGACGGTGGTAAGGCCCTCTTCCTCCATCAACCGGTTTACCTCTGCCTGAAACCGCCGCTCCTGCTCCTCATAGGAGACATACCCCTCGGTAAAGGTGAGCGCCAGCCCCTCTTCTCTGGCGGCCTCCGCCATCTTCTCCAAGGCGCTTGCCACATGGCTTTCTACCTGTACGCCTTCCGCTTCCACCGTGTCCGGCACATAAGAGGCGTCCGCCGGGGCATCTTGGTTGATCACAAACAGGCTCACCTCATCCGCGTAAACCGGCAATCCCATACTGTCGTAGGTGGGAAGCTCCACATTGTCGCCGGAGGAAAGGCTGCTGGAGCCGGAGGCCTCCGCCGAAGGCAGGACCATCTCCGCGTGGAAGTACGGAACCATATAAAAGGCCACAAAAAACACCACGCCTACGGCAATGGCCAGCACCACTAAAACCAGCACCACCCGCATCCATAACCGGATGTGCCGGGCCTGCCGGGCCTGTAGCTGCTTGTCCCGGGAAATAAACAGGTTTCTTCCCGCGGGCCCCAAATCGTCCCAGCGTTCCCTCTGTGGGTATATTTCCCGCTTCTTTCTATGTCTCGCCAAATCATTCCCTCACATTCCCGGTGCAGTACCACACAGGCAAAATTATACACAACTTTCGCCAAAAAGGAAACTACTCCCTGCGAAAAAAGACGCAGAAAAACCCCTGCGAAAAATGAGAGGCGGCTGCCTCTCATTTCCGTTTTTCTTTATTTCGCCTCAAAGTAGGTCTTAAAGCCCTTGTAGGCCATGTAGACATCCAGCTTAGAAACCACCTCAAAGGGGGAGTGCATGGAGAGCACCGGCACGCCCACATCGATGACGTCGGCGTTCATGCGGGAGATGTCCAGAGCTACGGTGCCGCCGCCGCCCTGGTCCACTTTGCCCAGCTCGCCAATCTGCCAGAGCACGTCGCCTTCGTCGAAGATCTTCCGGACCTGGGCCACGAACTCAGCGTTGGCGTCGTTAGAGCCACTCTTGCCCCGGGAGCCCGTGTATTTGGACAGACCCACGCCCCGGTTCAAATAGGTGGAGTTGCCCGCCTCATAGGCAGAGGCGTAGTTTGGGTCGTACGCGGCGGTCACATCGGCGGAGAGACAGGTGGATTTGGTGTACACATGCCGGGCCTCCAAGCCTTCGGCAGCAGCCAGATCCGCCACAAAGTAGTTCAGATACTCCGAGGCCAGGCCCGTGTTGCCCACAGAGCCGATCTCCTCCTTGTCCGCCAGCACAGTGATGCAGGTGTACTCGGGCTCTTTGCACTTGCAGATGGCCTTCAGAGCAGGATAGGCGCACACCCGGTCGTCATGGCCGTAGGCGCCAATCATGCTGTGGTCAAAGCCGATGTCCACCGCCTTAAAGGCCGGGACAAAAGACAGCTCCGCGGAAATCAGGTCGCTTTCCACAATGCCGTACTTTTCGTGGAGAATGTTCATCACGTTGAGCTTAAACAACTGCTCGCCTTCCCCATCGGTGAGAGGCAGACTGCCCACCAGCACATTCAGGTCCTCACCGGCAATGGCTTCGCTCAAAGTCTTACCCATTTGGTCCTTGCCCAGATGGGGCAGAATATCGGTGATGGTGAACTGGGGCTCGCCCTCTTTCTCGCCGATGTTGACGGTGATCTCCTTCCCGTCCTTGCGGATGATCTTGCCGTGGAGGGACAGGGGAATGGCGGTCCACTGGTATTTTTTGATGCCGCCGTAGTAATGGGTTTTGAGCAGGGCCAGCTCGCTGGACTCATACAGGGGAATGGGCTTCAAGTCAATGCGGGGATTGTCGATGTGGGCCGCCGCAATGCGCACGCCCTCTTTGGCGCCCTTCTTGCCGATGACGGCCAGGCACATGGCCTTGCCCCGGTTGTTGTAGTAGACTCTGTCCCCGGCCTTGTATTTTTTCTGGGGGTCAAAGGGCACAAAGCCCGCTTCTTCCGCAGCCTGCACAGCCCAAGAGACCGTCTCCCTTTCGGTTTTGGCACAGTTCAGGAAGTCTTTATAGCCTTCGCAGAATGCGTCCGCCTTTTCCAACTCCTTGGCGCCCACTTTGGCAGCGCCATGGGTTCTGTCGTTGAGCAATTTTTTTGCCAATTCCTTGGCATCCACTTTTTCGTTCTTTTTGGACATTGGTCAGTACCTCCTATTTTTTTTACAACAAACGGGGACTTAGGAAACATCCCTGTTGGGGTCTCATCTTCTAAAAGCAGCACTTGGTGCACCTCTGGCAGAATCGCCGGGTAGACTTCCAACGTTTCGACGGAGTACGTGACGGCCACATGTTGGCCGGGGCGAAGGGCCTGCAAGGGGCTTTCCTCGCCGTGCCACAACAGCCGGGTGTCCTCCCCCAAGGTGAAGGAGAACTGCCCGCGGTGGTTTACATCGTTGACAGAGAGGCCTTCCACCAAAAGGGTGTTTTCCTGGCGCTCTAAAATCTGGGCGTAGAACACAGAAGTTTCCTCCCAGGAAACAGTGCGGTGCTCCGCCGAAGCCCTGCCCAGCAGGAAAGAACCCACATTGGCCCCGGCAAACACCAGCAGGAACACGAGGACCGCCACCACCCGCAAGCCGCTGCTTTTCATGGGGCGTCACCTCCAGAACTGCTTCTATAGGGTACTGTAGCACGAAACAGGAAGAAACGCAATGGATTTTCGCCAATCTTCTTTAGGAATAGAGCTTCTCATAGATTTGATAGGCGCGCTGGACTTTGCGCACATAGGCGTCTGTCTCCGGATAGGGAATGGTGTGCAGCGTCTCCCCGTCGTGGGAATAGTCCCCGCTTTGGAGCCACTCAGACACGTTGCCCATCCCGGCGTTATAGGCGGCCAGGGCCACATCCAAGCTGCCGTATTGGTCTAAAAGCAGGCGCAGCAGCGCACAGCCGCAGTGAATGTTGTCCCCCGGGTCGAACACATCGGCCCCTCCGTTCTCGGGAGGATAGAGGGATACCATCCACGTGAAGGTCTCCTGGGTCAGCTGCATAAGCCCCTGGGCGTCCGCATGGGATTGGGCGTTTGGATCGAACCGGCTTTCCGTGCGGATCACCGCAAACACCAGGTCTGGGTCCAGGTCAAACTCCGCAGCCTCTCTCTCCACCAGCTCTTCATAGGAGCGGGGATACAGCAGCCGCAGAACCCCATCCGTCAGCCGGGGCCCAGCCAGCACCGCTCCAATCGCCACTGCCACAGCCAAAACCACCAAGGCGAAGCATCCTTTTTTCATAGGCAAACGTTCTCCTATTCTGGGCGCAGGTCATCCAGCAGGGCGGCCACAGAGGCTTCCAGGTCCGCGCCGGGACCGTTTTCCACCACCCAATCTGCCCGAGACGTGTAAAAATCCCCGGAGGGCTGGGCCTCCAAGCGGCGCAGGGCAGCCTCTTCCGACAAGCCGTCCCGGCGAAGGATTCGCCGCAGCCGCTCCTCCTTGGGGGCGTCCACCACCAAGATGCGGGAACAGGCTCCGTCTAAGCCTGCCTCAAACAGCGTGGGGGCATCCAACACTAGAAGGGAAAAGCCCTGCTCCTGCCCCTCTCTCATACAGGCGCGAACCTGCCGGAGTATACGGGGGAAGGTGATCTCCCCCAAACGGGCTCGGGCCTTTTGGGAAGAAAACGCTCGCCGGGCTAGCTCCTGCCGGTTTAAAGCATCGTTTTGCACCACCTCCGGGCCAAAGGCCTGGGCCAGCTCTTCCAGGCAGGCAGCATCGTACACCTGGGGGCTGCGGGTCACCTGGTCACAGTCTATCACAAAGCACCCCTGCCTGCGCAGAATTTCCCCCACCGTGGACTTGCCGGCGCCGGAGGGCCCTGTCAATCCTAGGATATGATGGCTTTGTGGGTTTATCACTTGAAATCCCGCGGCGCGGATCAAACGGTTATACACGGCCAAACCCACCCCTCTCTTGGAGGGCATCTGGGCGTATGCCTTCTTTATCCCCTGCACATCTAGCCGGTGCAGCGCATCGAACAGGACGTGGGCTTGGGAAGCGCCGTCGTACCGGCCCCCATAGGGAAGAACGGGCACCTCCATCCGGGAAACCGTCTCCGTAAAGCAAAGGGCCCACCCGTCTCCCCGGGCGTTTACATAGTCCGCGTACTCCTCCGGGGAGGCGTCCACCAGGACCACCTCTGCCGCGGGGGCATAATGCTTGTACTTCATGCCGGGGGAAGCAGCCCGCTGTCCCTCTTCCATGCGGTGGAGCACGGCGGGATCCACCACAACCTCCCCCAGCACCCTGCGCAGCTGCGCCAGCGTAACACCGCCGGGACGGAGCAGCCGGGGCGTCTCCTCCGCCAAGGTGATCACGGTGGACTCCACGCCCACCTGGCAATCGCCCCCATCCAGCAGGGCGTCCACCCGGCCGGTCAAATCTGCCTGCACGTGAGCAAACGTGGTGGGGCTGGGCCTTCCCGTCAGGTTGGCAGAGGGGGCCGCCAAAGGCAGCCCCGCCGCCTCAATCACAGCGCGGGCCACTGGATGAGAGGGACAGCGCACCGCCACGGTGGAAAGCCCGCCGCTGGTCTCCGGCGGGATGAGGCTGGACTTGGGCAAAATCATGGTCAGCGGGCCGGGCCAAAAGGCCTCCGCCAGCTTTCGAGCGGACTCCGGCACCTCCTGTACCAAAGAGGCCAGCTGCTCTGTTTTGTTGATATGCACAATCAAGGGGTTGTCGGAAGGCCGCCCCTTAGCCTGATAGATTTTTTTTACCGTCTCCCCGCAAAGAGCGTTCCCCGCCAATCCATAGACGGTCTCCGTGGGAATGGCCACCAGGCCTCCCTTTTGGAGAATTTCCCCAGCCCGGCGGATATCCTGGGCGTTTTGCCCATCTAAAAGTATCGTCTCCATATTGCCCCCCTTTTTTAGCCCCGCGAGGCCTCCAATTGGGCCGCACGGTCGGCGGCCACCAAGCTGTCCACCACCTCATCCAAGGAGCCGCCCAAAATTTCATCCAGCTTATAGAGGGTCAGTCCAATGCGGTGGTCTGTTACGCGGGCCTGGGGAAAATTGTAGGTGCGGATTCGCTCGGACCGATCCCCTGTGCCCACCTGGCTGCGCCGCTCCTGGGCCACCTGGTCGTCGGCCTTTTTCTGCTCCTGGTCCAACAGCCGGGCCCGCAGCACCTTCAGGGCTTTGTCCTTGTTCTTGTACTGGCTTCGTTCGTCCTGGCACTCCACCACCATGCCTGTGGGCAAATGGGTCACGCGAATGGCGGAGGAGGTCTTATTGATGTGCTGGCCTCCCGCCCCGCTGGAGCGGAAGGTGTCAATTTGCAAATCTTTGGGATCGATGTGAATCTCCACTTCCTCCGCTTCCGGCAGCACAGCCACTGTGGCGGTGGAGGTGTGGATGCGGCCCTGGGTCTCCGTCTCGGGAACGCGCTGGACCCGATGCACACCGCTCTCGTACTTCAAGCGGGAGTAGGCCCCTGTTCCCTCTACCAGAAAGCTGACCTCTTTGAACCCGCCCAACTCCGTTTCATTCAAGCTGAGGATCTCCGTCCTCCAGCCCTTTTTCTCCGCGTAAGCCGTGTACATCCGGTAGAGATTATAGGCAAACAGAGCGGCCTCCTCTCCCCCGGCGCCGCCGCGAATTTCCACAATCACGTTTTTTTCATCGTTGGGATCCTTGGGCAGCAGCAGCACTTTGATCTCCTCCTCCAGGCGGGAGAGTTCTTCCCCCTTTTCCCGGAGCTCCTGCTGGGCCATTTCGCGCAGCTCCCGGTCGGAGCTTTCCTCCAGGAGTTCTTTCGCACCTTTCCAATCTGCATCGCACCGGCAGTAGGCACGGTAGGCCTCCACAAGGGGCTCAATCTCTTTGTGCTCTTTCATCAACGCCGCGTAGAGCTCCCGATCTGCCGCCGTCTGGGGGTCGTACAGCTTTTGGTTCAATTCCTCGTAGCGATTTTCAAACACCTGCAAATTTTCAAACAAATTTGTTCCGCCTTCCTTGTTCCATTCTGAGGTTGCCGCAGGCAGAAAGCCCTACTCTTCCTCAGCAGGCCGCAAAATCTTCTTGATGTTTTTTTCACACTTCAGCCGGGGAATCATCACTTCCCGGCCGCATCCGTTGCACTTGATTTTAAAATCCATGCCTGCCCGCAGCACGGTAAATTCCAGGCTGCCGCAAGGATGGGGCTTTTTCATCCGCAGCACGTCCCCTACCCGAACATCCATAGGGGCCCTCCTTTCTACTAAAGAAAAACTAAGGTACTAGTATACACGATTCCCCGCCGTTTTGCAAAGAGAAGAGCGCCCAGGCAAACACACCGGGACGCTCTTGAAAGACTTTGCTGCAACTTCTACTCCTGCGGTGCGGCAGCAAGCGCCCCTGTTGCGGAGGAGCCGCTGGACGCTGTGGAAGAGAAGTTCACAGAAACCGTATATTCTCCAGCCACCCAGCAGGATTCCGCCATACTGCCTGTCAAAGACACGGTGGCAGGCACTTCTACCGTTCCCGTGGCGGTCTGGAAGTTGCTCAAGTCCACCTGCACAGAAACCGCGTCCCCTGTTAAGCGGGTCACTTGTGCCTCCGGCCCAACCACCGTGACCTCCAAAGAGGTGGTGGTCACTTCAGGATTTCCCGACGCAGGAGGATTGATAACCTGGATATTGGAGGAGCTTGTGGTCACAGTGGCCTCTGCGTAACCGTTCAAGTTCACCGTAATGGTGGCGTTGCTCATCTCCTCCCCTACGGCGCTGATATTGCGCACGCCGGAAGGCAGGGGAATTTCTGCAGTGAACGTATTGTTGGAGCCAGGTTCCAGCTGGGCAAAATCAATCACTGTGTTCAATTTGATTTCACTGATGCCGGAAAGCACCTCGGTGGAGCCGGCAATGGTCACTTCTGCAGGCTCAATTTGGATGCGCGACTGGGAGAATCCCTCCGGCTGGTGCACCGTGGGCGCCACCAAGCTGACCGTCTTTGTGGGAAGAACGGAAATGGACACATCCACACTTTCCAAATTCATCTCTATATAGAGACTGTCCACATCGGAAATCACCTGGTTGTTGGCGTCATACAGAACCAGCGGACAGGTGAATTGGGTGTCCTGCCGCAGGGGGGACTCCACCTGGTAATTGACTGCCACATGGTCAATGCGGCTGACAGAGGACTCCGGACCGGATATGGTCACATTGTCTGCAGAAAGCACGGGCGTTGACGCAAAGTAGCCTGTTTCCGAACTGTACTGGATGTTGTTTTCAATGGGCAAATTCACTTCTTGGTAACGGTCGTATTCCACCGTCACCTCGTTGGGCGTGACGCCTACGATCTCATAGCTGGCCATGGCGTTTTGCTTTACGGCGCTTACCGACAGGGTCATCTTCTGCAACGTGTTGCCCTCTACCTTGGTGGAAGTGGGGTTTAAGGTGACGAAGGCCTCAAAGTCACTGGCGGTCAGCTGGCTGGTCAGCATGTTGTTGCCGGAAACCTGCACGTCCACAGTGGTGTAGTTCATTTGGAATACCTGCAGGCCCTCTTCCTCCGCGGCAGCAGAAAGGCGCACCTCCACTGGAACATCGCTGATGACAATATCCCGTTCCGTACTGCTGGCGGCCATAAGGAACCAGGTGACCACCGCCACCACAAAGGAAAACGCCAGCACAAAGGTGTTGTGATAGAAAATCTTTCCAATCGGGATTCGGTTTTTCCGCTCCTGCTCTTTTTCACTCTCTGGGCGCTTCTTCTCTTCGCTCACCGAAATCAGCCCCCCTTCCTGGACGTCCGGTCACCGAAACCGAGCTTATCCAAAATCCGCTTGCTGCCGGAAGCCTCTTCCGAAGCACCCAGCAGCGCCTCTTCCAGGGCCTGCCGCAAGGTCAGCCGGTTGTAGTTTCTGGTGAACTTTCCCTCCATGGCAAGGGAAATCTGCCCTGTCTCCTCCGAGACGATCACCACCACAGCATCGGAATTTTCGCTCATGCCCATGGCGGCACGGTGCCGGGTGCCCAGCTCTGCGCTTACATTCACATTGCTTGTGAGGGGAAGAATACAGCCCGCTGCGTAAATTTGCCCCTCCCGGATGATCATGGCCCCATCGTGCAGGGGCGCCTTATTAAAGAAGATATTGGCAATTAACTGGCTGGAAGGCGCCGCTTCCACCACCGTACCAGTGGCGACAATTTCACCCAATTTCGTCTGCCGTTCAAAAACAATCAGCGCGCCCATGCGCAGCTGCTGCAAGATTTGCGTGGCGTCCACCACGCCGTCGATGGCTTTGCGGGTAGCCGCTCTGCCAGCTTCTTTATCTTTGGTCGCCATAGCGCTGGCCAGAGACTGGGCCACCTTGCTGTGACCCACCTGTTCCAACGCTTTGCGGATTTCCGGCTGGAAAAGGATCACCACAATGACAATGCCGGAAGAGAGGAACGCCCGCAGAATGGCGTTGAGCATCATCAAGTCAAACTGATAGGAAATCAAGAAAAGAGCTACCAAAAGGATAATGCCCTTTACCAGCTGTCCGGCCCGGGTTTCCCGCACCAGTTTGATAACGCCATAGAGCAACAGGGTGACAATAGCCACGTCAATGGCGTCTTTAAAGGTAAACTGGCGTGCCAAGGTCAGAATGGTCTGGCCTAACTGCGCAAGGTACTCCATCGCAGATTCCATGGCCGCCCCCCCTTTCTTTACACTTCCGTGGGAAGTTCTAAGGTTTTAGGCGCTCCGAAGCACCGCGCCGGACCCTGCCGCGCGGCGCCATGCACCTGTCCAAAAGGTATTTTACCATAAACCCTGGGCAAATAAAAGGCTTTTTGTGAATCCTTTTGAAAAGAAATCGGCAGCCAGAAGTGCCCGCCCCTAGGGGCGGGCACTGGAGGAAATCTTCCCCAGCTGGAAGGCCAAGGCATCCAGATCTTCTCGCCGGGTAAAGGCAGAAAGGGAGACGCGCACCGTGCCGGTTTCCAAAGTGCCCATTTTCTCATGGGCGGCCGGAGCGCAGTGCAGTCCGCAGCGCACGGCGATGCCTCCTTTCGCCAGGGCTTCCCCCACTGTCTCACTGGGAAGCCCCTCCACGTTGCACGAAAGCACCGGCACAAACCAGGGCTCCTGGGGAAAGGGCGTGTACAGGCGGATTCTTCCCATACGGGACAACCGGCTGTAAAGATGCTGCAGCTTGTGCAGTTCCTCCCGGCAAAGCCGTTCCACGCCCCGCCGCTGCACAAACTCCAGGCCAGCAGCCAAGCCCAGCAAGCCCGGCACATTCTGGGTGCCGCTCTCGTAGCGTTCGGGGGCTTCCTCCGGCTGCAGCAGGCTGCGGGACTGGGTGCCGGTGCCCCCTTCCACCAAAGTGCCCAGCAGGACTTCCGGCTCCCGCACCAGAAGAAGACCGGTTCCCATGGGGCCGTACAACCCCTTATGCCCGGCGCAGCACAGGTAATCGATCCCGCTTTCCTCCATGTGAATGGGCACCAACCCGGCGCCTTGGGCTGCATCCACACAAACCTTTGCCCCATACTGGTGGGCCAGAGCTGTGATGCGCTCCACAGGCACCCGGATACCAAACACATTGGAAGCCATGGTGCACACCACCATTTTGGTTTTCGGCCCTATGGCGTGGCGCACCTGGTCCAGTGTGGCGTCGTTGTCCCCTGGGATCACCGGGGCCACCGTATAGGATACGCCCCGGGCCTCCAGGGCTTTCAGGGGGCGCATGACTGCGTTGTGTTCCAAGTCTGTGGTCACCACGTGGTCCCCTTTTTGCAGGCAGCCCTTCAGCACCAGGTTCAAAGCTTGGGTGCAGCTGGGCTGAAACAGCACGCACTCCGGCCCGGGGGCGCCAAAAAAGTCCGCAGCGCGCACCCTGAATTCGTAGAGGGCCTGGGTGGTGCGCAGGCCCATGCCGTAGCCGCTGCGTCCAGGGTTAGCCCCCCACTCTGTCAAAGCACGCTGCACAGCCTGCCGCACTCCCTGGGGCTTCGGGTATGTGGTGGCACTGTTGTCCAAGTAAATCATGGGCGGTCACCGTCCTGTTCCATGCGGCCCAGGACCCGAATGCGGTTTTCCCGCAAGATTCGTTCCGCAGCGTCCGCCCCTCGGGGAACGTAAATTCCATAACCGCATCCCGTCTCCCCCGTTTTAGGGATGCGCTCCACGTAGCCCCGGATGCCATGGCGGAACAGCAGGTCCCGCCCTTTCATGGCATAGGTCACGGAGCTAACCACAATCAAAGGCTTGCCCAAAAGATCACCTCATTACGTTGCACGAATGGCTCTTACTCCCATTCTATGCACCCGGTGATTCTTGGTTCAGCCCTCCAGCAGGCACACTGCTGAGGCAGCCATGCCCTCCCCGCTTCCTGTAAAGCCCAGGCCCTCTTCCGTGGTGGCCTTGACGCTCACTTGGGAAACCTCCACGCCGCAGGCCCTGGCCAAATTCTCCCGCATAGAGGCAATATGGGGGGAAAGCTTGGGCCGCTGGGCCGTGACGGTGGCGTCAATATTGCTGATGGTCCACCCCTCCCGGCGCAGCAGAGCACATACCTGCGCCAGCAGCTGCAGGCTGTCCGCTCCTTGGTAGGCCGGATCTGTGTCTGGAAACAGCTTTCCAATGTCTCCTAAGGCGGCCGCTCCCAACAGAGCGTCCGCAATGGCGTGGGCCAGCACGTCTGCATCGGAGTGGCCCAGCAGCCCCTTTTCAAAGGGCACCTCCACCCCGCCGAGGATCAATTTGCGCCCCTCCACCAACTTGTGCACGTCGTAGCCGAATCCAACCCGCATGGCTTTCTCCTCCTTCTGCAGATACGCCCGGGCCGCAAGGCGGTCCTCCGGGGTGGTGAGCTTGATGTTCCGGTAGTCACCGGGAGTGAGACGCACTTTCCCGCCTGCCGCCTCCACCAGCTGGCAGTCGTCCGTATACTCCTTGCCGGAAGCCAGGGCCTCTTGCAGGGCCCGCTGGTACAGCTGCCGCTCAAAGGCCTGGGGCGTCTGAATGGCCATCAGCCGCTCCCGGGGGGGCGTGGACTCCACAAACCCCTGGGCATCGGACAGCTTGCAGGTATCCTTGGAGGCAACGGCTGCGGTCGCCGCTCCCCACCGCACAGCGTCTTGGCACACGGCCTCCGCCAGGGAAACCGTTACAAAGGGCCTTGCCCCATCGTGAATCAGCACATACTCCCACGCCGGCGAGAGGGCTTCCACCCCTCTGCGCACGGAATCCTGCCGCTGGCTGCCCCCCGGAACCACCTGGACCGGCTTGTCCGTCACGGGAGCCAAAAGCTCCTGCACAGTCTTCCGGTCTTCCTCCCGGCACACCACGCAGAGCTCCCCCACAGCCGGACAGGCTGCCAAAACTTCCGCGGAATAGAGCAGCACCGGCTTTCCGCCCAAAGGCTCCAACACTTTGGAAAGGGCGCCGCCCATGCGGGTGGAATTGCCCGCCGCCACGATCACCGCACCAAACTGTTCTTTCACTGCCATCTCTCCTCTCACGTTGGGAAAAGCCCGTGATCCCCCGCTTTCCCCAACGGCAGTATGTTCCCTTTGGCTCCATTATACCTAGGGAACACACCTCCGTCAACGTCCCTCTGGGGGAAACGCCGGCCTGCACAGCGGCAGGATCACTTTCCGCCGGGTTCCACCGCCACAGGACGATACCCCAATTTCCGCACCACCTGTTTGAGTTCCTCGTCAGGGATCTCCCGCTTGGAAAACACCTGCGCGGTTTTCTTGTGCAAGCTGACCTTGGCAAGACAGCCCTCTTGCCCGTTGAAGGCGTTTTCCACCCGGCGGGCGCAGTTTTCACAATGCATACCTTCCACATGGATGGTCTTGGCGTACGGGTAATGGGCGATGTCCCGGTCTCCCGGCCTGACCTTTTTCACAGAATCGCCCCCTGCGCCGCAGCAGCCGCTCTTCAGCTTTTTGCTGTAACTGCGCACGGCAAACACCACAATCAGCAATAGAACAACGCTGATGAAAATCGTAGGCAACATTCCTTCCAAGAAAAACCCCTTCTTTCTCTCCAGTTCCGCCAAGGGAAGTTCCCTTGGCCCCATCCATTTCATCCCTACTAGAAAAACGAACGCGCACAACCTTGCGGTAACTAAAAAGCGGAAGTTAGATTAATCTAACCACAAAATGACTATAGCACTCTGTGGGCTATTTGTCAATTGTCCGGGCCAGGAAAAATCCTCGTTCCCCACGGGAAATCCTAGCAAAAGGAGCTGCTGCGTTGCGCAGCAGCTCCCCCAAATGTTTCCCCCATAGGGATGGCATTACGCCAGTGCCTGCCCCAGGGCCCGGCAAGCTGCTTCCCCCTCCTCGTCGGGAGCTTCGTTGCAAATGACCCCTTCGCTCACCAAGTTGGCTCCATCGCTCCGGCAAGTTTCCTCCCAAGTGCGCATCCACTGGCCGTCGCCCCATCCGTAGGAGCCAAACAGACCCAGTTTCTTGCCGGCCAGTTTTCCCTCGCAGCTTTGAAACATGGGCTCAAACTCCGTCTCCTCCAGCTGCTCGGCTCCCATAGAGGGGCACCCGAAGGCGACGGCGTCGTACAGATCCATCTGATCCGGCCCAAATTCCCCGGCTGTCAGCAAATCCACCTCTGCGCCGGCCTCTTTGGCGCCAGACGCTACCTGAGCGGCCATACTCTCTGTATTTCCTGTTCCGCTCCAATATACAACTGCTACTTTGCTCATTCTAAACGCTCCTTTTCTGTACTTCAATAGATTTGTCAGGCTGCCACCGTAAGCTGCCACACCGTGCGGCCCTGGGCCCAAAGCCTGCCGTACACTTCCCGGCACTTGCGGATTTGGGCGAACTTCTTTTGGGCTTCCCGCTCGTTGCAGTAGACCTTCCAGCATCCGGCGCACTTGCACCTTTTACCGCCATGCCGGATAAACCCCACCACATCCTCCAGGGGATACCCCAGAAAAACGCCGACTTCATGGGGAAATTCCTCGCTCTCCTGGAACCTGGCCCGCAAACGGAAGACCGCTTCTTGCGCTTGCGTGCTGTCATAGCCATAGCGGGCCAAGAAGCGGAGGACGCCCGGCCGGTTGAGATCCGCCTGCAACTGGGAAACCCGGCACAAGTAGAGCAGCGCCCGGTTTTCCTGACATCGCAAAGGCAGGAGAAAAATTCCTTTTTGGGAGAAACTGTCGTTCCACAGCCGCACTTTCTCTTTCCACCCTGACTCCACAGGGACGCAAAACAGGCTGGCTGTTTTCAACCCCGCCAGAGTGGCTGCTCCCTGCTCAATCAAAACCTGCTCCCAAGGAAACGGTCCCTGCCGCAGGGAAGAAACCTTGCAGGGCGCCTCTGGGGCCTTTTCCCCCACGATACCCCAACCGCCCATCAGTTTACAGCCCCCCACTGAGACAGGGCAGCCCGCAAAGCGGTGGCGCTGCTGGTGTGCACCCGCGCCACGGGAATCTGGTTTTTCTTCGCTTCCTGGGTGACACTGATGACCATTTTGTGAGACACGGTGCTGATGAACAAAATCAGCAGGTCCGGCGTGCCCAGTTTTCGCTTTAAGGAACCATTTTCTTTGGTAAACACCTTGGCCTTGCAGCCGTGCTCCTTGCAGATATCCTCATACTGCCCTGCCATTCGTTCGTTTCCGCCTACAATTACTACGCTCATGATGTTCCCTCTTTTCTCTGTTCCCGTCTCCAACGGTCCCGCTGGCCCGTGTGTTTGCTCTCCGGAAGCACTGCTTCTAAACCATCCGCCCTTTGGACAGGCTGGGGAAGTGCAAATTTGTTTTTTGCTGGAAGTTAGTCATAACTAACATATGAAAAAAAGAAAAAAGCCTATCGGTCCATTTTAGTTTCGCGTGTTAGTTTTAACTAACTACAGATAGTGTACACGCTTTTCTCCCGCACGTCAAGTGGTTTTTTAAAAAAGTTCGTTCCTGAGCAGGGCGCTTTGTTGTATCTCCCTGAAAAAGATGCTATACTACCAGCAGAAGCTTTGCCCCGCGCTCCTAGGCGCAAGGGCCAAGAGAATCTTTAGGAAAAGAGGTACGGCTATGAACTGCTACTATATCATCGGCTTGCGGGTGGATCACCGCCACGCCAACGCTCTGAACCTGCAAAAAACACTGACCGAGTTCGGCTGCAACATCAAGCTGCGGGTGGGGCTGCATGAAACCAACGAGGAGTATTGTTCCGACGACGGCGTCATTATGCTGCAGGCCTGCGGTGACCGAGACACCATCGAAAAAATGGTGAGTGCCTTCAATGCCTTGGAGGGCGTCAGCGCGAAATGGATGGACTTGAACTGACCGCTGTTTCCCAGCAGAGACCGGTTCACAACCCAAGGAAAACGCAGCGCAATTCGCGCCTGTTTCCAGCAAAAACGGAGGGAGCTGCCGCCTGGTGCGGCAGCCCCCTTTTCACAGGAAAGGAATGTATATGGACACCCCATTTTCCCAAAAAACCCTGGATTTTCTCTTTGAAAACCGGCTGCACGACAGCCGCGCCTGGTTTGGGGAGCACAAACAGGAGTACCAGTCCTATGTGATCGCCCCTCTGCGCCAGCTGGTGCTGGACCTGACCCCCACCATGCTGGAACTGGATCCTCACTTCACCACAGAGCCTCGGGTGGACCGGACCATCTGCCGCATTTGGCGGGACACTCGCTACACCAAAGACCCCTCCCTGTATCGGGACCACATGTGGATTATTTTCAAAAGGGGCGGGCGCATGCACGGAACCGACTATCCCGGCATGTATTTTGAAATCAATTTGGACGGCTTCTCCTACGGCTGTGGGTTCTACCACGCGTCCACCCCCTTCCTGCAGCACATGCGGACGAAAATCCTGCAGGGAGACCCAGACTTTCAAAAGGCCCAGGCTGCCTATCTGCAGCAACGGGTTTTCCAAATGGAGGGAGAATGTTTCAAACGGCCCCATTACGGGGACCGTCCGCCGGAAGAGCAGCTTTGGCTGGAGCGGCGAAACATCAGTTTCAACGGAACCAGCCACGATTTCCCCCTTCTCTTCTCTCCGGATCTTTCCAAAAAGGTGGCAGAAGATCTGCGGCTGCTGTTTCCCGTCTACCGGTTTCTCCTGTCCACCGCAGAGGAAACCCTGCAGCAGAAGACCGCCCAAAATCTGCTGCAGCGATAACCCAGCCAGCTGCCACACCCACAACACGCAGGAGGACACAAACATGTATGTTGCCCCTTCCCGGGACGCAGCCTACAAAAGAGAGCTGCTTCGCACGATTGAGGAAATCTATGGAATTGCAGGGAGGCAGCTGCTCCCTGCCAGCAGCGGTTACTACGGGGAAACCTGGAAACTGTGCACGGCAGAGGAATCGTTTTTTCTCAAGCTGGACTACCTTCTCTACCACCAGGCTATTTTTGAAAGAGGCCTTTCCGTGGTGGCCTATCTGTGCAGCCAAGGGCTGGACTTTGTGGGAGAGGTTGTACCCACGAAAGAGGGCAAGCTTTCCGCCAGTTTTCACGGGGCTGTCTTGGGCGTATTTCGATGGCTGGAGGGGGAAAATGTGGAAACCGACGCCACCAAGGCGCCGGAATACCAGCTGCTTTGCCAAGTATACCAGCACACGCGGCCCGGCCTGCCTCTGCCCTCTGCGGAATTTTCCTCTCAGGCAGCCCTGACCTTTTTTGAAAACTGGCAGGCGCTGGAGAAGGATCCTGTGTATCCGGGAGCTGGAGAGATCCTTGCACTGTTGGAAGAAAACCGCTCTCTGCTGGAACAACGTCGAGAGCGGCTGGATGCCTTTGCCCGCCGCTGCGAGAAAGAGCCGGGAGACTGTTACATAACCCACGGTGACGCCGGTGGAAACTTCTTTGTGGGAAAAGGCAAGGACGCCGGAAAGAACTTTTTGGTGGATTGGGACGAGGCCATGTACGCCCCTTTGGAGCGGGACGCCTGGGTGATGGGATGTTACCCTTGGGCACGGGAGCTTTTCAACAACACCCTGCGCCGAAACAACATTCCCTATGAACTGCGCTTGGACCGGCTGGGTTTCTACAGTTACCACATGTTCTTTTTCTACCTGAATGAGTTTCTCTCCTGCCTTCCCTTTTGGAACCTGTACCAGCGGATAGAGGACTATTTTGAAAACGGATGGATCTTAGAGCGGCTTCAATTTGCCGACACCTTGTAAAGCTCGTCTTGGTTTTTGGTGCGCCGCTTTGAACCCCTGCCGGCTGCAAGTTCTTTCAGGCGCCCCGCCGGAGGGACCCCATTTCCGATAGACAGGCAAACTGCGGCTGTTTGACGCATATTTGTATAGGGGAACCGTTGTTTCTCCCACTTTCACTGGAGAACCGCGGTTCTCAATTTTTTGGAAAAAGGGGCTGACTTTATGGGAAAACGATCGCTGCAAATCACCTGCTGCTTTGGAGAGGAGGACGCGGGCGCGCTTTTATTTCGCTCGTTTCTGCTGTTTCTTCGCCGGGAACTGGAACAGGTCCGCTAGGCCCATGCTCCGCCGTCCCATGCAGCAAAAGTCCCTGATCCCAGGAGGAAGAGGATGCACTGGGAGATAGAAAACCCTGCAGACTACCAGGCAGGCCTGTATATTCGCCTGTCCAAGGAGGATGAAAACGAAGGCCCTTCCGAAAGCGTCAGCAACCAAAAATCCCTGTTGGAGGAATTCGTCCGCCAGCACCGTCTGCAGGTGTTTGACACCTATATCGACGATGGATGGAGCGGCACCAATTTTGACCGCCCGGCGTTTCAGCGGCTGATCGCCGACATCGAGGCCAAGAAGGTCAACTTGGTCCTCACCAAGGATTTGAGCCGTCTGGGCCGGGACTACATTCTTACCGGCCACTACATGGAGCGGTTCTTTCCCGAGCACCGGGTGCGGTACATCTCCCTGCTGGACGGCATCGACACCGGGGTGGACTCCACTGCCAACGACATCACTCCCTTCCGCGCCATCATGAACGACATGTATGCCAAGGATATCTCCAAAAAGATATCCAGCGTCAAGCACGACAAGCAGCGCAAGGGGCTGTTCATCGGCGGCAAGCCGGTCTACGGCTACAAGATGCACCCCACCGAGAAAAACAAGATCGTCATCGACGAGCCGGCCGCCTCAGTGGTGCGCCGGATCTTCGGTATGGCTCTCTCCGGCAGGAGCTGCCGGCAGATCGCCTCCAAGCTCAACGAAGAGCATATCCCCACCCCCGCCGCGTATGCGGGACTCCCGGTGAGCAGGCCCGGCCCCTACACAGGCCTGTGGTCCAGTGAGCGGATCTCGGAGATGCTGCAAAACGAAACGTACATCGGCAACATGGTGCAGGGGCGCAGCCGAAAGGTCAGCTATAAGACAAAGAAGTGCATCCGGCAACCGCCTCAGGATTGGATTGTGGTGGAAGGCACCCACGAGCCCCTCATTGACCAGGAGACCTTCCACAAAGTGGGTCAGCTGGTGGACAGCCGCAGGCACACCCGCAGCCGCACCTACGATTTTCTGCTCAAGGGGTTGATCTTCTGCCACGAGTGCGGCTACCCATTGGGAGTGCTCAACCGCAAAAACGCCAAGGGCGAAAACGTGCTGTACTTTGTCTGCCGCACCTACCAGCGGTTCACCAAGGCCGGGGTTTGCACCTGCCATTCCATCAAGGAGCAGGTTGTCACCCAAGCGGTAGTGGAGCAGGTGCGGGAGATTTGCCAAAAGTATTTGCAGCCGGAAAAACTGCTGCCCATCGCCCAGCAGGAGATCGCCAAGGCCCAGGCGGAGGTGGATCATAAGAAGGAGAGCGCCGCCCTGAAGGCCAAGATCGACAATCTGTCTGCCCAGTTGGACCAGGTGTATCTGGATAAGCTGTCCGGCCTGCTGGATGAGGGGGATTTCCAGCGGGTCTACCGGAAGGTCAAGGCCGACCGGACCGCGCTGGAGCAGCGCCTCTTCCAGATGGACCGGCCGGACTTCTCCCCCGAAAAGCAGAACAATCTGGCCAGAGAACTGGTGGAACGCTTTCTGGCTGCCGCCCCTACTAACCGGGAGGTATTAGTTTCCCTGATCGAGCGGGTGGAGTTGACCGAAGAAAAAGAGGTGATCCTCCGCTTCCGGGTTCGCAAACCAGAGCAAAAGGGATGACTTTGTATATGCAAGCAAAGAATGCGCCGGAAAACGGCGCATTCTTTGCAGGCAAAATCGCTTACAATAGAGCCGCTGCCATACATAGCTGCGGGATATGCCCAGCCGTTTGGCCACCACCCGCTGGGGCTGGGGCTGAAACCCACAGAGCCCGTAGCGCATGCAGACAATCTCCCTCTCCCGGGTGGTCAAGGCCCTTTGGAGAAACCCGTAGAGCTTTTCGCTTTTCAGCTTCACATCCAGGTTGTCTATAATGGTGTCGTCCACGGCCATGGTGTCCAAAATGGTCAAGGTGTTTCCATCCTTATCGGTTTCAATGGGATCGCTCAGGGACACATCCTGGGCGCTTTTGCGGCCGCTGCGGAAAAACATGAGAATTTCGTTTTCAATGCACCGGGACGCGTAGCTGGACAGGCGGATCCCCTTAGAGGGATCGAAGGTATCCACGGCTTTGATTAGGCCAATGGTACCAATGGAGACCAGATCCTCTTGATCGTTTTGGCTGGCGTAGTATTTTTTCAAAAGATACGCTACAGGGAAAGTCTTTTGAAAAAAGGACAGGCTGCGTTCCGATGTCTTATGGCCCGCATCTTGGAAGAAAAAGCAGTGGGCCGTTCCAAGGGATCGTCCCTCTGCCGGCTTGGAACCCCTTGCAACCGACCAGGGGCCGTGCTACAATTTGCAGTAGAAAACCTTATTGGGAGGGACTTTGCAATGGAACTGGAACGTATCGGCCGGGTACTGCAGGCCATGAAGGAGCGGGGACTTTCTCAGATGATTGTCTGCGACCCCCAGAGCATCGACTACTTGACCGGGGTGCACGTGGCGCCCTTTGAACGGCTATTCGCCCTGTACCTGCGGGCCGACGGCAACCACGTGTTCTTTTTGAACAAACTCTTCACCGTGCCGGAGACTCCCCTGGAGAAGGTGTGGTTCAGTGACACCGACGACTCCATTGGGATGCTAGCTCAGCGGATACAAGCCGGGGAACCTTTGGGCATTGACAAAGAGTGGACGGCCCGGTTCCTGCTGCCCCTGATGGAGCGGCTGCCCGGCACCTCCTTCCAGCTGGCCAGCGACTGCGTAGACAGTGTGCGGGCCCGGAAGGACGCCGCCGAGCAAGAGCTGATGCGCATGAACTCCCGGCTCAACGACGAGGCCATGACCCGTGCCGTGGCCTACATTCGGGAGGGCATGACCGAGCGGCAGGTGGCCAACTTTCTGATGGCTCAGTACAAGGAATTGGGGTGCGAGGAACCCTCCTTCTCCCCCATTGTCTCCTTTGGCGCCAACGCCGCCGATCCCCATCACATGCCGGACGACACCGTCCTGCGAGAGGGGGACTGCATCGTACTGGACATTGGCGGCCGGAAGGATGGGTACTGCTCGGACATGACTCGCACCTATTTCTGCAAACGTGTTTCCGACAAGCACGCAGCCATCCACGACCTGGTGCGCCGGGCCAACGAGGCGGCTGAAGCCTTGGTCCGTCCCGGGGTGCCCCTGTGCCAGCTGGACAAGGCCGCCCGGGACATGATTGCCCAGGCGGGCTACGGGGAGTACTTCACCCACCGGCTGGGGCACTTCATCGGCCGCACCGAGCATGAACAGGGGGACGTGAGCAGCGTCAACACCACCCTGGCCCAGGAGGGCATGGTCTTTTCCATTGAGCCCGGCGTCTATCTGCCTGGGGAAATGGGCGTGCGGGTGGAAGACTTGGTGCTGGTCACTGCCGAGGGCTGCGAAGTGCTCAACCGGGTGGACAAGCACTGCCAGATCATTGGCTGAGCCCTGAGCTGCTCCGGCAGCTGACGAAGTCTTCCAGAGCCGCGTAGCAAAACGAAACAACAGGGAGCTGTTCTCTGCTTCCATAGCGAAGGAGCCGCCGTGTGATACGGCGGCCCCTTTGTTTGGACTGTTCCGTGCCGGCTACATGGCACAGATACAAAACCGCTAAGGGAACAGTCCCCCTTTGTGGATTCTCTGAACGAATTTCAAAAGGGAGCAAGGTGCAGTTCGAGCTGTCCGCTGCTGAAACCGCTTTTCCTGCAGAAGCGCTTTTCGTCTCCGCTTTACAGATGGCTCCAGCAGTATGCAACGCCGGACCCCGCCAGCCAAAGCATCCAAACTGCTGCCAAGGCCAAAGATAGGGCAAAAAACAGAAAAAAGGCGAGAGGAATCCAGGAAAAAGGCAGCCGCAGCCAATCGGCGAAACGTGGACCCGGCCCCAAGCGCCCTTTTCGATCCCGGTAGAGGACATACCTGCTTCCAGGCACATAGGCCTTTCTCGCCGACGTGCAGGGTGGAAACCATTCGACTTTTTTACCGGACTCCAGAAAAGAGAACAGGGGATAACTGCTGACGCTTCCCTCGCCGTCTCCTTTTTCTATCCATCCCTCACAGGTAGCCTCCACTTCTTCCAGGTGGCCCAGCAGGCGCTTTATCCCCCAGAGCAGGGGGCCTCCAAAGGAGTGGATTTCACGCCGCAAGAAAACCTGCACAAAGGCAAAGGTCCCCACGGCGCAGCCTGCCCCCAGCAGGCCACAGAAAAGGGCTCCCGGCAGATTGGGAACCTCCACTGTGTAATCCGAGAGAGCTGTCAGAATCTCCTGACCATGGAGAAAAAAGCTAAACGCGGCTATCCCGCACAGGAGGGCAAACCATCCCCACACCGTCCACAGGGAGCGAACCTCTTTCCAAAGAGCCCACCGGCTGCCGACCGGGTCATACAAAAGGGAGATTCTGTCTCCCTTCGCCGGGTTTTCCACTATGCCCGGATATTCTTTGCGGAAAGATAGGGTTCGCCCCTTCCAGGGGGCTTCCCATGTGACACACGTGGAAGAGCGGTCGTCGTCTATGGTGGTGGAGTCGCTCCAAGTTTTGCGGGTTTCCACCTCCACCGCCTGCGCGGGAAGCCGGACAGCCCCCTTCCACTTTCTCCTGCGCCGTATCCCGCGAAGTGCTAGAAAGAGAAAAAAGACAGCCAGCGCCAAACAGATCCACCCTGCTGTCCACACAACCGTTTCCCCCTCTCTGCAAGGCCAATCTCTGTGTTTTCACGACCCGGAAACACCGAACTGGGCCACGTCCGTAGGGGCATCGTACCATCCGGTGCGAAACCCATGGCGTTCCCACGCAAGGCGCTGAATCTCTTCGTCTAAAAAGGCCTGGGCTCCCTGCGCGCCGGCATCATCCAGGGCGATGTACACGTGGGAGGACCACACAGTGGGCGTTGGATACAACAGCACAATGTCCTCCTGGACCTGTGCCCAGGTTTCCGGTTCCTGCACAGCAAATTCCAACAACTGGCTTTCGTAGCCGGCAATGAGGGGCTTTTCCCCCATGCCGGTTTTTAGAAACTGGTCGAACAAGTCGGAAGAGGAGCTCTCCATATACCCCAGGCGCTGAAAAATGGCCTGCAGCTGGGGGAGCACTTCCGGCAGGTCCTCTTCCGAGGTCACGCCTCCCGCCAAGGTGTTCGCCAAAAGCCCTGCAAACATATTGCCGGAGTTGGACTTGACCGGATCTGTCGTGGCAACAGAGATAGAGCCGTACAGCTCCGGCAACCCGATGTCCGCCCATGTTTTTCCCGATGCTATCCATTCCGTAAGTATTTCCATATCCACAGTGGTGACACCGTCGCTTTCCCCGGCGATCCCCTGGCTTTTCAGCGCCTCTGCCACAGGGGTATGGGTGTACAGCACAAGGGGGGTGTTGAACACAATCTCGCTGGCCTTGGGAGATCCAAAGTTCTGTTCATACAATTCCAGCGCCGTTTGATTGGAGGGAAACAGGAAATTCTGACCGGAAGTGTCTTGGGAAACCATTTCCATGGAACCCTCCCGCGTATACTCCACAGAAAGCTTATAGCGGTCTCGCAAGATCTGCTGCACTTCCTCATCCTCCAGCAGGCCGATTTTTTCCCCGCCCACAGAGCCCTGGATTTCGGTCACCTGCTGGGTGTGGGAAAACCACCCGTATCCCACTGCTCCCAATGCCACCACCAGTAAAAGCGCAAGGCCGATCCACTTGGTTTTCATTTGGCCGCCTCCTTCCGCGGATCTTCCCCCAAAATCTGCTGCAACACCTGGATGTCCACCTCTGCGTCCAGCAGTTCTCCCGCCATCAGCTGGGTAAACTGCTTTTCAAACGCCTGGTTGAGCACAGGAAGCACCTCCTGGGTTTTCTGCTGGATCTCCAGCACCTCTTGGGTGTGCAGGCCGGTTGTCTCCAGCTCTTTGTATCGCTCCAGCAGCTTGGCGGCTGTGTCCAGGTAATAGAGGAAAAATCGGCGCGCCTGGGGAATTTTCTCCCTGTTTTTTTGCAGATAGGCCATCAGCCGCCGGGCCGTTGCGGAAAGCTCCTGGGCCTGCTTCGCCACAGACGGGCTGGGAATTTCCTGTCCCGCCCGTTCCAGGGTTTCCAAATCCTCTTGCGCTCCCTCCAGAAGGGCTGCCCAATCCTCCCCGTTTTTTACTCCATCCAGGGAAATGCCGGCCAGCTTTGGCCGGGGTTTAAGCAGGAAGAACAGGCCGAAATAGGTGCCCACGCTCAGAAGCAAAGAGACGATGGGATTCCAGTGCAGCAGAAAAAACAGGGTCAAAAACAATCCGCTTCCCACCAGCAAGGCCAGCAGCATTCTCGCTGTTTCTTTCATCAATTGTACCCCTTCACACTGCGGAAAGCGCCCACCAGGTCTTCCCGGCCGTCAAACACCCGGGCGTTGGAAAATTCCGCCAGATTTTCCAGCTGACTCTCGTCCGCATCGCCAAACATGATGGAGAAAATTGGCACCTGGCTGCCCAGTTCACCGTAGGCTTCGGCCAACTGGTTGAAACTGCCGCCGGACTGTCCGTCTGTCAGCAAAATGATGGCCGGTGTGTACTGGGAGAGGTCGTATTGCTTCAGTTCCTCCACCCCTTGGGCAGCCGCCTGGTACATGTCAGTGCCTCCTCCGGGGCTTAGCTCTTCCAGAGTGCTGTAAAGCTCCTCCAGCTGAGAACCGTTTCCCTGGGCGGTGTAGACCCCCAGGACAGATCCTGCAAAGGGGATGAGGATGTTCACCTCTTGCTCCGAAGCTTGCAGAAAATTTTCCGCCGCATAGCTTTGAATCAGCAGCTGCTCCATGGCAGCTTCCAACTGCCGGTTGCCATCCCCCGACATACTGCCGGAGTAGTCCAGGCAGTAGACGTTGAGGGAGGGCTTTTTCAGCGCCGTCTGATACAGGTTCAAAGCTTCAAACAGCACCTGGGAGGAAGGCATGTGAATGGGAGAGAGAACCCGATCCGGCTGCAGGCCCCAATCCTCCCGGAACACGTCACGGTTTTCCGGGTTCACCCCCGTATAGCTGGACCGCCGCCCCGTGCGCTGGATTTGGCTTTGCACCTCTTGGGAGAGAAGGTACTCTTGCAGGGAGAGAAACAGCTCCTCCTTTTGGTCGTCCCCCTGGTCCACATAGGCCAAGGGCGAGTCGGCCAGGGTCAGGCCGTCGGCAGGATACACAACGGTGAGCGGTTCCCGCCCCTGGGCTTCCAGCTCTTGATTGGCCTGGATGATCAAACACTCGTAATTGACCATGGCGTCAAAGTCCCCTTCCAGGAACATGTCTTTCAGCCAATCGGAGCTGCCAGAAGAGCGGTCCACCCCAGAAAGAAGTTCGGTCATCTGTGCACGCAGATCTTCCCGCTGGAGATCTTCCATGGTGATAACCTCCGGATTCCCCAACAGGGTGTAGAGGAACCCGATGTATGCGCTGGCTCCTGAATTGGACTGTGAGGCGCTGGTCATGCAAAACCGCAGCTGGCCGCTGCGGATGGGCTCCAACAAGTCGCTCACAGTGACCTCTCTTCCCACAAAGCCCAGCTGCTCTGCCAAGCTCTGCCAAATGCCGAATGCCACCGGGGTGATGGAGATCGATTCCGCATGCTTAACGTTGAGGGAAGAATCTCCTGCGTTGAGCCACAGGGAACTGGCGGGCCAGACTGCATCATAGGGGACGCTTTCCTGCTCCAGCTCCCGCATAATATCCAAAGAACCCTGGTAGGACATCTCGAGGCGGACGCCGTTTTCCTCTGCAAACTGTTCTAAAATCGGTTCCAGCTCGCTGTTTTCCGAGCCAGACAAAATCCGCAGCACGCTTCCGCCCCTGCCAAGAACCGCGTCTGCCCTCTGGCTTTGTTCGGCACGTGCACACCCTGCGAGGGACAGCACCATGTACAGCACGGCCCCAACCCATGCAATTCCCTTGCGAACTTTTATACTACCTCCTCAAACTGCGTAGAGCGACCCAGTATTCCTATCTATAGTGTATGGGAAATAGGCCGGTTGGGTCTAGCACAGACAGGAAAGGATTCGGTAAGATTTAGGTTAACAGCAGATGGATTCAATGCCTTACGGGGGCATACACAAGCAGAAAGAGTTGCCGCCGGCAGTGTCTTTCCCCCGCTTTTTCACCGTGCTCCCTCTTCGGGGTGCAAAAAAGGAGAGCCCCTCCCGGTGTGAAGTGACCCCCAAAAGTTAGACAATATTTGAAAGCAAAAATTGTTTAAGCAGCCGAAAGGGCTTGTTGTCTGTGAATTGCAGGCGGCAAGCCC
>CAJFEW010000008.1 GCA_904374805.1 uncultured Neglectibacter sp.
AAGACCGTGGGGCACTGGTCTCGCCTGCCGGCTCGGTCAGCGCTTGACGGTGCCCACTGGGCACCAGCGCCCCACACCCTGCAAACTTTTTGAAAAAAGTTTGATCAAAAACTTTTATGTTTGCTTTCTTTCTCTTTTTCGACAGCCCCAAGCAGCCAGTTTGCCACTGGCTGCTTTTTGTTTGCCTATTCGAGGGAGGGCGGTTTCACACTGTCCCTTTTTTATCTTTTGTAGCGGGTTTCTTCCCCACCTACTGTACTCTCTAAAGACACTACCCGGGTGCACACGCGCTCCAGCAAAGGACGGCTGTGGGAGACGATCAGCAGCCCCAGCTGCCGGGTTTCCGCCTCTTGCAGCAAAAAGTCCCACATCTGCGCCTGGGTGACCAAGTCCAGCATGGCGGTGATCTCATCGCAGAGGAGAAAGCGCACCGCGGGGTGAAGAGCCCTGGCCAAGCAAAACCGCTGGAGCTCCCCACCGGAGAGCTCCGAAGGAAAGCGGGAAAGCCAACCCTCTTGTATGTGCAACGCTTCCAGAAGGCGGGGATCGGGCGGGGCAGCTTCCGCCAAAGTCTTGCCCAAAGGCAGCAGCGGATCCACTACAGTTTCGGGATGCTGCCACACCATTTGCACAGGACAGGGAGCCCCATAGGCAGAGAGGGGTTTACCCTCCAACAGGACCCTTCCCTTCTGGGGCCGCTCGTAACCGGCCAGCAACCTGCACAAGGTGGTTTTTCCCTGGCCGCTGGGAGCCCACAGGCCCACCCGCTCCCCCTGTTCCAAAGAAAGGGAAACGCCGCTCAGCACCGTTTGCCGTCCGTAAGAAAACCACACAGATTCCGCTTCTAATCTCATACATTCTCCTCCTGTTCGGGGTACAGACAGCGCACAGCCCCTCCTTGCCAGGGGCGCAACGATAGGGGCGCTGGCCCTTCGCAACCAGGTCCAGGATGGGGACACTGCTCCCGAAAGGGACACCCGCCCTCCACCTGTCCTGGATAGGGCTGCGCGCCGGAAATTGGCCGAAACTCTCGCTGAGGCAAGGCATCCCACAACGCCTTGGTGAAGGGATGGCGCAGCTTCCCTTGAGCAAAATCTTCCGCCGCTGCCTCCTCCACAGTTTCCCCGGCGTAGAACACATGGATTCGGTCCGCCACCGTCAGGGCGAGCTCCAAATCATGGGTGATAAACAGCACCGCAGCGCCCTGCTGGGAAAGTTCGCGAAAATGACCCAACACCCGCTGGGCCGCTTGGGCGTCTAAACCAGGCGTAGGCTCGTCGGCAATCAGCAGTTTGGGAAAGTCCATCACGGCGGAAGCCAGCAAAACCCGCCGCGCCATACCCCCAGAGAGGGCAAACGGATACAGCTTTTCCGTCTCCGGGGGGAGCCCGTAACGCTCCAGAGCCATCCGGCTTTTCTCCCGGGAGCGGGCGTCCCGTTTTCCCCGGCGCAGTTGGGGACCCACTTTCATGCGGGGATCCAGATAGGTAACGCCCTGGGGCACCAGGACAATTTCCCTGCCCCGAAGAGATTCCACTCTCTCTTGAGTCAAAGGCTGCCCTTCGTAAAGAATGGATCCCTCCCAACGGCTGTTGTAGGGAAGCAGTCCTAAAACACTGTGGGCCAACAGGCTTTTCCCCGATCCGCTGGACCCCACCACCGCCCCGATCTGGCCGGGATATAAGGTGAGGGACAAATCTCGAATAACGGGAAGTTCCCGCTGGCGCATCCCTTGGCTGTATTGGGTAAAAGAGATGGAAAGGTGATCAATCTGCAAAACAGGTTTCATAGGCGCCTCCTATTCGTGAACGCTTCCGGGGCTTAAAAGCCGGCGCACCCGCTCGCCCAAAAGGGCAAACAGGGCCACGGTGGCCACCAGAGCAGCCCCAGGAAACAGGGCCAGCCACCACTTTCCCGTGGTCAGGTAGCGCATACTCTCGGAGAGAATCACCCCGATGGCAGGCTGTTCCGAAGAGAGGCCAAACCCCAAAAAGGTGACGCTTGCCTCGTGGAGAATAGCGTGTGGAAACAGCAGGATCAGCCCGGTGATAAACTGAGGCAAAAGATGGGGAAACAGGTGCAGCCGCACCCGCTTCCAGGGAGAAACCCCC
The DNA here is from genome assembly GCA_904374805.1 of uncultured Neglectibacter sp. Classification (GTDB taxonomy): domain Bacteria; phylum Bacillota; class Clostridia; order Oscillospirales; family Acutalibacteraceae; genus Acutalibacter; species Acutalibacter pullicola. Next base: position 2,112 of record CAJFEW010000008.1, read on the forward strand.
AGCTTTTCCGCCACCAACAAATAGGGGGCCTGTTTCACCTGCAAGACTTCCCCGCGAATCACCCGCGCCAAAGAGGTCCAGTGGCTGAGGGAAACCCCCACTACCACACCCAGAAAGCCCTTCCCGCAGGCAAGGGAAAGCAGTATGACCAGCAGAATATGGGGGATCCCCATGACCAAGTCAATCCACCAAGAGACGACCGCGTCCACCCAGCCCCCAAACATTGCAGACAGCACCCCCAGGGTCAAAGCGATGCAGGCGCTCACCAAGGCTGTCAACAGGCCGATGCGAATGCTCAAAGAAAGGCCTGCCAGCGTCCGGCACAACATATCCCTGCCCATCCAGTCTGTACCAAATAGGTGGGAGAAACTGGGGGCCAGGTTCTTTTGGGAGAAGTCAGAGGCCATGGCTGACTCCTGTACCAGCCAGCCTGCCAGGGTCACGGCTCCCAAAAGTACAGCGGCAACCACAAGAAACACCAACGTGGAAGTGCGGCGGTTCACAGCCGTCCCCCCTTTCTCCGCTGGGCAGGGTCTATCACCCCATAGAACAGATCTGCCACCAGATTGCCCGCAAACACCAGCGCGGACGTGACCACGGTAATGCCCAACAGCAAGGGAAGGTCGCTGCCCAATCCTGCTGTCACCGCTGCCTGCCCCAACCCTGGATAGGAGAACACCTGCTCTACTAAAACAGACCCGCCAATGATTTCGCTGATGGATCCAAACTGCAGCGTCACAGCCGGAACTGCCACATTCCGCAGCCCATGACGCAGCACCAGGGAGGCCTTCCCCTCCCCGCGGGCCCGAGCAAAGAGCACGTACTCGCTGGAGAGAACATCGATCAGCTTCTCCCGGGTGTGCAGGGCAATATTGGCCACCCCGGTGACACTCAGCGTGAGACAAGGCAAAATACCGTGGCGAAGCCGATCCACCCAGGTGACACTCGCCTCCTCCAAACCAATGGGCACGGAAAGGCCGATGGGCAGCCACCCCAGCCACACGGAAAACACCAGCAAAAACAAAAGCGCCAGCCAGAAAACCGGAGTGCTGGAAATCAGCAGGCAATAGGCGAGAATCAGCCGGTCAGGAAGACGTCCTTGAAAAGCCCCGGCCACCATGCCCAGACACAGGCCCAAGATTCCGGAGAGCAGCCAGGCGGCCGCCAGCAGCCACAAGGAGCTCTGCAGCCGTTCTCCAATCACTGCAAGCACCGGCTGCCGGTACAGCAGAGAGGTGCCAAAATCCCCCTGGAGCACACTGGAAAGCCAGCCGAGATAGCGCTCCAGAGGAGGCTGGTCCACACCCCAATAGGCCTCCAAGCGGGCGATTTGCTCGGGGCTCATAGACCCTAAAGCAACCTGGCCCACATTGGTCTGCAAAGGATCCAACGGGGAAGCGCACAACAGAAGAAACGCCGCCAAACTGACGCCCAGCAGCAGAAGCACCGCCCGCAGAAGTTTTTTCCCCAGAAACAGCAGGGGTTCTCTCATACGCCTTCCCCCTTACTCCCATGACCACTGATCCACGTTGTTCACAACGGACCAGCCGTGGCCGTGGGGATGTATCTTTTGCTCGGCCACCTGCAGGCCGTCCCGGACCCAGTACAGGTGGTCAATGTTTACAAGCCATACCCAGGGAATATCCCCCTCCTGCGTAACGCCGGTAGTTCCGTTCCACTGGGCCTGCTGCCACAGCTGATAGGATTCTTCCAGATCGGAACAGGCCAAAGCTTCATCCATGGCGGCGTCCACTGCCTCATTGGCATAAGGGGAATACTGGGCAGAGCCTGTGCCGGGGAGAGTGTGGTAGATGTTGTACAGCTCCATGGGGCTGTGCGCGCCCCATCCCCAGAGAAGAGGCGTGGAAAGCGCCCTGTCGTAGGCAGTGTCCCAGCCCACGCCTTCCACCGAACAGACAATGCCCAGCTCTTCCATTTGATTGGCAAAGTCCACTGCCAGGGCCTGCCGCACCGAATCCCCCTGGGAATACAGCAGAACCAACTCCGCCTGTTTCCCGTCCTTTTTCCGGATGCCATCCTCTCCCAACAGCCAGCCGGCCTCATCCAGCAGCGCCGCTGCTCCTTCGGGATCGTACACCACCTGGGAATCTTCGTTGTACCAGGGCATTTGGTCGCAGACACTGTACGCAGGCGTCCCGTAGCCGTTGAGCACATTGTCGATCATCTCCTGCCGGTCTACGCCAATGTTCAAAGCCCGGCGCACTAAAACATCGCTGGTAAAATCGTTGCCCACAGGCACGCCATTTTCGTTGACCTCCCCCGCCGGAATCGCAGGCAAATTAAAGCCGCGGTTGTCCACGCTGGCGTAGGAGGCCAAAGAGTACCCCTCCACTGTTTCCATGGAATACGTGGCGGAGGTGTAGGCCACATCCACCTGTCCCGCCTGGGCGGCCAAAAAGGCGGCGTCTTCCTCCATAAACAGAATGGTCACCTGCTCCATGGCTGGCTTTTCCCCGTAATAGTCCGGGTTGGCCTCTAAAATCACTTGCTGGCCTCTGTCCCACTGCTTGAGGATGTAGCGTCCAGATCCAATGGGATTGGTCCCATAGGTAGCCGGGTCATAGGCGTGGGCGGGAACAATGCCCACCACCGCCATGGTGTAAGGCCAAATGGAAAAAGGCCGGTTCATGGTGAAGACCACCGTGGTGTCATCCAGTGCCTGGGCCTGATCCAGCATGGTGAAGTCGTTGACGGAGCTGCTCTCTTTCACCGTGTTGTAAGTGAAAGCCACATCCTCCGCCGTGAGAGGGTCCCCGTCGGTGAAATAGACATCGTCCCGGATGGTTACCGTCCAGGTCAGGCCGTCTTCGCTGACGGACACATCCGTGGCCAGGTCGTATCCAATGGTCAAATCGGTGTTTGTCACCGTAAGCGTGCTTTGGATCAAAGGCTCGTGCACGTGTTCCCCGGCGCCCCAGCCAAACGCAGGGTCAAACCCGGCCTCCGGCTCCGAGGTGGGGCCCATGGCAACCACCACGGAGGCATCGTGACTCTCCCCCTCTGCGGACACACTGGAATCCGCCTGTGAACGGGAGTCCGCGGAACAGCCCCACAAGCTCCCCAACAGCAAAGTTCCCGCCAGCAGGCAGGCAATCCCTTTTCTTTTCATGGGTTTTCTCCTCTCCTTGGCAAAAAAAGAAGGCATCCGCTTTCTTCCGAAAGCAGACACCTTCCTGGTACCTCATTTCCTTGTTTCTCTGTGCTGCAGCCGAGCGTCCTTGCGCCCTACCCGGCATGGGATTTCATTCCTTCGGCTTCAGCCCGGAAAGCCCGGCTTCCTGCCGGCAATTACATTTCCCAAAAAACAGCAGAATAAGTATACGGTTTTTTCTTCCATTTGTCAAGAACGCGGCCGACTGGGAAAACTGCTCCCGGTCTCAAATTTGGCGGCGACGGCCCGCAGGTGGTCCACCACCGGCAGATGCTGGGGACAGGCCTTTTCGCACTGGCGGCAGCCTATGCACGCGCTGGCTTTCCCATGTTTCAGCGAGAGGTTGTTGTAATACACAGCCTGGCTGGAAAAACTCCCGGTGGTGCGGGACACGCTGTTGTACAGGGCAAAATAGTGGGGAATTGCTATGTCCTTGGGGCATCCGTGGGTACAGTACGCACAGCCTGTACAGGGGATGGGCGTATTTCTCTCAATAATTTTCCGCACCTGGTCAATCACCTTTTGCTCCTCCGGGGTGATGGGTTCAAACTGCAGGAACGTGGCGGTGTTGTCCTCCACCTGCTCCAGGGAGTTCATACCGGACAGCACCCGGGTCACACCTTCCTGGCTGGCCGCAAACCGCAGAGCCCAAGAGGCGTTGGAGGCATCCGGCCGCTTAACCCGCAGCAGGGCCTGGGCCTCCTCCGGCAGATTCACCAAGGTCCCGCCCTTACAGGGCTCCATGACGATCACAGGCTTGTGGAACTTCCGGGCAATTTCCAAACACCGGTGAGATTGGACGTTCGGCTGTTCCCAGTCCACATAGTTGATTTGCAGCTGCAGAAAATCTAAGGTTTCCCCGTAGGCAGACAAAATTTCTTCCAGCAGCTCCGGCATATCGTGGAAGGACATGCCCACCTGCCTGATTTTCCCCTCTTGTTTCTTCTGGGCCACAAAGGAAAAAGCGCCGTGCTGCTTACATTTCTCATACACATTGGTGCCCATATTGTGGAGCAGGTAATAGTCAAAATACTCTACCCCGCAGTGGGACAGCTGCTCTTGGAAAATGCGCTCCATATCTGCCCGGTCCTGAAAATCCCGCAGGGGAAGCTTGGTGGCCAATGCAAAGCTCTCCCGAGGATGGCGTTCTACCAAAGCCTTTTTGATCGCCTCTTCTCCCTGGTAGCCGTGGTAGGTATAGGCGGTGTCAAAATAGGTGAACCCCTTTTCCAAATAAGCGTCAAAAAGCGCCTCAATTTTTGCAAAGTCAAAGGAAGTGGGCTCATCCTGCCGTAAAAGGGGCAAACGCATGCAGCCAAAGCCAAATTGTTGGGTTGCCATAGAAAATCCTCCCTCAGGTTTGTTTTCTGCATCTCATTGTACCAGGCTTTTTCTGGGGAAACAATTCGGTTTTTCCCGCTTTTCCATAAGTGGAGCTTATGATAAAAGCCACACCCACCTAAAAAAATCTTTGAACCGGCAAGATTTTGTTGTAGAAACAACAGACTTTTCTCCTCTTTTCCCGTATACTGTCCTTACACCAAACAAAAAGGGGGATTCTTCATGATTCGGAAGATTATTCATATTGATGAGGACGCGTGCAACGGCTGCGGCCTCTGTGTTGACGCCTGCCACGAAGGCGCCATTGGACTTGTCAACGGCAAAGCCAAACTCCTGCGGGACGACTACTGCGACGGCCTGGGCGATTGCTTGCCCGCCTGTCCCACGGGGGCGATCACTTTTGTAGAACGGGAAGCAGCTGCTTACGACGAACAAGCGGTGCAGGAAAACCGCAGACAAAATGCGCAGCCGGCTGCGCCCCACGGCTGCCCGGGACATGCCGTCAAACGCTTCCAACGGTCTTCCTCCCCTCTTTCCGGTTCTTCCCAGGAGGAGGAATCTCAGCTGGCCCAGTGGCCCTGTCAGATCAAACTTGCCCCTGTTAAAGCGCCGTACTTCCAGGGAGCCAAGCTTTTGATTGCGGCGGACTGCACTGCCTTTGCCTACGCGAGTTTTCACCAGCGGTTTATGCGAGGCAAGGTCACGTTGGTGGGATGCCCCAAATTGGACAGCGTGGATTACAGTGAAAAACTCACGGAGATTCTGCGGGAAAACGAGATCCAAAGCGTGACCGTTCTGCGCATGGAAGTCCCCTGCTGCGGCGGCCTGGAACAAGCCGTGATCCGGGCCCTGCAAAACAGCGGCAAGTTCCTTCCGTGGCATGTGGTCACCCTTTCTACCGACGGGCGCATTGTAGAGGAATAAACCGTAAGAGAGACTAAAAATGGCTTCTGCATCCTACAGCAGAAGCCATTTTCTCTTTGCAGTTTTCTCTCTACTAGGAAGCTTTCCTCTGTTTGCCGCGCACCATCGGCTCCGCCGCGTGCTTGGTAAAAAAGGAGATAAACGGCCCTAAACCCAAGGCGCACACCAAGGTCCCCAGGCCAATCAACCCACCCAGCAGGAAGGCCAGCACCACACAGACGGAATCTGTAAAAATACGGCACCAGAAATATTTCGGCTTTCCCCGTTTGGCCAAAATGAGAGAGAGGGAATCGTAGGGGGAAATCCCCACATCCGCTGTTTGATAGAGAGCGCAGGAAAAACTGAGGATTACAACACCTACAGCCATAATGGCCAGCTTTTCCAAAAAATTGCTGGGAGCGCCTATCCACTGGGTAAACAGATTGGTAAACCAAGAGGCAATGGGCCCCACGAAAAACCAGTTGACAAAGGTGCCGATGCCAATCATTTCCCTGCCAAAAAGCAGCTCCACCAGAAAATACAGGCAGTTGACCACAATGAGGACCAGGGAAAAGTCCACGTGAATTTGGTCTGCCAGAGCGATGCAGAGCGCGGTAGACGGATCGTTTCCCATCAAGGAAATTTTAAACAATCCAATTCCCACGCCCATAATGAGAATTCCCAAACACATGACCGCAACCCGGCGGGCCATTTGCTCCTTATGAAACAACTGTATCACACAATTCCCTCTCTTTTTCTCTTATGTTTTCTCTTGCTCTTTTAAATACTCCCGGACCTCCTGCTCTGTGGACAACTGCATTGCCTCTTGGGTAACGGCGTCTGCCTCCTCTTTGGTCCAAAGAGAGATGGCCTTGCGCACAGGAAGAACCGACACAGGAGCCACACTGAAGTCTTTCAGCCCAAAAGAAAGCAGCACAGGGGTCAATGCGGTGTCCGCGGCAGCTTCGCCGCACATGCCCACAGGAGTGCCCGTCCTCCGGGCCGACTCCAAAACATGCCGCACCAGCCACAGCAGAGCCGGATGAAAATAGGAGTACAAATGGGCCACTCGGGCATTGCCCCGGTCCACACCCAACGTGTACTGGGTTAAGTCGTTGGTGCCTAAACTGAAAAAGTCCGCCTCTTTAGCTAAAGCGTCCGCCATCAGGCAGGCCGCTACCGTCTCAATCATAATGCCCATGGGCATGTTCTCATCAAAAGCCACATTCCGCCGGCGGAGGACCTCTTTTTCCTCTTCCAGAATCTCCCGGGCACGGCGCACTTCTTCCACACCGGTGACCATGGGAAGAAGCAGCTGAGCCTTTCCAAAGGCGCTGGCCCGGAGCACCGCCCGCAAATGGGCCCGGAACATGCTCTCCTCCCGCAGGGAGAACCGCAGCCCCCGGCAGCCCAAGAAGGGGTTGTCCTCCTTGATCTGTCCCAAATAGGGGAGGTTCTTATCGCCGCCCACATCCAACGTGCGAATGGTCGCCCGTTTCCCCCGCATGGCTCCCAGGATCTGCCTATATGTGTGGAACTGCTCCTCTTCCCCAGGCTGGGACGTTCGATCCAGATACAAAAACTCCGTGCGCAGCAATCCGATGCCGTCGCAGCCATAGCCCGCTGCCCGTACCGCATCGCTCACGCTGCCTGCGTTGGAGCAGAGGCGGATCCGTTCCCCGTCCGCTGTGACGGTTTCACGGCCCACAAATACGCGCAGGGAAGCGCGCAGCTGTTGAAATTCTTTTTGCCGGTCCTCATACACCGAGCGCATCACGTGGCCGGGAGAAAACACAGCACAGCCCCGGTTCCCGTCCACAATGACGGTTTCTCCGATCTCCGTATCCATCACCCGGTCTTCCACACCGAGCACAGCGGGGATCTCCAATGCCCGGGCCAAAATGGCGCTGTGGGACGTGGGGCCGCCCTTGCCCAACACAATGCCCGCCACATTGGCGGAATTGAGCACAGAGACGGCAGAAGGGGAAAGTTCCTCCGCCAGAAGCACCGTTCCCGGCTGCAAGGCGGAAAAATCTGTTTCCGGCAACCCCAGCAGCAGACGGAGCATGCTGCCCCGCAGATCCCGCACGTCAGCTGCCCGCTGCCGGGTCGTCTCCTCCTCAGAGGCTGTAAACAAGTCGATGTAGAAATCGCAGGAGGCGGAGAGGGCAGCCTCAGCGGATTGCCGGGACGCGATACGGCCCTCCACCTGGCCGTTTAAGTAGGGGTCGCGAATCATCTCCGCCTGGCAGCGAATGATATCCCCCTGCTCTTTGCCGGCCATTTCCGCCACACGGTCCGCTTTTGCCTCGGTAATCCTGCAGAAGGTATCCACCGCGTTGCGGTACCGCTCCAGCTCCATCTTCACATCGGTGATTTCCCGCTCCAGGCTTCCCATGGGCTTTTCCCGATAGACCAGGGCGTGTCCAAAACCAATGCCCGGAGAGGCAGCCACGCCGTACAAAACCCGTTCACCGCTCATTTTCTGCCACCTCCTGCCTCTCCCAAACCGGACTCCACCAGCTCAATGGCGCGGCGTAAAGCCTCCTCTTCATCCGGGCCCGTGCAGGAAATTTCCACCTGATCCCCACACTGGATGCCGGCGGCTATCAAATTCATGATGCTTTTCCCGCTGACGACGGCATGGCCGCTGCTCACCCAAACTTCCGCTTGAAATTTCTGCATCTCATTGGAAAAAAGCCCAGCTGGCCGCACATGCAGGCCCTCACGGTTTGTTAAAGTCACACACTTCTTCACCACATGGATCGCTCCCTTCCACGCGCTTGTTCTACTAGCTTTCCCCACTGGCCGGACCACACCCGGCTTCCTTTCCTGCTTGAAAATTTTCTGTGAAGCCCCCCATTAGGGGGTCACATACATGGTCTTATACCGGACATAAATCACCATACCCGGTTTCGCACCCTGGGGTTTGCTCACATTCCGCACCTGGGTATAATCCACCGGCACCTGGGAGGAGTCCTTGGCACGGCTGTGCTGGGCAGCCAGCTTCGCCGCCTCTTCCATCGCCGTCTCTGTAGGCTCCCGCCCATTTGTGACCAAAACCGTGTGGGAACCGGGAATGTTTTTGGTGTGAAACCAAATGTCGTTGTTATTGGCGGTCTTCAAGGTGAGCCTGTCATTCTGCCGGTTGTTGCGCCCCACCAGCACTGTGAACCCGTCTGAGGTGGTAAACTGCATGGGAGCGCTCACCGCCGCCGGCTTGTCTTTCTTGCTGCGAAGGCGGCGCAGATATCCCTGCTCCTGCAATTCCGCTCGGATTTCCGCCAAGTCCCGTTCCGTCTCCGCACGGGCCAACGCGTCCAGCACGCTCTCCAAATACTCCAGTTCTTTTCCCGCCAGATCGATCTGCTCTGTAAGCTTTTCTTCCGCCGTTTTGGCCTTGCGGTACTCCTTGTAGTACTTCTGCGCGTTCTGGGAAGGGGTCAGAGCCGGGTCCAGCTGGATATGCACCAGCGGCTGCTGCTCTTCATAGAAGTTGGGCAGATCTACCGCTGCCGCACCCTTGGGAATGGCATACATATGGGCGCTGACCAGATCCCCGGCCACCCGAAGCTCGTCTCGGTTGGCACACTGCTCCAGCTCTCCCCGCTGGGCATTCATCTTGCGGGAAAGCCGCTCTGCATGGGTGGACAACAGCCGCAGCAAGTCCTGTTCCCGGACCCGCATGCGCTCCTGCTTGTCCCTCTCCCGGTAAAACTCATCCAAAAGGGTGGAAAAACTTTCCATCTCCTTGACGACGGCGGACACGCCATACTGGTGTATCTCTACAAAAGAAAAATCCATGGGTTTCTTTTGCAGATTTACCGCCATGAACGGCCGGCCCGAAACTTCGTCTAAGGTCTCTTTCATCTGCTGATAAAAGAACCCGGCCCGGAAATACTGCTCCTCGTCCATCGTTTTCACGGTCAGTTCCCGCCCGCGCCCCACCTGATGGGCCAATTCCCGGCAGACAATGGGGGAAACGCCTTGCAGCACCGAGAGAAACCCTTTGGAAAGTTCCATATCCCGCGGCAGCGCTTGCAAAGCCTGCACCACTTGCTGCTGTTGAGTGGTCAAAGGACACAGCTTGTTCTGGGGGGGCGGAAGATGGTACGTCAATCCTGGCAGCACTAACCTTTGGGAGGACATTTCCGCGTCCACCCGCTTTAAGGCGTCCACAATTTTACCCTGCTCGTCCCACAGGATAATATTGCTGTAGCGCCCCATCACCTCCATGGTCAAGGTCAAGAGCACATGGTCGCCCAACTCGTTGATGGCGTCGAATTCAAAGTGGAGCAACCGCTCCAAATCCGGCTGCCGGATGGCCACCAGCTTGGCCCCTTGCAGCTTTTTGCGCAGCAGCATGCAGAGCATGGGAGGCTGCTTGGGGTTTTCCAGAGGAATGGAGGTGAAGTGTACGCGGGCGGAGTTGGCCCGGGCGGAAAACAGCACCCGATAGGCTGCCTCCCGCGTGCGGAAAGCCACCACCAATTCCTCCCGGTTGGGCTGGTGGATTTTATCCACCCGAGCCCCCACCAGCTTTTCTTCCAACTCCCTTTTGATGTGCCGCAAAAAAGCGCCGTCCAATGCCATAGCTATGTATGTCCTTTCCTGAAATATGCCTTCCCTTGGTTACAGCACGCGCAGGGGAGATGTTTCCGCCTGAGAGAGCAGGAAAGCCGTATCCGGCACGCGCTTCTTCAGATAGGAGGCTAAAAATTCTGCAAATACCTTTTCCGTGTAATAGTGTCCTGCCGCTACGCAGGTCAGACGGGAAGCTGCCGCTTCCAGTTCCTCATGGTGTTTCATCTCTCCCGTGAGGTAGGCGTCCGCTCCCCGGCAGGCGGCCGGGTGGACGTATGCCCCACCTGCACCGCTGCAGAAAAAGACCTTTTGCACAGGCCGGTCTCCCTTGCAGTAGTGCACGGCGGGAGCGGAGAGTTTCTCCTTGACCAAAGCGGCAAATGCCTCCGGCTCCACAGGCTCTTCCAAGTCGCCGGAGTAGAGGACGCAGTCCTCGCCGAACACATCCTCCCGCCGCAGGTTTCGAAGACCTAATTTGCTGCCCAGCGCCACGTTCACCCCACACACAGGGGAGAGATCCAAATTGGTGTGGCAGCACAGGGCCGCAATGCCCTTTCCGGCCAGCTGATAGGCCACATCTTGCGGGCCCAAAGCCTTTAGGGGATGAAAGATCACAGGGTGGTGGGAGATGATCAAATTGGCGTTCATGGAGGCGGCTTCCGCCACCACGGCAGGGGTGATATCCAAAGCCAGCAGAGCGCGTGTCACCACGGTGTTGCCGTCCCCTACCAGCAGGCCGGCGTTGTCAAAATCCAAAGCAGTGGAAAAGGGCGCCGCCGCGTCCAAGATGTCGTAGATGTCGCAAATCCTAGCCATAAGTATGTTCTCCTTTTCCGTTTGAGAAGTGGGGACCGCACCTTGTCTCACCGCTCCTTTTTTAGAAAAGCCTTACGATATAATCCCGTAAGTTTCCCGGATCCGGCCAATCTCTGCCAACAGCTGGGCAGCCCGCTCCTCATCCCCTGTGTGGACGGCGCCCCTATGCTGCGCGTCCAGCTCCCGCAGCACCTTGCGGGCGTAGGCTTCCACACAGGATCCGCCGGGCCGAAGCTTGCCCATGGTGGGATAGAGGGGATCCGCCTCCACAGGGGAGTCTGTCCAGGCGGCAGAAAAGGCGGAATAGACCTTGCCGCCGTCTATAACAGCCTCCTCCTCCAGGACCTGAAACCCCGCCTCCGCCAACCCAAGCCGCAGCTCCGGCACGGAACTCATGGGCTGCAGCACCAGGCGCTTTCCGGGGTCTCGCAGCCAGGGAGTCTCTTCCACAATGCGCAGGATCAGCTCCCCGCCCATACCGGCAATCACCACGTCCTCCGCCTCCTCTGGCGAAACCTGCCGCAGCCCGTCGGACAACCGGAAGGAAAGCCCCTCCCCCGCCTCATACTTGGCGCCGTCTTTGCGGGCAGTCTCCAAAGGACCGGGACGGATGTCGCAAGCCAGGGCCCGGGAGATTTTTCCTGTTTTTAAAAGCCATATGGGCAAATAGGCGTGATCTGTGCCCACATCGCATAAAACCGTACCCTCCCGCACGAAACCGGCGCACAGAGCCAAGCGGGGCCCCAACTGAAACAACGGGCGCATGGTCCTATCCTCCTCAGACAAAAGCGCTGCCGCCCGGCAATTTTTTACGATCGTCGCGCGGCAGTACCTTTCCTATCTCTCGTTTGCCCTCACTTGTTTTGCAGATGCTCGTTGAGCTTTGCCACCAATTCGTCGGCATTCACACCGTGCACCATGCAGGCCTGCTCCACTGTCTCCCCGCGCGAAGAGGGGCAGCCCAGGCAGTGCATGCCCATCTCCAGGAAGAAGGGGGCCGTGGTCTGATCCATGTCCAGGATATCGCCAATAATGGTATCTTTTGTTATGGAAGCCATTGGTACATTCCTCCGTTTTATAAGTTTGATACTTGTATTATAATACCCTTTGGGCCGCTCCGCAATACAAAAAAGAAAAAAGAACGGCAAGTTTTTCCCCTCTTCACAGCCTGCAAGGGCACCCTGTTGACAAAATGCCTGGCGAAAGCTACAATGAGTTCGCCCTTGTCGGAAATGGTCCCGCCGGCTGTGTTCCAGATTGCTGCCGGACGGGAAACCGGGGCAAGGAAAAGCAACTTGAAGAAATGGATGGTAGGAGGAAACCAACATGCGTCAATCGTCTACACGTATTCTTAACCTGGTACTGGGCGGCATCATGGTGGCCCTGGGCACGGTGCTGAGCTTTATCAAGCCCTTTGACCTGCCCTATGGAGGGTCCATCACCCTGTGCTCTATGCTGCCCACCATGTTCTACGGGTATCGCTGCGGTCCCAAATGGGGCCTGGCGGCCGGTTTTGTGCTCAGTGTGCTCCAGCTTTTGTTCGGCCTGGACGACCTGAAGGGAATTTCCGCCCTGATGGTGGTGGGATCCATCCTTCTGGACTACCTTTTGGCCTTTACTGTGCTGGGCCTGGCTGGTATGTTCCGGGGAAAATCCGCAACAACGCCGCAGCCTTTACTCTGGGGTGCCTCGTCACCGGCTTGCTGCGGTACGTGTGCTCTTTCCTCTCGGGATGGCTGCTGTGGGCTCAGTTTATGACCGTAACCGACATGCAGGACTTCATCGCCAATTTTGTGCCCGGTTTGGCGGGAGCCTCCGGCACGGGCCTGGCCATCTTCTACTCCCTGGTGTACAACGGCAGCTACATGATTCCGGAAATTGTGCTCACCTGTGTGGTGGGCTTCCTGCTGATGCAATTTGCCGGCAAGCAGATTTTGGAGAAGGACCCCGGCTGACAAACTGTCTCCCTGAAAAAACTCCTGAGGAAGTGGTGCACAGATGGGCAATCCTTTGGACGCGCCTCGGGCCATTCATGTGGAAGGGGCGCGCGTACACAACCTGAAAAATATCACAGTGGATATTCCCCTGCACCGCATTGTGGCTGTGGCAGGGGTCTCCGGCTCCGGAAAGTCCTCCCTGGCTTTGGGGGTTTTATATGCAGAGGGGTCTCGCCGGTATCTGGAATCTCTCTCCACGTACACCCGGCGGCGGATGACCCAGGCAGCCCAAGCCGATGTGGACCAGGTGCTGTACATACCCGCATCCTTGGCGCTCCATCAGCGGCCCGGCGTTCCCGGCATCCGCAGCACCTTTGGCACCGGCACGGAGCTGCTCAACAGCCTGCGGCTGCTGTTTTCCCGGCTGGCCAGCCATCGGTGCCCCAACGGTCATTACCTGCCCCCCACCTTGCGAGTGGCCGCTGGACAGAGCCTCACCTGCCCGGAGTGCGGGGCGGTCTTTTTCGCTCCCAGTGCAGAGGAATTGGCTTTTAACAGCCAAGGGGCCTGCCGCACCTGCACCGGCACAGGCGTTGTGCGCACCGTGGATCTCTCCACGCTGGTGCCGGACGACAGCCTTTCCATCGACCAAGGGGCCGTGGCTCCCTGGAAATCTTTAATGTGGTCGTTGATGACCGACGTATGCCGGGCCATGGGCGTGCGCACAGACGTGCCTTTTCGAGACCTGACCGACCGGGAAAAGGACCTTGTGTTCCACGGCCCTGCGGAGAAGAAGCACATTTTCTACAAAGCAAAAAATTCCAACGACGCCGCGGAACTGGACTTCACCTATTACAATGCGGTGTACACTGTGGAAAACGCCCTGGCAAAGGTCAAAGACGAAAAGGGAATGAAACGGGTGGAAAAATTTTTAAAAGAGGACGTCTGTCCCGATTGCGGCGGCACACGGCTGAGCCCTGCCGCCCGCGCTCCTTTGGTGCAGGGGATCTCCCTGGACCAAGCCTGCCAGATGCCTCTTTCCCAGCTGGTGCAATGGGTGCGCCAGGCGCCTGCCTCCCTGCCGGAGGAGATGCGTCCCATGGCAGAGAGCATCTGCCAGGCCTTTCAGGCTGTGGCCCGCAGGCTGCTGGAACTGGGCCTGGGATATTTGACCTTGGACCGGGCCGCTTCCACCCTTTCCACCGGAGAGCGGCAGCGGATGCAGCTGGCCCGCGCGGTGCGCAACCGCACCACCGGCGTGCTGTACGTGTTGGACGAACCCTCCATTGGGCTGCATCCCGCCAACATCCTAGGCCTGACCCGTGTCATGGACGACCTGATCGCAGATGGGAATTCTGTCGTTCTGGTAGACCATGACGTACAGATTCTCTCCCATGGGGATTGGATGATTGAAATGGGTCCGGAAGCCGGTGAAGGAGGCGGAAAGGTGATCGCCCAAGGCACTCTGAAGGACATTGCGCGCAACCCCGCCTCCCAAATCGGCCCTTTCCTGACCGGGACGGCCAAGGTGCTGGTCCACACCCCCACCCGGAAGGAACACCTGTTTGAAAAGGGGCGCTTGCATCTGTCCACCGGACCGCTCCACACGGTCCAGCCTTTGGAGGTAGACATTCCCAAAGGGAAACTTACTGTGGTCACCGGCGTATCTGGATCCGGAAAAACCACCTTGCTTTTGGAAAGCCTGGTTCCCGCCTTAGAGGCAGCCTGCAGCGGGAAGGACCTTCCCGCCCACGTGAAAGATCTGCAGGCCGAGGGGATTCACCGGGTGAAACTGATTGATGCCACCCCCATTGGCCTCAACGTGCGCTCTACCGTCGCCACCTACGCCGGCGTTCACGACGAACTGCGAAAGATCTTCGCCCGTACGCCCGACGGAAAAAGTCACGGGTACAAAGCGGGGGACTTTTCCTACAACACAGGAAAACTGCGCTGCCCTCTGTGCGACGGCACAGGCTCTATCAGCTTGGATGTGCAATTTTTGCCGGACGTGGAAATTCCCTGTCCCCAATGCCGGGGATCCCGGTACGGGAAAGAGGCGGAAGAGATCCTTTACCGGGGAAAAGACGGGCAGGCTTACTCCCTGCCATCCCTGATGGCCTTGGACGTGCACCGGACGCTGGAAGCCTGCCGGGATTTGAAACTGGTGCGCCAGCGCCTGCAGGTTTTGCAGGATCTGGGGCTGGGGTATCTCACTTTGGGGGAGGCCACCCCCAGCCTGTCGGGAGGCGAGGCCCAGCGGCTGAAACTGGCCAGTGAAATGGGACGCAGCCAGGAGGACACGGTTTTTGTCTTTGACGAGCCTACCATCGGCTTGCACCCCTTGGATGTGCAAACGCTGCTTCACGTGTTTGAGACGTTGCTCCAGCAAGGAGCCACCGTGCTTGTCATTGAGCACGATCTGGACATGATCCGCAATGGGGATTACATTTTGGACATGGGACCTGGGGGCGGCCAGGAAGGCGGCCGTCTTGTGGCGGCGGGAACACCGGAAGAAATCGCCGCCCACCCGGACAGCGTAACGGGACGTTTCCTGCGCTGAGGCACGGGAAACAGGCAGTTTCTTGACGAAACGCCGGAAAAATGCTATACTGTACGCAAACAGGGGAGCTCGTAGCGGCGGGCTGAGAGGAAGTCATCAACTTCGACCCTTTAACCTGATACGGATAATGCCGTCGTAGGAAGTGACATCGCGTTTTTTCTTGCAGGGATACCGTAGCAGGTATCCCTGTTTTTTTGCGGCAAAGGAGGAATGCATATGGTAACAGTCAATGGTCAACCCCAAAACGCTGCCGGACAGTCCTTGGCCCACTTGCTGGAGGAACTGGGCTTTTCGGCCGGACGCATTGCGGTGGAGCGCAATGGGGAGATCGTCCCCAAAGCCCAGTACGACGCCCTCCTTCTAGAGGACGGCGACACGTTGGAGGTGGTCCGCTTTGTGGGCGGCGGCTGAGGGGCTCCCCACCCGGGAGGAATGGGACGCCGCCCTCCTGGAACGGATCGGTCCTGCCCTGTGGGAACGCTTCCAAAGGGCTACCGTGGCGGTCTGCGGCTTGGGCGGGCTGGGCTCCCACATTGCCGTGTCCCTGGCCCGGGCCGGGGTGGGAACTTTGCTGCTCCTAGATTTCGACAAGGTGGATCTTTCCAACCTGAACCGGCAGCAGTACAAGGCAAGCCAAATCGGCTGGGAAAAGCCCTTGGCCCTGGCGGAAAACCTAAAGGAAATCAACCCCTACCTGGGGCTGGAATGCCACACCCTGCGGCTGACCCCAGAGAACATCCCCTCGCTGCTGCAAAAGGCCGATGTGATTTGCGAGGCCTTTGACAAGGCGGAGGAAAAAGCTATGCTGGTGAACACCGTACTGGAGCAGCTGCCACAGGCCACTGTGGTGGCAGCCTCCGGCATGGCAGGGTTGGGAACGGGAAACAGCATCCGCACCTGGAAAGTGGGAAAACGGCTGTACCTGTGCGGAGACGGCAAAAGCGACGTGAAAGACGCCGGCAGCCTGTTTGCCCCCCGGGTAATGCTCTGCGCCGCCCACCAGGCCTTGGCTGTCCTGCGTGTTTTGGCGGGAGAGCCTGACGTGTAACAAGGGAGGCAACCTATGAAAATTCACATCGGCAAGGAGTTCCCCCAACACTTCCGGGCGGCCTATTCGGGGGAGTTTGAGCTGTTCCACCATTTCGAGACAACGGCAGGCATCCCCAATGTGCTGTTCGCCGTGACCACCTGGAAGGAAAACGGCCAGCCCAACGTGTGCTTCCACGGGTGGAGCTGCTTTCACGGGGATAAGACCGCCTTTTTCGCCGTGATGGGCAACCTGTACCAGCACACCCACACCTTCCAGAACATCCAGCGGGAGGGCTGCTTCTGCGTCAACTTCCTCCCCATTGGCCGCTACGAAAGCCTGGTGGAAACCATCCACCAGAACGGGCTGGAAACCGACGAGTTTGCAGTCGGCGGGTTTACCCCACTCCCAGCTCACACCATCCACGCCCCGATTATAGAGGAGGCTTTCCTCACCTTGGAGTGCACCCTCCACAGCGTCCAGGACCTCAGCGGCGCGGGCATCACCGCCATGGTGGTGGGACAGGTGCAGCACGTTTCCGTGGAGGAGAGCTATGCCCGGGGCTACGGCCGCCGGTACGGTCAGGAGGGCTTTATGCTGCTGGTGCCCGCGCCCCAAGACCTGCTCACCGGGGCGCCAGGGCAGTCCGGCATTGCCACGCTGTGCGTGGAAAAATTGGATTGAACCATACGCGATTGCATTACAGCATATACAGAAAGAAGGAATTGCCATGAACACACAGGACACATGGAGCCTGGGGGGCAGGGAATTTACCTCCCGGTTTATTTTGGGCTCGGGGAAATACTCCCTGGAGCTGATCGAGGCCGCCGTGCGGGATGCCGGGGCTCAGATGATCACCTTGGCGGTGCGCCGGGCCAACACCACGGAAAAGGAAAACATTTTGGACTACATCCCCCAGGGGGTGACGCTGCTGCCCAACACCTCCGGCGCCCGAAACGCAGAGGAGGCCGTGCGCATTGCCCGCCTGGCCCGGGAGCTGGGCTGCGGGGACTTTGTGAAAATTGAAATCATGCGGGACACCAAGTACCTGCTGCCCGACAACCAGGAGACCATCAAGGCCTGCGTCATGCCTTTGGCCTCCCCCATCGGCTCCAACAAGGGGCTGGCCACCAAAGAGTTCATCCAGATTCTCATTGACGAGATCGATTTGCCTGTCATTGTGGACGCGGGCATCGGCCGGCCCTCTCAGGCCTGCGAAGCCATGGAGATGGGCGCTGCCGCCATTATGGCCAACACCGCCCTGGCAACCGCCGGGGATTTGCCCCTGATGGCCGCTGCCTTCCGCCAGGCCATTGAGGCGGGCCGGAAAGCCTACCTCTCCGGCCTGGGACGGGTGCTGGCCCGGGGCGCTAGCGCTTCCGATCCTTTGACGGGCTTTTTGCGGGATTGAGGAGGCGTTACCATGGTACAACAAGAGAATCAGTTTTTGATCGATTCCGAATTTCTCTCCCCGCAAGCGTTGGAGAAAAAACACCGGCTGGAGACGGACCCCTCCTCTCGGAAGAGCCATCTGAACTATCTGCCTGGCATGGAGGTGCTTCACTCCGACGTGATGGAAAAAGTCCTCTCTCAAATGGACAGCTACGACTACACCCAGTACACTGCCCGGGACGTGCGGGCCGCCCTGGAACACGACACCTGCTCCATCGAGGACTTTAAGGCATTGCTTTCCCCTGCCGCCGAACCCTTTTTGGAGGAAATGGCCCAGCGGGCCTGCCTGGAGACCAAAAAGCATTTCGGCAACACGGTGTACCTGTTCACCCCCCTCTACATCGCCAACTACTGCGAGAACTACTGCGTCTACTGCGGCTTTAACTGCTACAACCACATCCATCGGATGAAGCTCTCCCTGGAGCAAATAGAACATGAGATGGAGGTCATCGCCCAAAGCGGCATGGAAGAGATTCTCATCCTCACCGGGGAAAGCCGCTCCATGAGCTCAGTGGAGTACATCGGCGAGGCCTGCAAGCTGGCCCGGAAGTATTTCCGCAACGTGGGGTTGGAGATTTACCCTGTCAACACCGACGAGTACCGCTACCTTCACGAATGCGGAGCGGACTATGTCACTGTGTTCCAGGAGACTTACGACCGGGACAAGTACGAGACGCTGCACCTGATGGGGCACAAGCGGGTGTGGCCCTACCGGTTCGACGCCCAGGAGCGGGCCTTGCGAGGCGGCATGCGGGGCGTGGCCTTCTCGGCGCTTTTGGGTCTGGCAGACTTCCGCAAGGACGCCCTGGCCAGCGCCTTGCACGTCTACTACCTGCAGCGGAAGTACCCGGCGGCGGAGATGTCCCTCTCCTGTCCCCGGCTGCGGCCCATCATCAACAACGAAAAGATCAACCCCCTGGACGTAGGCGAGCGCCAGCTGTGCCAGGTGCTGTGCGCCTACCGCATCTTCCTGCCCTTTGTGGGCATCACCGTCTCCTCCCGGGAGAACGCCGCCTTCCGCAACGGCATTGTGCGCATCGCGGCCACCAAGGTCTCCGCCGGGGTGAGCACCGGGATTGGAGACCACGAAAGCAAGTACCAGGGGAAGGAGGCTGAGGACGCAGGCGACGAACAATTTGAAATCAGCGACGAGCGCAGCCTGTCTCAGATGTACCAGGACATGGCGGACGAAGGCCTGCAGCCTGTCCTCAACGATTACCTGTATGTTTGAGATGGTCTGTGTCACCGCCAGAGCTCTTTGTCCGGGAGACTTTCTCTCCCAGCTGGAGCGGGTAGCAGCCGCCGGCGTGGACAAAGTGATTTTGCGGGAGAAGGACTTGCCGGAACCTGCGTACAAGGCCCTGGCTGCCTCGGCGCTGGAACTCTGCCGCCGGCATGAGGTGGCGTGTGTGCTGCACAACTTCCCCCAGACGGCAAAAGAGCTGGGCGCCCGGGCGCTCCACCTGCCTCTTCCCCGGCTGCGGAAGCTGCCTCCACAAGAACGGGAGGGCTTTCCCCTGTTGGGAACCTCCTGCCACAGCTTGGAAGACGTGCTGGAGGCGGCAAAGCTGGGGTGTTCCTATGTGACCCTGGGGCATATTTTCCCCACGGGGTGCAAGCCCGGCCTGCCGCCTCGGGGTGTAGAATTTTTAACACAGGTGTGCCAGGCCTCTCCCCTTCCTGTGTACGCCATTGGGGGCATTGGGCCGGAAAACGTGGCCCAGGTGAAACAAGCCGGGGCCGTCGGGGCTTGTGTGATGAGCGGGCTGATGACAGCCACCGACCCGGCACGCCTTGTGCGCCAACTGAGAAAGGAGGCGGGAGCATGAACTTCACCGCCAAAAACCTGCTGCTTTACGCCGTGACCGACCGGGCCTGGGTGGGCCGGCAGACGCTTTTGGAGCAAATAGAAGACGCCCTGCGGGGCGGTGTGACATTGGTACAGCTGCGGGAAAAAGACCTGCCCCAGCTGGACTTTATCCGGGAGGCCGCCCAGGCCACCGCCCTGTGCCACCGCTATGGGATACCGCTGATCGTCAACGACTCCCTGGAAGTGGCGCTAAAAAGCGGGGCAGACGGGGTCCACGTGGGGATAGAGGACCAACCTGTGGCGGAGATCCGCCGCCGGGTGGGGAAGGGCTTCCTCATCGGGGCCACAGCGAAGACGGTAGAACAGGCCCGGGCCGCCCAGGCTGCCGGCGCGGACTATTTAGGGGTGGGCGCGGTATTCCCCTCCCCCACCAAGAAAAACGCCATCCGCATCACCACCCAGCAGCTGCGGGAAATCTGCAGTAGCGTAGCCATCCCCTGTGTGGCCATTGGAGGCATCAGCCGGGAAAATCTGCCCACTTTGGCCGGCGGCGGTATGGCGGGCTTTGCCCTGGTGAGCGCCATCTTTTCCCAGCCGGATATTGCAGCAGCCTGCCGGGATCTGAAATCCTTGGCAGAGCAAACCGTAAGGGAGGGCCAAGCATGAACACCTGTCTATCCATTGCCGGCAGCGATCCCAGCGGCGGGGCCGGTATCCAAGCGGACTTAAAAACCATGACGGTAAACGGCGTATACGCCATGTGCGCCATCACAGCTTTGACGGTACAAAACACCCTGGGCGTGACCAATATTCTGGAGGTGAGCCCGGATTTTCTAGGGCAGCAGATCGACGCAGTGTTTCAGGACATCCGCCCCGATGCGGTGAAGATCGGCATGGTTTCCTCGGTAGGGTTGATTGAAAAGATCGGGGAAAAGCTGCGGGACTACCAGGCGAAAAACATTGTGGTGGATCCGGTGATGGTGGCCACCAGCGGGTCCCGGCTGCTGCAGTCCGCCGCCGCAACCGCCCTTCAGGAACAGCTGTTTCCCTTGGCGGCAGTGGTGACACCCAACATTCCCGAAGCCCAGGCCCTTTCCGGGAGAGAGATCCACACCCCGGAGGATATGGAGGCCGCCGCTAAAGCCATTGGGGACACCTACGGCTGCGCGGTGCTGTGCAAGGGCGGCCACAGTTTGAACGACGCCAACGACTATCTGTATCACCAAGGCAAGGGCCGGTGGTTTTGGGGCAAACGCATCGAAAACCCCAACACCCACGGCACCGGCTGCACCTTGTCCAGCGCCATCGCGGCCAACCTGGCCAAGGGACACGACCTGGAAACGGCCGTGGCAAAGGCCAAAGAATACTTGAGCGGGGCCCTGGCCGCTATGCTGGACTTAGGCCACGGCAGCGGGCCTCTGCATCACGCCTACGGACTCACGCAATCACAGTAAGGGAGGACACATTCTATGGAAACATACACCACACAAATGGACGCCGCCCGCAAGGGCATTGCCACTCCGCAAATGAAAAAGGTCGCAGAAAAGGAACGGATGCCCCTGGAAAAACTGATGGAGCTGGTGGCCCAGGGCAAGGTAGCCATCTGCGCCAACAAGGCTCACACCTGCCTGGATCCAGAGGGCGTGGGCAGCATGCTGCGCACCAAGATCAATGTGAACCTGGGGGTCTCTCGGGACTGCAAGGACTATGACGTTGAAATGAAAAAGGTGCAGAGCGCCATCGACCTGGGAGCCGAAGCCATTATGGACCTGTCCTCCCACGGGGACACCCAGCCCTTCCGGCGGAAGTTGGTGGCGGAGTGCCCCGCTATGATCGGCACGGTACCGGTATATGACAGCGTCATTCACTACCAGCGGGATTTGGGCACCTTGACCGCCAAAGATTTTATCGATGTGGTGCGCCTCCATGCGGAGGATGGGGTGGACTTTGTCACCCTGCACTGCGGCATCACCCGCAAGACCATCGAGCAAATCCGCAAGCACAAACGGAAGATGAACATCGTCAGCCGAGGCGGCAGCCTGGTGTTCGCCTGGATGAGCATGACCGGAGAGGAAAATCCCTTTTACGAGTATTTCGACGAAATTTTGGATATCTGCGAAAAGCACGATGTGACCATCTCCCTGGGAGACGCCTGCCGGCCCGGCTGTTTGGCCGATGCCACCGACGTGTGCCAGATTGAGGAGCTGGTGCGCCTAGGCGAACTGACCAAGCGCGCTTGGGCCCACAACGTGCAGGTGATGGTGGAAGGGCCGGGCCATGTGCCCCTGGACCAGGTGGCGGCCAACATGCAGGTGCAGCAGAGCATTTGCATGGGGGCGCCTTTCTACGTGCTGGGGCCCCTGGTGACGGACATCGCCCCGGGCTACGACCACATCACCGCAGCCATCGGCGGAGCGGTAGCCGCTATGAACGGCGCGGCCTTCCTGTGTTATGTCACCCCTGCCGAGCACCTGGCTCTGCCCAATGTGGAGGACGTAAAGCAGGGCATCATCGCCTCGAAAATCGCCGCCCACGCCGCGGACATCGCCAAGGGCATTCCCGGCGCCCGGGAGAGGGACGATCAGATGGCGGACGCGCGCCGGGCCCTGGATTGGGACGGGCAATTCGCCTGCGCTCTGGACCCGGAAACCGCCAAAGCCATTCGGGACAGCCGCAAGCCGGAGGACGACCACAGCGACACCTGCAGCATGTGCGGCAAGTTCTGCGCGGTGCGCAGTATGAACAAAGCTTTGGCCGGAGAAATGATCGACATTCTATAAGCACACCAGCTGCAGAAAACTGTAAAGGGGACCGTTGCCCTAGGCAACGATCCCCTTTTTCATTCTTTCCTCACGCGAGGGGCTGTCCCCAACCGCAGCCGGTTTACAGCTGTTCATACTGATTTTCCAGCCACTCTACCGCCTGAGCCAAGCCCTCTTCGCTGAGAGGGTATTCCCGCTGTTGCTTTTCCTGGGCCACGTCAAAGCAGACGTCTTGTGTCCAGGCGTACACCTGCAAGAGGCTCTCTTCCTTTTGCGGCTCCACAAAATAGCGAAGCAGAAGTTTTCTTTCCCAATCTTTTGTCTTCTGGCCAGCGTAACTATTGCCTTCCTCAAAATAGTGGTATTTTTGCAGTTCCAGCAAAATCCATTCCTCCTTTTGTTCACCCTGACACAGCAGGCGGTTCCGCCGGCTGGCGCAAGACGGTGCTCATCAACCGGGTGCCGGAAATGCGCCCGTAGAGATAATCTCGCCCGGATTTAGACGAGCGGTTTAAGACGGTTTCCAGCAAAAACAGGAAAATACCTGCCAAAAACCAGAGTGCAATGAAAAACAAGTAGACCAGCCGGGAAGCTCCCGTTGCGGCAAAAGCCAAGGAGAGCAGCTGGGCCACGCCCCCATACGCAACGACAAAAGCGCACAGCAGCCCATAGCGTAGCAAGCACCTCCAAAGCAAAACACGGGTGCCGTCTCGGTTGACCACGCAGATCTTTGTCAGCCGTTTACCCAAGCTTTTCCCTTTCCAGGCCCATTGCAACAGCCCAAAATACAGCAGATACGCCAAGGCAAAGCTCCAAGCGCCAAAGGACACAAACACAGCCAGCAAAGAGCCCAACAGGCTTACAAAAAGCAAATCCACAAAAAAGGAGAGGCAGCGCCGGGTAAAGGTGACCCGCTCTCCTTTGCGAAACGATTTTTCGTCAATCTCGTCCCGATTCGGGAGAATCCGCAGGAGAGGCCCTGTAAGGACATACCCCAAAAAGCCGCCCAGGGTGTTGCAGAGCAAATCGTCCACATCGAACAGGCGATAGGCCCGGGGATACAGCCCATACAGGCCGGAGAGCTGGGTCAGTTCAAAAAACAAGCTGACTCCCAAGCTGATGCACACAGCCGCCAGCATCTTCCGCCGAAAATAGTAGCGTAGATAGAACCCCAAGGGCACCAACAGCGCGATGTTGAACACAAACTGCAAGGTAAAATTGCTCAGCAGCGCCGGCAAGTAGGTGGAGGGATCGGTGAGAAGAAAGCCGGTCTCCTTGGAAAGGTCCCGAAAAAAGCTGAAGGGAAGCAGCTGCACACTGGGACCCGTCATCTGGGCCACAGCCTCCCGGCTGGGCAAGGGAAGAATCACCAAGAAGTAGGCGCAGATGCTGTACAGAACAAAGGAATAACTTAGGAAGAAGCGTGCAAAGGTCATGCTTCCATATTTTCGATAGTGATGAATGAGAAAGGGCAGCGCAATCACCGCGGCAGCCACAGGGAAAAACAGCAGCGCCTGGCCCACCACCCGCACATAGGATTCCATAAACATTCTCCTTTTTCACAAAGAGGCCGCCTAGTGCGGCCTGCAGGCTGTCGAAACCGCCGCCCATAACAAAAGCTTTTCCCTTTTTCCCAGCCCGCTTGGGCTGTTGTTGGATCACAGTCTGCAAGGACGGTGCAGCTTTTTTCGACATATTGAGAGCCGCCGTGTGCGGCTCTACAGAGTTTTTTTCTGATACAGATAGGCGT
The DNA here is from genome assembly GCA_904374805.1 of uncultured Neglectibacter sp. GTDB lineage: Bacteria > Bacillota > Clostridia > Oscillospirales > Acutalibacteraceae > Acutalibacter > Acutalibacter pullicola. Next base: position 26,226 of record CAJFEW010000008.1, read on the forward strand.
TTCCCCGTTTGCCCACGCGCTCCACAGCGCCGACACTCCACAGGGTGTTGGCGGCGCAAGATCCTTTTTTGGGGGAAAGCCCCACCGCTTTTCCCAATTCCCGAGAGGTGAAGGGTTCCGGCAGCTCGGGGGGAATCAGCTGCGCGTACTCTCTGGGGGAGCGGACCCAAACCTCGTCCAGCAAGGCAAGTGGAATCCGGTCATAGCGGGTGGATCCCCGTTTGCGGTTCTTGCTCCACCCATTGAGCAGCCGGTATTCCGCCACCTGCAAAAGCAGCACGCAAAGGCGAAAGTTTTCGTGGGTTAGGAAGGTACGAAGCTGGTAAAGCTCTCCCAGCACGTGGCCTGCCTGGGGCTTTGCAGGACTTTTTCGCGGCGGGGAAACGGTCCCGTCCTCCGAAATCCAGGAGACCGTCTTCTGGGCCGGCACAGGATAGACCAAGGTCACAGGCCCCTGGGACAAAAACGCCTGCAATTTGGGCCGAAGCCGCTGAAACGAACGGGTCTGCACCTCTACAATTCCCTCCGCCGTCCAAGCGTCTGCCACATAGGGGCCTACAGGCACTTCCCGTTTGCCGGGATCCGGCTGGAAATAACACTTTACCGCCAAATGCAGGCTTTTCTCCCCCAAGGCGCCAATACCGCCGGAAAGGGCCTCCCCCGCTACAACACGGCGGCAGGTTTCTGCAAAGCGCTCCGGATCCATCAATCTTGCAGCTGGAACAGCTGGGCAAAGTTCCCATAGAGCATTTTTCGGTTGTCCTCTTCCCCGTAGCCCAGGGCAAAGAAGCGCTCCAACTCTTCCTGTGGGGACCACATGGGAAAATCTGTCCCGAACAGGGTGTGGTCCACACCAAAATGGGCAATGCTCTTTCGAGCCTGCTCCGGCGTCACCGCAAACAGGGAGCTGGAGGTGTCGATGTAGACGTTGGTCCCTGCCAGCTCCCGCCGGGCGTCCTCCCATTCGCTGTATCCCCCCAAGTGGGCGGCAATACAGGTGAAGTCCGGGATCTTCTCCAAAACCCGCATCAGCCGGCGAGGCGTGGAAAAGTCGGTGCGGCTGTCCCCTGTGTGGAACAAGACCGGCAGTCCCCGCCGGTGAGCCTCCTGGTAGACGGGCAGCATCCGTTCGTCATCGATGCAAAACTGCTGAAAGTCCGGATGCAATTTGATGCCCCGCAATCCCCGGCGCTGAATATCGTCCATTTCCCCGGCAATATCCTGCACGTCCTGGTGCCACGCGGCAAGACCCAAAAACTGCGGGTACTTTTTGCATTTTTCCTCGATAAACTGATTGATCGAGCGCACCTGCTCCACCTTGGTGGCCACAGAGCACACCAAGAACCGGTCGATTCCCGCCTGGCCGCCCAGCTGAGCCAGCACATGGGGCAGGCCCACATTTTGCATGGGTATGTGATAAAACTGGCCCACGGAATCCGTGGCTTTTTCCGCAATTTTCCCCGGGTAAATGTGTGCGTGGGCGTCCGCCACCCGGTAGGCGACACCCTGATGAACCACTGGCATTCAAGCATCCTTCCTTTCTTCCTTTTCCCGCTGGCGCTGGGCCTTGGAGAAGACACAGCCGCAATAGTCCTGCCGGTAGAGACCGTAGACTTTTGAGAGCTCCACGGAGCGTTTATAGCCGTCTTTTTTCTTAAAGTCAGAGGGCAGATGGGCCACCCCGTACTTTTCCCCCATTTCTTCCCCCAGCTGATTTAACAGCCGCGCGTTTTTCAAAGGGGAGATGGACAAGGTGGTGGTAAAATAGTCGAAGTGAAGCTTGGCCGCCTGACGGGCTGTATACTCCAGCCGCAGGCGAAAACAGGCCGTGCAGCGCTTGCCCCCCTCCGGCTCTCCTTCCAAGCCCTCCACAGCCTGGCAGTAAGCTTGTCCATCGTAGCTGCAGGGAAGCAGCTGCACAGGATGGACAACGTCCATTTCCCGGACAAGCCGCCGCAGCTCCGCCTCTCGCTTTTCATATTCCTCATAGGGGGCGATATTGGGGTTATAGTAGAGAAGTGTAATGGCGAAGAAGCGGGAAAGGTACTCCAGCACCGCGCTGGAACAGGGCGCGCAGCAGGCGTGGAGAAGCAGCGTCGGCACCCTGCCCTGCTCCTGGTTTTTTTCTATAAGATACTCCAGCTCTTTCGCATAATTCCGGTTTGGTCCCGGCATGGCACCCGCCTCCTGCAAAAAAAGTCCTTTTCAAGTTTAACACAGCAAACCAAGGATTGCAAGGGCGTGACTTTCCCAAGGGGAACGGGAATTCCTGTTGACCCTCCCAGAGGGATATGGTATCATTATACTACCAGAAAAAGTGCGGATTGCGGGGGAAGTGGCTTTCCCCTTTTCTTAAATTTTAGCTTGTGGTAAGGCGGTATAGGTATGGACTTCTCTTTTCTCCTATCCAACTCGTTGATCAATATGGGCGTGATTTCTTGGATTGTGGCCCAGCTTATTAAAACGGGGCTGGATGCTGTGAAGCATCGCGCTTTTAACCGGCAGCGTTTATCCGGCGCCGGCGGCATGCCCAGCTCCCACTCGGCTGTGTGCTGTTCGGTGGTGTTGACCTCCTACTTCTTGTATGGCTTTCAATCCCCCGTTTTCGCTTTGGCCGTGATCATGGCTTTGATTGTGATGTACGACGCCACAGGGGTCCGCTGGGCTGCGGGCCTGCATGCAAAGGCCATCAATCAGATTGTGGAATATCTGGAAAGCGAGGATCCCAACAATAAGAAGGAATCCTTAAACGACATGATTCCACGGCTCAACGAATCCCTGGGCCACCGGGTGATTGAGGTCATCTGCGGGGCCTTGCTGGGAATTGTCATTGCCATCATCGGCCAGCTGGCCCGTCAAGGAGGGCTTTTCGTTTCCTGATGCAACCCTCTGCGCGAAGGTGGGATATCGGCTGCCCCTCTGCCAACAAAGCATCTCTGCGTTTAAAAAACACCTGCAGAAGAATGCACCTGGACCAAAGGCGGTCCCGCCGCCTTACGCAGGCGGAACAGGTCTGCACCCCATGGCTGCTCCTGCATCAGCCTGGACAGTGGTTCACTGCCCAGGCTGTTTTCTGCTTTTCTCACCTGCGGTGGAGAACCACGACCAACCCCGCTGCCGCCACCGCTGCTACAACGTAAACAGCAATCCAAACCAGATACATGCCCCCAGCCCCTTTCCCTCCAGAAATATGCAGGGGCAGGCATTTCTTATGCCGTCTTCAGCTTGCGTTTCTGCGGTGGTTATGGTATAATATTTTGGTTTTTGACCAGATTTTGTAAAGCGAGGGAGTCCCTATGTAACCTGCCCGCCTTCTTGAAAGATTCAGAATCCAATTTGAGAAAGGATGGCTTATTTTGCCTGATATGAAAAACGAAATCCAGCGTCGGCGGACTTTTGCCATTATCTCCCACCCGGACGCCGGCAAAACCACGTTAACGGAAAAATTCCTGCTGTACGGCGGGGCCATCACCTTGGCGGGCATGGTCAAGGGCAAGCGCAATTCCCGCCACGCCGTCTCCGACTGGATGGAGATTGAAAAGCAGCGCGGTATCTCTGTGACCTCCTCGGTGATGCAGTTCCAGTACGACGGCTATTGCATCAACATTCTGGACACACCGGGACACCAGGACTTCTCTGAGGACACCTACCGCACGTTGATGGCAGCCGACTCTGCGGTGATGGTCATCGACGCCAGCAAGGGCGTGGAGGCCCAGACCCGCAAGCTCTTTAAGGTGTGCGTCATGCGGGACATCCCCATTTTTACTTTCATCAACAAGATGGACCGGGATTCCCAAAGTCCCTACGACCTTTTGGACGAGATCGAAAAGGAACTGGGCATTGGCACCTATCCCATGAACTGGCCCATTGGCTCGGGCATTGACTTCAAAGGCGTGTACGACCGGGAACGGAAACAAGTGCTGCAGTTTGAACCGGACGGGGACAACGGCGGCCGGAAAGAAGCCCGAGAGCACGACTTTTCCTTAGAGGATGAAGGCCTGCGGGCTGCCTTGGGGGACAATCTGTACGAGACCTTGCTGGAAGATGTGGAGCTGATTGACGGGGCAGGCTATGACTTCGACTTGGAGAAAGTGCGCCACGGCAAGCTCTCTCCTGTGTTCTTCGGCTCTGCTTTGACCAACTTTGGCGTGGAGCCTTTCCTGGAGAGCTTCTTAAAATTGACCACGCCGCCTCTGCCCCGGAACACGGCTCAGGGCGTGGTGGATCCCTTTGATCCCAACTTCTCCGCCTTTGTGTTCAAAATTCAGGCCAACATGAACAAGGCCCATCGGGACCGGATTGCCTTTATTCGCCTGTGCAGCGGCAAGTTCGAGAAGGGCATGGAGGTGGAGCACGTCCAAGGCGGAAGAAAGATGAAGCTCTCCCAGCCCCAGCAGCTGATGGCCCAAAGCCGGGAAATCATCGAGGAGGCCTACGCCGGGGACATCATCGGCGTGTTCGACCCGGGCGTGTTCTCCATTGGGGACACCCTGTGCGCCCCGGGCAAAAAAATCCTCTTCGAAGGCATCCCCACCTTTGCTCCGGAACTGTTCAGCCTGGTGCGCCAAAAAGACACCATGAAGCGCAAACAGTTTGTCAAGGGGGCCACCCAGATCGCCCAGGAAGGCGCCATCCAGATTTTCCAGGAGATTGGCGCCGGCATGGAGGAAATCATTGTGGGCGTAGTGGGCAGCCTGCAGTTCGACGTATTCCAATACCGGATGGAAAACGAATACAACGTGGATATCACCATGCAGACGTTGCCCTATTCCTATATCCGGTGGATTGACAACGAGGAAATTGATCTGAAAAAGTTGAACCTGACCTCCGATACCCGGAAGGTGCAGGACATGAAAGGACGCTACCTGCTGTTGTTCGCCAACCAGTGGAGCATCAACTGGGCGCTGGAGCACAACGAGGGGCTGCAGCTTTCCGAATTCAGCCGGAATTGACAGAGAAACATGGGAGAGGGTTGTTTCGGACAGGCCTCTCCCCTTTCCATACACAGAGAAACCCCACGGCCCGGCAAGTAGTCCGGGCCCGGCCAAACCACAGAATTGGGAGGTGCAACACATGGACTTCGTTCAGATGGAAGAGGTGCAAGCCGGCTGGTCCGGGGACAAAAAGTACCACGCCTGGGGAGAAGACGGAAAGGAATACTTTCTGCGGCTCTCCTCACCGGAAAAATGGGAGCGGATGCAGCAGGCCTTTGGCATGCAGAAAAAAGCCTTTCAAAAAGGGCTGCCTGTAAGCCGGCCTGTGGAACTGGCTCGGGAAGCAGCCCAGATCCGCTTTGTGGAGGAGTGGATCCCCGGACAAATGGCGAAAGACGCGCTTCCGCCCCTCTCCCAGGAAGAACAGTACCACCTGGGATGGGACGCGGGAAAAATTTTACAGGCGCTGCACAGTGTCCCGGCTCCGGCAGACACGGAGGATTGGGAGAAGTGCTTTTCGAAAAAGATCGACCAGAAGATCGCCCTGTACGAAGAATGCCCCTATTCCTTCGAACAGGGACAGGTATTCCTCCAGTGTATCAGCGCCAACCGGCATCTGCTCCAAGGCCGGCCCCAATGCCTGCTCCACGGGGACTATCACACAGGAAACATGATGGTGTGGAAGGGGCAGCTGTATATCATCGACTTTGACCGCCCCAAAACCGGGGATCCCTGGCTGGAGTTTAACCGCATTGTCTGGAGCGCCCAGCTCTCCCCCGCCTTTGCCAGCGGCACCGTAGACGGCTACTTTGACGGGAAGCCACCCCTGGATTTTTGGAACCTGTTGGCTCTGTACATAGCTGTGAACACCCTTTCCTCCCTGCCTTGGGCCGTGCCCTTTGGGGAAGGGGAAATCGCCACCATGCAGGCGCAAGCCAAGGAAGTGCTGGAATGGTACGATGGCATGAAACGGAGGGTGCCCCGGTGGTACACCTCCGGAAAAACCTTGGAACCATAACCTGGAAGGAACGGAAAAGAGGCTGCCGCAAAAAAGCGGCAGCCTCTGGTTTTGTGCGGAGGGCAAAGCCCTCCCTCCAAGGGACAGTCCTGCTCCGGTATCCAAATCCAGGCGTTAAAAGGTCACAGTCCGAGGCTCCTCGGTAAAGGAGGAGAAGGTGGCGGTACCATGCTCCAGAGCAAAAATCTGGGTGTTGCCGTCTCCGGGCTGATAGCGGTTTCGCAGGCCAGGATAAGCTTGCAGCATGTGCTCTTGGGCTTCCAGCCGGGGATCCTCCACCACCGTTGCGGCCACCCGCAGCCATGTGCCCTTTTGGAAGGCGCACAGTTCGACGCGAGGATTTTTCAGCATCTGCCGGGAGACGTCTTTAGAAGCTCCGGTCTGGATGGTCAAGCGGCCGTCAAACAGGTCGATGGTGCCAAAAGGACGCACCCGGGGCTGGTCCCCTTCTACGGTAGCCAGGTAATATGTACCGCACGCCTTTAAAAATTGGTAGACCTCTTCCATGGGACATTCCTCCTCTCAAACAAAAAAGCCCTGCGAAGCTTTCGCCGCGCAAGGCTTTGGAAACAAATTTACAGGATGATTTCCCCATCCACCGTGCCGGGCAGGGCAGCGGCGTTGGACTCATCGGTATCCACATGCATGGCCAGAGCGTACTTGGGGCTGACACGGCACACCACATCCCCAAAGATCAGGCTGCGGCCGTTGTAGTCTACCTTTACGGAGACCACCTGCTTGTCCTCCACACCGGCCTCTTTGGCTTCCTCCGGGTTGAAGTGAATGTGGCGCTTGGCGGCGATGACGCCCTTCTCAATGGTCACTTCCCCGGCAGGGCCCCGCAGAACACAGCCAGGGGTGCCTTCCAAATCGCCAGACTCCCGAATGGGAGCGGTTACGCCCAGCTTGCGGGCATCTGTAAGGGAAATTTCCACCTGGGTCTCAGGACGGGTGGGGCCCAAAATCGACATCTTCATAGAGCCCTTGGGACCTACCACTTCCACCTTCTCCTCGCAGGCAAATTGCCCGGGCTGAGAAAGATCTTTTTTGTTGGTCAGAGTTGCGCCTGTACCGAAGAGAGCCTCCAGATCCGCGTCGGAAACGTGGACGTGGTGGGCCGATGTTTCAACCATAACTTTCATGGGAAGTTCCTCCTTTAATGGTTCTCGTTTTCACCATTATTGTACTACCCTTACCGAAAAAATTCAACCGCAATTTACAATCTTTCCCCCCTGTGTTATAATGGGGAGAAGATCGAGCCAGGGAGGGATTGCCTATGTTTCACCATTGGAACGAACTGGAAGAAGCCTGCTTGCACTGCCGCAACTGCGGCTTGTGCGAGACAAGACACCATGTGGTGTTTGGAGTGGGAAACCCCAAGGCAAAGGTGATGTTCGTAGGGGAAGGCCCCGGAGAAAACGAGGATTTGCAGGGAGAGCCCTTTGTGGGACGAGGCGGACAGCTGCTGGACAAAATGCTGGCCGCCGTTGATTTGGATCGCAAGTCCAATGTGTACATCACCAACATTGTCAAGTGCCGGCCTCCTCAAAACCGGGATCCAAAACCGGAGGAGCAAGAGGCTTGCATTGCCTATCTGCGCAACCAGTTTGCTCTGCTGCGGCCGAAAATTTTGGTCTGTCTGGGACGCATTGCAGGACAAAAGCTTATCAAGCCGGATTTGAAAATCACCAAGGAACACGGTATTTTCTTTGAGAAGGGGGACACGCTGATGATGGCCACCCTCCATCCCGCTGCCCTGCTGCGCAATCCTGCCCAAAAACCAGCGGCCTTTGAGGACTATTTGAAGCTTCGGGACAAAATGGACGAGCTGGGATGCGATATTGCCAAGCAGTGAAAGCTCGTGCCACACTCCTCTCCCAACAAAACGGCAGAAAAAAGGACATCCACACGGGATGCCCTTTTTCTTTGCCCTTCTTTTCAGATAGCCTGCAGGCTTTGGAACTCCTCCGCCGTCATAGAATAGCAGCAAAGGTCCTGTCTCGTCCCGTCGTAAAGCAGGGCGCCCTGCCGCAGCAGGCCTTCGTAATGAAACCCGCACTTCTCAATCACCCGGCGGGATCTCTGGTTGTGGGGATAGTGATCGATGGCGATTAGAGAAAGACCCATCTCTTGAAAACCATAGGAGAGAACCGCTTGGGCAGCCTCCGTCATATAGCCTTTCCCCCACGCCTCTTGAGCCAGTACATAGCCCATGCTGCGGCACCCTGGAACATGGAGACGGCGCCCATCCTCTTCCAAGGCAATCGATCCGGACACGTGGCCGGTTTCTTTGGGAACAATGGCCCAAGTGCAGGACTTCGTCTCGTCTTCGTTGAGCCAGCCCTGCAAAATATCCTGGGACTCCTGCAGGCTTTCATGGGGCTTCCAGCCGGCGTTGGGTCCCACGTTGGGATTCTTGGCGTAGGCATACAAATCCTCCACGTCTTCCCTGCGCCAGGGGCGAAGAAGCAGGCGCTCTGTCTCGATCGTTCTCATACGCTCAACCCTTTCTATGGAAAATCCCGTGCATGCAGCGGCTGTTTTACTCCTGGTCCTGGGGCTCTTCTATGGGAGCCGCCGCTTGGCGGAGTTTCTTCCGGCGATACCAGAACTGGTCCGCCACCACCAAAATGGCCCCGGCGATCACCACCAAGTAATAGGTAAAAAACCGCCAAACCATCACCGCGGCGTACAGGTCGTCGTTGACAAAATAGTTGCGGAAAAAGGAGGAGAAGCCAATCTCCTGGGCGCCCGAGGCTCCGGGCATGGGCATAAAAGACACAGACACCTGCAGCAGGCTCTGCACCGCCACAATTTCCCAGTAGCTCACCGTGTGATACCCAAAAGCCCGGAAAATGAAATAAATGACGCTCATCTGCAGCACAAATTGGGGAATGGATAGGAGCACCCCTGCCACAAGGCTTTTCTGCTTGCCTTTGAAATCGTCGGTATAGCTGCCGAAATCTCTCTCAAACCGGTCGATGGAATCTAACAGACCGGTGCGTTTGCGCAAAAAGCCGATTTTCCCCACCAGCCACTTGGCAAAACGGCAAATTTGGTGCAGAATGGGTTTGTGGAAAAGCGAGGCAAAAAACAAGATGGAACATCCGTTGATCACCAATCCCAAGACAATCAATGGGATAATCCCTGGATTTTGCACCTGCAAGTTGCCATACATCCCCACAAAGGAAACCACCGAAACCAGCACAAACGCGCACTGAAAGCACATGAATTTGATGATCAAGACGGCAGTAGAGCTGCCCGCAGGAATTTTATTGTCCCGCAGGAGGTACGCGGACTGCATGGGCTGCCCCCCTGTGGAACTGGGCGTGATGTACGAGTAGTACAGGCCGATCAGTGCGTTTTTCAAGCCCTCCCGCACACCGATATGGTATCCCTGGCTGCGCAGCAGCAGCCGGAAGATCTCTCCCTCAAAGAGAAAGTACACCAGGCTGACCAACACCCCTAACGTTAAAAAGCCCGGGGTCAGATGGGAGATGGTGTGAAATACATTGCCAAATTCTTGATTGAGCAGGCCGAACAACAGCACTGCCACAATGGTTGCGGCAATATACAGCAAGCTCCATGGGATTTTCCGCTTCTTCTTCGGTTCATGTTCCTTCTGAGGAATGATGGGTTCTTTTTCTTTCCATTGATTCATAAAAGCTCCGATCCATTTTTCTACTGTAAATTTTCCAGGATATTCCTTACCACACAGTTTTCAAAAAAGTTTCAACAGGCAACTGGCCATTTAAAAAAAGTAAGTTTATTGTAACACAGAGACCTGCCCCATGCAAATACGGGCCCCTTACTTTTTCTTACAAGTTTCTTTCACCCAGAGAGGATTCATAGATAGCTTTCAGCCCATCTAGCAACAGCGTGTCGCTGTACTCCACCGGGCGGCGGCAGTGCTCCACCACCAGGCCGGCCAGGCCGCCTGTGGCAATCACCCGGCAGGAATATCCCAACTCCTCCTCCACACGGTCACACAGGCCATCCAGCATAGCAGCTGCTCCTAGCAGGACGCCAGACTGCAGGCATTCTGCTGTGTTCCGGCCCACCACACGGCTGGGCGCCTCCAGGCTGACCGAGGAGAGAAGGGCGGCTCGGCTGGTTAACGCATCCAAAGAGACGCCCACGCCCGGCACAATGCAGCCCCCCAACATGGCGCCCTCTCGGTCCACCACAACCAGGGTGGTGGCTGTACCCATATCAATGACAATACAAGGCCAAGAATACCGAGCCTTTGCGCCGGCGCAGCCAGCCAGCAGGTCGGGCCCCACCGTCTCCGGGCGGTCCAGGGCCACAGGCAGGAATTCTTTCACAGTTTCGTACTGGACGAGCAACGGATGGACCGAGAAAAGCTTTTCCACTGCGTGGGAAATGTATTCTGTCAGCTTGGGGACCACGGAACTGAGCACCGCTCCCTGGATCTCCTCCCGGCGAACCCCATACAGATGAAGGATCTCTTGCATTTCGATGGCGTATTGATCTTCCATGCGGGAAGTGTCCGATGCCATGCGGGAAACAAACAGCAGATCCGTCCCACGGAATACACCCAAGGTAATGTTGGTATTGCCCACATCTAACGCTAGTAACATAAAGAAAGCCCCCCTAAACCCAGTGGATCCGCCCTTTGCGAGGGCGAAATATGTATGTATTATAGCACAAAGGCCCCCAGGGGGAAAAGAAGCGGCACCCTTTCCTATGTTAATTTTTAGAAACAAACTACCGCTGCGGCCTGCCTGTGGCAGTCAAGGCTAATGCATTGACTTTTCCTCTCTCCTGTGCTAGTTTTATAGAAAACCGACTGAACCTAAGATGTACAAGCCTAGATTGCAAGGAAAGGAAGCTTTGCCATGACATTGCAGGAGGGAACGGCGGGTAACCGGTATCGCGTAACCGATCTACACTTACCCGTGCAGCTGGAACGGCGGCTGGAGGCTTTGGGCCTCCTGGAGGGGAGCACTGTTTGGGTGCTTCGAAAAAAGCGCCGCGGCGCCATGATTATTAAGGTGCGGGGCACACGCTTCGCCGTGGGGGCTGGCATATCCACCCACATCGGCGTAACATCCGTGTAACGTTGTAAGAGAGGGGAACGGGAATAAAATGGCACATGAACTATCCATCGGGTTTGTGGGAAACCCGAACTGCGGCAAGACCACACTGTTTAACGCCTATACAGGAGCCAACCTGAAAGTGGCCAACTGGCCGGGGGTCACGGTGGAGAAAAAAGAGGGCGTTTTTCAGTTTCACGATCACGAGTACAAGCTGGTGGATTTGCCAGGTACCTACAGCTTGACTTCCTACACCATGGAGGAGCAGGTGACACGGCAGTATATCCTCAGCGATGACGTGGACGTGATCATCGATGTGGCGGACGCCTCCTCCCTGGAGCGCAACCTGTATTTGACGTTGCAGCTGATCGAACTGGGGAAACCGGTGATCTTGGCCCTGAACATGATGGACATTGTCCAAAAGCGGGGCATGGAGATCGACCTGCACCGGCTGCCGGAGATGCTGGGAATTCCGGTTATCCCTGTGTCCGCCAGACGGAAAACCGGCCTGGACATTTTAATGCACGCGGCGGCTCACCACAAAGATCAGAAAACGACAGAGACCACCAGCCATCACCACACCGAGCAAACTCGGCACCGCCACGACCACCACGGAGAATATGTGATGGTCTACAGCGACGAGATCGAGGACAAAATCGACATCCTGATGGAGGAGCTGAAGCGGCGGTACCCCCAGCTGCACAATCTGCGGTGGCACGCTTTAAAGCTGTTGGAAAACGACACGGAGGTCACCCGGGACTACCCTGTGGACTTGCCGGAGGTGTTGGACCGCAGTTACGAAAAGGACATTATCAACCAAAAGTACGACTTTATCGACGAGGTCATCCAGGAGGTTCTGGTCAACAAGTCCAAAAAGGAAGCGATTACCGACAAAGCGGATCAACTTCTCACCCACAGAATTTGGGGCCTTCCCATTTTCCTGTGCATTATGGCCCTGGTTTTCTTTCTCACCTTTACGGTGGGAGATTGGCTCAAAGGGTATTTTCAAGTGGCTTTGGACATGCTCTCCGGAGGCGTGGCTGCCGGCTTGGAGGCACTGCACGTGGCGCCCTTACTCAACTCCCTGATTGTAGACGGCATCATCGCCGGCGTGGGAGGCATCCTGCTGTTTCTGCCTAACATATTCATCCTCTTTTTGGCTCTGGCCTTTTTGGAAGACAGCGGCTACATGTCCCGGGTTGCCTATGTGATGGACGGGATTATGGGGCGGCTGGGCCTGTCCGGACGGTCTTTTATCCCTATGATTTTGGGATTTGGGTGCACGGTGCCGGCCATTATGGCCTCCCGGGCTTTGGAAAACAAGCGCGACCGCTACAAAACCATGCTGATAACGCCCTTTATGTCCTGCAGCGCCCGGCTGCCCATCTATGTGCTCTTCTCAGAGCTGTTCTTTCCTGACAATTCCCTCCTGGTGGCTTACTCCATGTACCTGCTGGGCATTGTGGTGGCCATTGCCTGCGCCTTTGTGCTCCACTTGCTGGATAAAAAACAGCAGCGGGAAAACGCCCTGCTCATTGAGCTGCCGGAGTATAAAGCCCCCAGCGCCCGGACCATTGCCATTTATGTGTGGGAAAAGGTGAAAGATTATCTCACCAAAGCGGGAACCATCATTTTTGTGGCTTCCATCATCATGTGGGTGCTGCTGAACTTTGGCCCCACTGGGTATTCCCAGGATATGGGCAACACCTTTGGCTCCATCATTGGCCGGTGGATCGTGCCTTTCTTTGCCCCCATCGGTCTGGGTTTCTGGCAGATTGTAGTGGCTCTGATCGCCGGCATCTCCGCCAAGGAGGTGGTGGTTTCCTCCACGGCGGTGCTCTTCGGAGTGAGCAGCATCACCTCCGCCGAGGGCATGGCCTCTTTGATGAGCGCCCTTGCTGCCATTGGTTTCAGCCCACTGAACGCCTACTGTCTGATGACCTTCTCCCTGCTGTATGTGCCCTGCGCGGCTACCCTGGCCACCATTAAAAAGGAAACCGGCAGCTGGAAATGGGTGGGCCTGACGGCGGTGTTCCAGATTGCAGTGGCGTGGATTGTCACCTTTGCGGTGTACCACATGGGCCTGCTGTTTGTGTAAGGAGGCCATATGGGAACATTCTTTACGGGTCTGCTGCTGGTGCTGCTGGCGGCAGCTGTGTACTTTGCGGGAAGGTCCATCCACAGGCGCAAGGGCTGCGGCGGCAACTGCGCGGGCTGCAGCGGGTGCCCCCACCGGCCGTCCCACGAGGAGAACCGCTGAACATGCGCCTGGGGATAAAAGGAAAAGGAGTTGTTTGTATGGGAAATTTACGGCGGAAGCCAGAGGATTCCAACATCCTTACGGAAAGGTATTTTGAAAAGATTCTCGTAGAGACCCGCTATCTGGATGCAGTGATTCCGGACACCTCTGTGGAGCTGTTTGGCAAAACGTTTGCCACGCCGGTGATGACGGCCGCCCTTTCTCACATTCCAGGAAAAGACGGGGACGGCATGGTGCAGATGGCCCAGGGTGCTGCAGAGGCAGGCGCCCTCACATGGGTTGGGATGACCACGTTGGAGCAGTACGGGGAAATTGCCCAAACTGGCGCGCCTCTGGTGCGGATTATCAAGCCCTATAAGAACGAGCGGGAGATCTTTTCCCGCATAGAGCAGGCGGAAGAAGAGGGCGCCGTTGCCGTGGGGATGGACATCGACCACAGCTTTAACAAACGAGGCCAACCGGATTCCGTGCTGGGCATGCCCATGTCTCCTAAAACTACAAAGGACATTGCCTCTTACTGTAAACGGACCAAACTGCCCTTCTTACTCAAAGGAGTGCTCAGCGCGCAGGACGCCCAGAAATGTCTGGACACCGGCGTGGGCGGCATCCTGGTCTCCCACCATCACGGGATCATGGCTTCCGCTGTGCCGGCCTTGCTGGTCCTGCCGGAGATTGTCAAAACGGTGCAGGGGAAAATCCCGATCTTTGTGGACGGTTCCTTCGAAAACGGCATGGACGTCTTCAAGGCTTTGGCTCTGGGCGCCGACGCCGTGTGCGTGGGCCGTGCGTTGATGCCTCCGATTCAGCAGCAGGGCGCCGAAGGCTGCCGCCAGACCATCCAGGACATCACCGACGAGCTAGCTGCTGCCATGGCCCGCACCGGCTCCCGAGACATCAAACACATAGACCCTTCCCTGCTGTGGATAGACGGGAAGCGTCTGCACTGATTTTTCCACAAGAAAACCGCCAAGCATTTGCCTGGCGGCTTTTTGCTGCGTTTTTTTACTGCAGATGCAACAGGCCCTCGTTGACCATCTCCTGGGCTGCCAGAAGCATGCCCAACTGACCGCTGTGGTAGTTGAGACCGCCTTGCATCCAGGCGGCGTAGGGCTCCCGGAGGGGCGCGTCGGCGGAGAGCTCGATGGAAGAGCCCAAGGTGAAAGCGCCAGCGGCCATAATTACCTGGCTATCGTAGCCGGGCATATCGCTGGGTTCCGGCACCACAAAGGAGTCCACAGGAGCACCTTTTTGCACACCCTTGCAGAAGGCAATCAGATTTTTGGCATTCTCCAGCAGCATCACCTGGATGATGTCGCCGCGCTTCTCCTCCACGGTGGGGGTGACCCCAAAGCCCAACTGGGAGAACAGCGCCGAGGCGAACACAGCGGTTTTCAAGGCCTCCCCGGCCACGTGAGGGGCGTGGAAAGCCCCCATGAACAGCTCCCGGTTGTTGCCTAGGGTACAGCCAATCTCCCGACCGGTGCCAGGGGTAGTCAGGCGGTAGGAGCACAGTTCCACCAAATCGTGCCGGCCTGCGATATAGCCGCCGGTGGGAGCAATGCCGCCCCCCGGGTTTTTAATGAGGGACCCGGCGATAATGTCCGCGCCTACTGCCAGAGGTTCCTCCCGCTCCACAAATTCTCCGTAACAGTTATCCACCATGACAATGGCATCCGGCGCCTTGCGTTTGGCAATCTCTACGATGGGGGCGATGTCCTCCACCCGCAGGGAAGGCCGCAAACTGTAGCCTCGGGAGCGCTGGATGTAAATCATCTTGTACGCAGGGGTAATGCGCTGCTCCATGGCCTCCAAATCCGGGGTGCCGTCAGGGCGCAAGGCCAGCTCCTCGTACTGGATGCCAAACTCTTTTAAGGAGCCGGGTTCTTCCCTGCCCTCCATGCCAATGACCCCTTGAATGGTATCGTAGGGCGTACCGGTGACACAGAGCATTTTGTCCCCGGGCCGGAGCATGCCGAACAAAGCCACTGTAAGGGTGTGGGTGCCGCTGACAAAATTATGGCGCACCAAGGCGTCTTCCGCCCCCAAGGCGTAGGCATAGACTTGATCCAGCACATCCCGCCCCCGGTCTCCGTACCCGTAGCCGGTGCTGCCCACAAAATGGCTTTCACTCACCCCGGCCCGGTTAAAGGCGGCCAGCATTTTCTGCTGATTGTATCGCTGGATGGCCTCAATCTCCTGAAAATAGGGCTGGGCCGCTTCCTCTGCGCGCCGGGCCACCTCCTTCAGCTTGGAATCTATGGAAAAAAAGGGGTAAACTTCCATTTCGCAACTCTCCTTACAGCTTGGCATACACCCAAGTATCGATTTTTACATACCCGAGTTTTTTATAAAATTCCCTGTGCTTGTTCTTTTCCCGGAACACATACAGGTTTTTTCCGGGAAAATAGGACTCCATTTCCCGCACTAAGCCGCTGCCCAATCCCTGGCGGCGGCAGTCTTCCTCTACGGCCAAAGCGGATAGAATGGCTCCTGTCTTCGAAATAGAAGAAACCACCGCACAGGCGGCCACCCCTTCCACACCCTCCACCGTGAGGGCCAGGGCTTCCCCGTGACGAAGCTTGTGGGAGAGGTCCAGATAAAAAGGCTCAAACTCGTCCACCATGCCGGTCTTTTCCAAAAGCGCGTAGATATCTCGAATACTGATGGGCATGGGCGGCGGCGGCGTGTCGGAACCGGGCAGCAGAAAGTGTTTGAGCACATCCCCCGTCTGGGAGGCAGGAAGGCCCAACTCTTCCGCATTGCGCACGGCGCACAAAATCCCCTGGGCGCCTACCGCCCGCAGAAACAGGCGCACCGGCCCTCCATCCAGCACCGTACCAGAGAGCAGCATAACCCCATCTACTAAGCAAAACACCACATCCGCCTCTGTATCCAGCCAAAAGCTGGCGAAGCTCTTGTCAAAACCATAGGCCCGCGCAAGGGAAGAAATTTTGCAGCCAAAGGGTGTTTTTTCGCAAAGTGCCAACAGCCTTTGACGCTCTGCTTCCCTTTCCACCAAACGGATCATCCATTTCCCCCTCTCATAGAAAAAACGCCCCGCACATGCGCGGGGCGCCAGCCCATGTACATTTTTCTCAAGCCTTACACAACAAAGTACATCAGAATGTTCGTCACAATAACAAGCACGAAAAAGCCGATAGCAATCACCTTGGTCCAACGGGACAGGAACGCATCCACAGAACGAGCCTTATTTTTGGAAAGGAACGTATCTGCGCCGCCGGTGACAACACCCAGATTTTTCTGGCTGCCTTCCTGCAACAGAACCACAATAATGATGGCAATGGCAAACAACAGCAAAACGATGCCGCAAATAATGGCTAATGGACTCATGTTTGACCGATTCCTCCTAACAGCTCTAGGGCCGAAATATCCAAAATGAACGGATATAATAATACCATACCCAGGGAAATTTTGCAAGCCATCCTTCTAAAAAAACAGGATTTTTTTACAATGTCCTGCATAAGACGGCCAAAACGGGGCCACACTACGAACAAGCGATCCGGTACTGCGTTTGCGACCCGGAGGAAACGGATATGGTCCCAGTGGACCGGAGCCTCATGGCTTCGAGGAATATCCATCCAAACGGGGCTCCGGCTCGCTCGCCCTTTGGCAGTGCATCCCACTGTCCAAAGGGCCAGTTTTTTGCAGGGAAAAGCCAGCGATAACAAACCGCCGGAGTAAAGGATCCCCTACAGGTTCCGTATCCCTCAGTTCCACAGGGGTGCAGGATACTTTCCCTCCTGGGTCATGGTCTGGATGGCGCTGACCACCCTCTCCTTATCCTGGTGGTAGGTGACGCCGTACCATTTGTCCTCCGAGGAAAGAACCGTCACCTGAGCCTTGTTCTGGGCCAAAAGGTCGTTGACCACAAAAGGCAGGAAAAATTCCGCCTTCAAAGGATTGCCCGGCACATCTTTCTGGAAAAACCGGCGGAAATCCCTCTCCAATGCCGGCGTAAACCCAGGGGTGAATCCCCACATATTCATGGAAACCACCGTATCGGGAGCAAGAGGCGTCCAGGTCTCCCCCTCGTCTTCCGTATAGGCAATGCCGTCCTCTCGCTGCTCAATGTGGGTCCGCTCCGTGATACCTTGGAGCTTTCCGTCCTCCACTTGGCAGACGCCCCGGGAGACATAGCCGTTTTCCGTCACCGTGTTTTGCAGGTAGAATCCCACCATGGCAAAGTCCAGCTTTGCCCCGTCCTGGGCTTGCTGCAGGAACGCGTACATTTTTGCAAAGGCCTCGCGGCCGTAAAAGTCATCTGCGTTGATCACAGCGTACGGGGCATCCCCCAGAACACGGGCAGCGGTCAAAGCAGCGTGGCCTGTCCCCCAGGGCTTCACACGGCCTTCCGGCACTGCAAAGCCTTCGGGAATGTCCTCCAGCTTCTGGAATACCCACTGGATTTCCATATACTGAGACGCCTTGGCAAACACTGCCTCCTGAAAATCAGGCAGCAGTTCTTCCTTAATAATAAACACAGCCTTCTTGAAACCCGCCCGGCGCGCGTCAAACAGGGAGTAATCGATAATTTTCTCCCCGCAGGCTCCCACAGGGTCAATCTGCTTTAAGCCTCCATAGCGGCTGCCCATTCCAGCAGCCATAATCACCAATACAGGATCGCTCACATGTATGCACCCTTTCTGTAGAAAATCCATGTTCTTCCATCTTTACTCCCATTAGTAGGGAGATTCTTCCTCGTAAATAAACCGGCTGATGTGCTGGGTGGCCGCAGCGGTGTCATAGCGGTACACCCAAGCGCCCGCGTCGTTATAGTCTCCGTAGGCCCCTTCTTCCTCCCCCGGAATGGAGAGCGTTTCCATGGTAAAGCCTGAGAGCAGGAAAGGCGCCATAGGAAGTATATCCCCAAAGCTGAGAGAAGTTTCACACATGGGCAAAATTTGGGGCGCAATAATCAAATACTCCAGCGGATTTTTCTGTTTCAGGGATTGCACCAAGGCTTCCAGAACCTGCTGCTGCCGGGAAGCGCGCACATTGTCGCTGTCCAGATGACGAATTCTGGCGTAAGCTACCGCCTGTTTGCCTGTAAGATGAACCTCCCCGTATTCGTGGAGATAGTCAGAGTCGGAAAGGGAAAAATCTTCGGATTCCAGATACAGAGCCGTGAGATTGTTGTTGATTTCATGCATCTCATCTTCTGTAATCGTCAAATCCACGCCGCCAAAGGCGTCCACGATTTTTGCCATCTGGAAAAAGTTTACGGTAACATAGTCTTGAATATCCAGGTAAAAATTCTGATTCAGCGTTTTAATGGCCAACTCAGGCCCGCCATAGGCATAGGCATGGGTGATCTTATCGCTGCCATAGCCCTCGATCTGCACCTCTGAATCCCGAAGAATGGAGGTCAATTTCAGTTTGTTATGACGCTTGTCCACAGTTAAAATCATCAGGGAGTCGGACCTTCCTGTATCGTCGTCCTCTTCCCGGGCGTCCACGCCAAATAAAGCTATGTTCTGAATTTGTGGATCGCTGAAGGCGCCTGCTTGGATACCCAGAGCAGATGGATCGTCGGAAATAGAAGTGACCGTCAATCCGCGCAGGAGAAATCCAAACACATACAAACAGCCTGCTCCTACCAGCACCAAAACCACCAAAAGCGCAAGGCCCGCTTTTCTGCCGGCCCCGCCCCTCTTCTTTTTCGTTTTCCGGGGCGGCTGGCTGGTACTTCTCTGCTGCTGGCGCAGCGTGCGTTGATCCTCTCTGCGCTTGCGGTCAGAGGAATAACTGGAGATGTCCTCAAAGTCTCCACTCCATCCGCGAGGAGGTTCTTCGTAATAGTATTGGTCGTTTAAAGGTTCCCGGCGCCGCCTACTGGTCTGTTCCTCTCTTGGCGCGGCCGAATGCCGCGGCGCTCTTCGCTTTTCATTTCCCATTCCATGCCTCCACAAAGCATTCCCTTATCCTTCCGAAACGCTGCTCAGGGAAGAATCACCGTACTGTTCCCAGTAGGGCGAATCCTCCTCGTAGATGAAACTGCTGATTCTCTCCGCCGCAGCGGTGGTATCATAAATCATATAGTAAATATTGTTAATGTTTCCGTCGAACAGGTCCGTTTCAAAATTGACGTCCGGCACACTGATGCTCTCCATGGTAAAGCCGCTGAACAAAATTGGCGTCATAGCCAGAACATCCGACACTTCCAAAGAAGTCTCACAGTAGGGCATCATTTCCGAAATCAGGGTGGTATAGTCGGTCAGCCCCATATCCCCCAACTTTCCAATCAATGCAGTGAACACATTTTGCTGCCGGCGGACCCGTTCGTAATCGCTGTCGATTTTCCGAATACGGCCATAGGCCACTGCCTGGTCCCCGTTCAGGTGGTATTCCCTCTCTTCGTACGCACCGGAAGAAAAGTCAATGTTCCCGTACAAATCCGGGATATAGTCGCTGTCCGTAATCTCCGCGTACGTGTGGTCCTCGTAGGTTCCGTTGGCCTGGTCCTGCTCTTTTTGGTCCTCAATTTCCAAGGCCAATGTATGCAGGTTGTTGTTCAGGGCGCTGACCTCCTCTGCAGTCAGCACAATATCCACCCCGCCAAAGGCGTCTACAATCGCGGCCATATTGGCAAAGTTCACGGTGACGTAGTCGCGAATATCCAGGCCAAAATTCTGGTTCAGCGTGCGAATGGCCAACTCTGGGCCACCATAGCTATAGGCAGCGTTGATCTTCTCCTCCCAGCTGATATACCCCATGGAGTAGCTTTCGCCGTCGATGAGCACCTGGCTGTCCCGCAGAATGGAAGTCATTTTCAACTTGCCGTGCTTGTTGTCCACGGTGAGGATCATGATCACGTCGGAGAGACCTGTAAAGTCGTCGTTACGGGAATCCACACCAAACAAGGCAATATTTTTAATGCTGTCATCCATCACAATGTTTTCCGGATCAATGCCCAGAGTTTCATTGTCTTTGGGAATGGAGGTGGTGGTCAAACCGTCCAAAAGGACTGTGGACACATACACCAAACCGCTGCCAAATAGGATAAACAGCAGGCAAAGCGCCACGGCAAATCCCCGTAAAACGGTTCTGCCCCTCCGATTCTTCTTGCGTTTTTTGTATTCTTTGGAGGAAGAGTAACTGGACAAATCCTCAAATTTCTGATTCTCCTCACGGTTCCAACGAGCCATAGCGGTTCCTCCCGATTGACATAATCTTGTAAGCAGCATTATACCCCCGGCGGGGATTTTCGTCAATGTCCCTGTTTTTCCTTGGGTTTGCGAAACACAAATACTTTGCTGAACACGTAATTCACAAGGATCACAAGAATATTGGAGAGCAGCTTCATCAACTTATCGTTGATCTGCAGCATGCCCACACCCACTCGCATACAGGCCAAGTCCAGCACGAAAGAAAGCGCCCGACAGCCAAAGAAACGGAGCATCTCCCACAGCACCGGGAAAAATCCCCGGGCTTTGCTTTCAAATACCCACGTGCGGTTGGTCACGTAGGCAAAGAGAATGGAAAGGATTTGTGCAATGGCTGTGGACCACATGTAGGGCACGTGAAACACATCCGCCAAAATCCAGTATCCCGCCCAGTTTACTAAGGTGGTAAGTCCTCCAAAAAACACATAGAGGATGAGTTCCCTATATTTTGTAAAAAGAGAGCGCACCATATCTTGTCCCCCTTTCGTTTCACAGATTACAACAAATTAGTATAGCAAAGAAACGCCTATAATGCAAGAAAAAGGGCGTGAAGCAAAAATTCGCACCAAAAAATTTCGCGGAACATTTTTGCAACACGCCAACTTGATCCATAGAATCCAGCACGCGCCCTCCCCTCCTTCGCAAAAACGAGGAAAGTCCAGCTGCATTTCAGACCCTTTGCTTCCAGCCTGGATCAGTCGCCAGCCATTTCTGGCAACAGAAACAACACCGAGGCCCCGACCGATCTTTGCGGGATTACCTCATCTCGCAGCGTAGAGTAGGGCGCACGCCTGCTGAAAAACTCATAGACAGAGCAAGCTTTATCCACCAAAGAAACCACAACGCCTTCCCGGTATTTGGGTGGCTTCAAAGTGAGAGGGAACATGTGGGACCGGATGGTATCCTCTTCAATGGATGTCAGGGGAACCTCTTTTTTAGCGTTTTCCGCCGCTACAGCAGGATGCCGGGTCCAATGCCACCGATGGGCAGGATCCCCATCTTGGGCGTCATAGAAAAAATAATCGTGCAGCAGCGCCCCTCGGACCAGCTCCTCCCAATGGAAAGAAAGCCGCGTCCATCGGGCCAGCCTATAGCTGTAATATGCCACAGCCACACTGTGCATCAACCGGGACGTAGAGCCATGCTGTGGGAAACGGCCCATTTCTTCCAAGCCGGATTCCCGCACCAGCAGCTCGTAGAAGCTTCTAAATTCTTTCTCTTGCAGAAAACGATTCAAAGATTTCTTCCCCATTGTGCCACCTGCCAAAAGTAAAATAACGGGCAAACCGGCGGAAAACCAGCCGACTAGCTTTTATTATACCATGGTTGACAGAGGGGAACAAGAGGAAATACTAGGAACTTTACCACACCATCTGGCTTTTTATGGTGCAAGAACAACAAAAAGGGCTCTTGGGAGACACCCCAAAAGCCCTCTTCTTACGCAGATATTGTTTCCAACTCCAACACACCGCAAACCATCTACTTACATGAGAACTTCGTTTCATCCATTCCTGTAAGGAAATTCATTTACAAAACGATTTCTTATGTACAATGTTCGTGGGAACTGTTCTCATTGGCGAACAACCAACTACTATTGTCTTTCTGTTTCCGTTCAAATGTACTTCAGAAAGAAATCAAATCCGCTTACGCAAATTCTAGTACATTGGCTTAACCCTTTTTTCTGGCACATCGTTACCGTTTCTTTAGAACCGTGTCTTTCTTTTGTCCAGCCACTTTGGGCTATCATTATGCTTTAGTAAGCTCACTAACCGACGGTTTTAAAACAGATCCGTGCCTTTTTGGTTTCCTTCCCTCTGACAAGTATGCAGAATTAGGAACCCTCTTTCTTAAAAAGATTTTTTATATTAGTCTGCGGAATGTGAGTCCGCAGACTCTAAATTCTGAGGTTCTTTTTGATCCATGGGACTCACCCGCCTTTCTTGCAGAATTAAAAGTGTGCGCTTCGCTTTTTTGAGCCGATCTTCCTTCCATCACATCTCTTGCCATCTAAGGCTTTTGATCTTCCTGATTTGGAAAGTTCTGCCTGTTTTCTTTGTTCAACCTCACATGTTGAAACAAATTGTAGGCTTCACTCTTCCCGGCTCTATTCTTTTTCTACTCCTCGCCGTTTTCACCCTGAAACGATTCTTTCTTCTTCCGCTAAAGAAAACATTCTCTTTTGGAAACTTGTTTGTCTTGGCTCCCCCTAAACTGGTTTCTCGTCCCACTTTAAGAAGATTTCCCTTTCGGGTTTTTGGCTTTCCTAAAAGAAGTTACTTTCTTCTCTTTTCCGTTTCTGCTTCCTGACCTTTGTTTGAAAAAGTTTTCTTTTTCCCTCTGGTGAAAGCATGCTCAACTTTAAAGAAGAAGCAATCTTAACTTACTTTGTTAAAGCCTTGTGCCGCTTGACAAACCGTCTGTTTGGAGAACATTCTTCTTTATCTACTGAAGAATTTCTTTCGTCTCACTTACTTCCGGCATTTGCGAAGCTGCTTGTGAAGATCTTCGGTAAGATTTCTCTTTTCCTTGTCTTCGCCCTTATTATAGCGCCGTCCTCCTGGTTTGTCAATAGTTTTTTTCAAGTTTTTTCAAAAAATTTGTTCATAACTTACGCATGGAGGCCATACACTAAAAAAAGGGCAGAAATCCATCTCCCTGTTAAATCCCCGCTTGACTCTCGGAGAGATTTACGGTACAATGACGGTGGAGAAAGGAGCGATACTCTATGGATCACGAATACGAAGCTGACCTGCTCACCCTGCTGGATGACGACGGTCAGGAGCACGAGTTTGAAATTATAGATGAACTGGAAAATGACGACGGCCATTTCTTTGCCTTGGTTCCCACTCAGCAGGAAGCAGAAGAGCTTGCCTCTGATGCGGAAACTTATTACATCTTCGAGGTGATTGAAGAGGACGGCGAAGAGCAGCTCCAGGAAGTGGAAGATGACGCCCTGCTGGATAAGCTGGCTGACATTTTTGAGACACGCTTCAACGAAGCGTATTTTGAGGACGAGGAAGAGGAATAATTTTTCAAGGATTTCCTTGAGGATTGGTTTCCTGCCCGATTCGCGGACTGCGCACATATAACCCTACACTCGATTGAAAGGGAGCTCTGTCTCCGCCTGGGGATTGCAGACCTCCCGGCACGGCGTTTGCCGGTTGCTGGAGGAAGGGAGCGTGAAACAGGAGGGGGGGCACCCACCTGCTTTTATGTAGCAGGTTATTGAGTTGCGCGATACGGTCGGGCGGGATATTTTTGTTTATGAGAAGGGTGGATTTTTTCCACCCTTTTTCTCCTATTGGAATAAAATTCGTAGAAAAAACCCCTTGACTTTTGTGCGCTAATAGGGTATGAATAGAGTAGGAGCATTCGGCGGTTTTGCTTGCCTACTGCTCCCTCGTACGAAAACATACCTTTTCTATAAACTAACTTTAAGGGAGGAATTGCTTTATGATCGACGGCAAAGTAGCAGTTGCGATTGTGGGCTGCGGCGGCATGGGCGGCGGCCACGCGGTGGCCATTGCCACAGGCAGTGGACAGGCCCTTTGGATGACCGACGGTTCTAAGGGGCGGGAACTGCTTCCCGGCGACACGGATCTCACCACAAAAATGGTGCTGGCGGGCACCTATGACATCAAGGAAGAGCGACAGGAATGGGCCAGAAAGCAAGGGTTTGCCACGTACAACAGTTTTGAGGAGATTCTGGAGGACGACCGGGTGGACGTGGTTTTAGTGGCCACCCCCAACGACAGCCATAAAGAACTCTCCATTCGCGCCATGCGGGCCGGCAAACACGTGCTGTGTGAGAAGCCCGTGATGATGACCAGCAAAGATCTGGAGGATGTTTTGGCCGTGGCCAAAGAGACCGGCAAGGTGTTCTATCCCCGGCAGAACCGTCGCTGGGACAAGGACTACTTGACCATGAAAAAGGTCTTTGACGAAAAACTCATTGGCAATGTATTTCACATTGAATCCCGTTACCACGGCTCTCGGGGAATTCCTGGAGATTGGCGCGGCGTCAAGGAAAAAGGCGGCGGCATGATGTTCGACTGGGGCGTACACCTGTTGGACAGGATCGTTCTCATGGTGCCGGAAAAAATCAAAAAAGTGTATGCTAAAATGACCCACGTCACCAACAATGAGGTAGACGACGGGTTCATTATGAACATGGTGTTTGAAAGCGGCATCACCGCTACGGTGGAAGTGGGCACCTGTAACTTTATCACCCTGCCCCACTGGTATTTGTGCGGCGATCAAGGCACAGCGGAAATCAAAGACTTCCGGGATCCTGGCCGCATGGTGATTCTGCGCAGCTGGGAAGACAAGGACGCCACTCCCATTTTGATGGGCGAAGGCCTTTCCAAGACGATGGCGCCTCGGAACCCTGACTCTGTGGACGAGCTTCCCCTCCCCGACCTGCAGTACGATCGGAACCAGCTTTACTCCAACCTGTGCGATGTGGTCCTGGGCAAAGCCCAACAGATCGTAACGGGCGAGGAAGCCCTGCGCGTACTCCGGCTTATGGAAGCCGCTTTGGAGTCGGACGAAAAGGGAATTGTTGTAGACTTCGAATAATTCTACAAACACTTAGCAAACAACCCCCTTGGAACTACAGTTCCAAGGGGGGTTCTTGTTTTGAAAAGGGCTTCAAATATTCAGAACAGCCACGGCGATGTTGAAGTAAATAATCAAGCTCACCGCGTCTAGGATGGTGCTGATCAGGGGGCTGGCCATGACAGTGGGGTCAAAGCCAAGGCGTTTGGCCAGCATGGGCATCAAACATCCCACTAAGTTTGCCACCAAAGCCACCACCAGAATGGTCAGGCAAACCACCAAGGCCACCATAATACTGACACGGTCAATGAGCATGAGCTTGGCAAAATTCACCACTGCCAAAGTGACGCCGCACAAAATAGCCGTGCCGCACTCCTTGAGCAAAATGCGGGGAATGTCTCGATAACGGATCTCCCCCAGGGAAAGGCTGCGGATAACCGTGGTGGAGGCTTGGCTGCCTGTGTTGCCGCCTGTGCTCATCAACATGGGGATGAAGCTGGAGAGCACTAAGTTGGCCGCCAAGGCCGCTTCAAAATGGGTGATGATGCTGCCGGTAAACGTGGCGGAAATCATCAAAAACAGCAGCCAAGGGGCGCGCTTCTTCCAGTTCTCAAAGACGGACACCTTCATGTAAGGCTTATCCGAAGGGGCCATAGCCGCCATACGCTCCATATCCTCGGTGGCCTCTTCCTGCATAACGTCCATGGCGTCGTCAACGGTGACAATTCCAACAAGACGTTCCTCCGCATCCACCACAGGCACCGCCAAGAAGTCGTATTTGCTCAAAATACGGGCGGCTTCCTCCTGGTCTGTGTGGGTACGGACGAACTTCACGTTGGTCTCCATGATATTGCGCAGAATCTCCGTTTTTGGGGAGAGAAGGAGCTCCCGCACCGTGACAATACCCTCTAGCTTCCGGCGGCTGTCGGTGACATAACAGGTGTACACCGTTTCACTGT
Source organism: uncultured Neglectibacter sp. (assembly GCA_904374805.1). GTDB lineage: Bacteria > Bacillota > Clostridia > Oscillospirales > Acutalibacteraceae > Acutalibacter > Acutalibacter pullicola. The sequence continues at coordinate 52,195 of CAJFEW010000008.1, forward strand.
CCACCCCGGTGGCGCGAATATGGTCAAAAGCCTGCTCCACCGTCATGCTGCCCTTTAGGTCCACATATTCCATGGTCATCAGGCTGCCAGCGCTGTCCTTGGGGTAGTTGAGCACTTGATTGATCATCTTGCGGGTATCTTCGTCCACATGGCGGAGGATTTTCTTAACCACATTGGCAGGCATTTCCTCAATCAAGTCCACCGTGTCGTCCAAAAACATTTGGCTCATCACTTCGTCCAGCTCTTTATCGGTAAAGCCCTGGATCAAGACCTCCTGGGAATCCCCGTCCATATAGGCGAACGCCTCTGCCGCCAACTCTTTGGGAAACAGGCGAAATACCAGAGGTTTGCTCTGGTCCGGCAGTTCCTCCAGCAAAGCCGCCGCGTCCGCCGGGTTCATATCCTTCATGGCTGCGGCAATTTCCGAATACCGGCGCTGTTCCAAAAGCTCTAAGATTTTATCTTTCATCGCGTGTGCCTCCTTATTCCATAAGTAAAGGAGGGTTTCTTACAACACAAAACCAAAGGCCCAGCTTGCGGTCCGCCCCAGAAAAAGCTCCCCTGCCGCTAAAAATTAAGGTTCTCGTAGAAAACGGCGCCAAAGGGATTTGTCCTTCTGAAATCTGCAGACCCAGGAAGATGTTCCTTTCCCTCCCGGTTCTGTGCCGCTGCTACTTCGAGGAACGATCACTTTGCTCACCTCTGCTTGCATAGATGTGACAGCCTTCGCAACGCAAGACTGCCCGTTTAATAGAGTACCCGTTTCCCGGGAATTTGTCAAGAAAAAACAAGCCGCGGAATGTTAAAATTCCGCGGCTTGTATCTTCCGGTTTACAGGCTCCTTTTGCGCAACCGGCGGGCGTCTAAATGGTTCTGCAAAATCACCGTTGCAGCCACCGCGTCCACCACAGCCTTGCGGCGCTTCCCTCGGATGTTTGTCTCATTTAGGTACCCGTGGGCGGTGATGGTGGTGCCCCGCTCGTCTACAAACTCCACAGGCAGGCCGGTAGCGGCTTCTAAGAGGGCGCCGATTTCCCGGGCGTTTTGGGCGCTCTCCCCTTCCGTGCCGTCCATATTCCGAGGTAAACCTACCGCCAAAAGCTCCGCCCGATTCTCCCGGGCCAATGCTGTCAGACGTTCTACCAAACGCTCTCGGTTGTGCTCCTGCACCACGGTCAGCGGCGAGGCCAACAGCTCTCCCCTGTCGCAAATGGCAACGCCGGTGCGAGCCTTGCCTAAATCAATCCCAAGGATAATCATAGAGCCTCCGTATGGAAAGAGTACTGCATAGGGGCCTTTTGCAGCTCAACCGGCAGATGGGACATGTCGTTGACGGATTTCCACCGGTAAACACCGTCTTCTACCTCTAAGATGCTGACACTGGTGTTTCCAAAGACGGCGCTTTGCCGCAGGCCCTGGATGGAGCCAAACTGAACCCGGGCGTACAGATTTTTAATAAACCCGCCATGAGTGGTAATCGCCACGGTTTTTCCCAGATTATCTTCTGTAATGCGAGCGATGGTCTCCCCCACCCGATGGTAGACCTGGGCCATGGTCTCCCCGCCGGGGAAAACGCACAGGTCCGGGGCGTGGTCCCAGTTGGCGGCAAGCTGGGGATACTCCTGTCCAATCTGAGACAGGAGCTTGTTTTCCATTTCCCCTACGTCAATTTCCAAGAGGCCCTCATCCTTATGGATGGGCAGACCGTGAAACTTGTTCACCGCCTCCGCCGTGCGGTAGGCGCGCACAAGGGGGCTGGAGTAGATGGCGTCCAAATGTTCGTTGCGAAAGCGCAGGGAAAGCAAATCCAGCTGCTTCTCCCCTTGCTCGTTGACAGGCCCATCGAACCGGCCCTGGAAGCGGCCACCGGCGTTTCCTGCCGACTGACAGTGGCGGATGATGTACAAGGTGGTCACCACGGGCGAACACCCCCTGTCAATTCCGACAGATTCCGGATGCCGTTTTCGTCCATATAGCGGGACAAGCCCTCTGCAATCTTGAGAGGAGCGTAGGGATCGGTGAACAGCACCGTGCCAATCTGCAGGGCAGTAGCCCCAGCCAAGAGCATTTCCACGGCGTCCTGCCAGGTGGAGATGCCCCCCAGGCCCACAATGGGGATCTTCACCTTCTGGCTGGCCTGCCACACCATCCGCAAGGCCACGGGCAGCACTGCCGGGCCGGACAAGCCGCCGGTGTTATTGCGGATGATGGGCCGCCGGGTGCGGATGTCAATGCGCATGCCGGTGAGGGTGTTGATCATGGAGAGGGCGTCGGCGCCGGCGCTCTCCGCGGCCACGGCCATCTCAGAGATGTCTGTCACATTGGGGGAGAGCTTCACCATAAGGGGCTTTTTGCAATGCTTGCGCACCTCGGAGGTGATGCCGTACACGCCCTCTGTGGTGGTGCCAAACTGGACGCCTCCCTGCTTCACATTGGGGCAGGAGATGTTCAGTTCCACCATGTCCACGCAGGTGTCGTTTAATTTCTCCACGGTGGCACAGTAGTCCTCCGGGGCGTTGCCCGCCACATTGGCGATGATTTTGGCGCCCTGCTCAGCGAGCCAGGGCAGGTCGTGTTCAATGAAGTGGTCCACGCCGGGGTTTTGCAAGCCTACGGCGTTGAGCATGCCGCCGGGAGTTTCCGTCACACGGGGCGGCGGGTTGCCGGGACGCTCCTTGATGGTGATGCCCTTACAGGAGATCCCCCCCAAAGCGGACAGGGGGTAAAATTCGTTGTACTCGTGGCCAAAGCCAAAGGTGCCTGAGGCGGCGATGAGAGGATTGGAAAACTCCACGCCGGCTACATTTACGCGCAAATCTGCCATGGTTCTCCCTCCTTTACCACACCACCCGGTGAGATTCGAACACCGGGCCGTCTTTGCACACATGGCCAAAATACGGGGTGCCGTCCTCTTTGTTAAGGGCTACGGCGCAGCCCAGGCAGGCCCCGATCCCGCAGGCCATGCGCTCTTCCAAGGAGACATAGCAGGGCACACCCCGCTGCTCGGCCAGGGCTTTTACTGCTTTGAGCATGGGGGCCGGGCCGCAGGCCATGACGCAATCGAAGTCCTGGCCTTGGCACAGGTCCGTAACAAGGCCGTGGTGGCCGTAGGAGCCGTCGTCGGTGGCAATGAAAGTTTTGGCGCCAGCGGCTTGGAAATCCTCTTCCAGAATCACCGCGTCCTTGTTGCGGAAACCCAGCACCGCGATGGACTTCTCCCCCAACTGGGCAGCTACGCCCAACAGGGGCGGCACGCCGATGCCGCCGCCCACCAACAAGGTGCGCTTGCTCTTGTCCACAGGGAAACCATTGCCCAGGGGGGCTAAAATCTCGATGGTGCAGCCGGGCTGGAACTGGGCCAGCTCCGCGGTGCCCTGGCCCCGGATTTGGAACACAAAGCGCAGGGTGCCGGCGGTTTTGTCAATGCCGCAGATGGAGATGGGCCGGCGCAAGGTGTGGCCGGGCACCAAGATCTGGGCAAACTGACCGGGCTGTGCCGCAGCCGCCAAGGCGGAGGCCTCCAGCACAAAGTCGAATACGTCACCAGTGAGCTGCCGGGCAGAGAGCAGCTTGCAGGGCTTGGAATCGTATTTCATGGTCTTTCTCCTTCCTTAGGGCAGCTTGCTCTGGCCGATGCGGCCCACGATCTCGTCCCGCATGCGGATGGCTTCCCGGCGGGCAGCGGCGGCGTAGTCCTGGCCATCCACGCCCTCTTTCTGCCAGGCGCACATAATGCCCCGGGAGGAGTTGACGATGGCGCCCAGACCGTTCTCGTCAAAGCCGGGAGCCACGTCGTCGGCAGCGCCGCCCTGGGCGCCGTAGCCGGGCACCAGGAAGAAGGTGTGGGGCATGGCGGCCCGCAGCTCCTCCAGCTGGGCAGGATAGGTGGCGCCCACCACAGCACCTACGCCGGAGTAGCCGTACTTGCCGGGGAGTTTCTCGCCCCAGCTCTCGCACATGGCGCCCATGGCCCGGTAGACGGTGTCGCCATTGGCCAGGGGCTTGTCCTGGAGCTCACCGGAGGAGGGGTTGGAGGTCTTCACCAGCACAAAGATGCCCTTATCCTCTTTCCCGCACACGTCCAGCAAAGGCTGAATGCCGTCGGTGCCCAGGTAACCGTTGACCGTGAGGGCATCCGCACCGAAAGGCTGGAAGGTCTCCTCTTCCACGGTGGTGGAGCCCAGGTGGGCGGCGGCGTAGGCGGTCATGGTGGCGCCGATATCGTTGCGCTTGCCGTCGGTGATGACGAACATGCCTTTGCTCTGGGCGTAGGCGATGGTCTCCGTGAGAGCCTTTACACCCTGCCAGCCGTACATCTCATAGTAGGCGGCCTGGGGCTTGACGGCAGGGACAATGTCGCACAAAGCGTCGATCAGGCCCTTGTTAAACTGGAGCAGGGCGTCTGCCGCCCCCTCCAGGGTCTTGCCGTACTTCTCATAGCTGGCATTCCGAATGTGCTCCGGAATGTAGCTGAGCTTGGGATCCAAGCCAGCCACTGTGGGGTTTTGTTTTTCCACAATCTTTTCAATCAGCTTATCCATGGACATGAATCATTCTCTCCCTTATACGTATTTCCAGGGGGATCTCCCCTTTTCGTCAACTTTTTAGCAGCGGGCATCGTAGACTACACGGCCCCGGAAGATGGTCAGCACCACCTTGCCCTTGAGTTTCCTTCCCTTGAAGGGGGTGTTCTTGCTCTTGCCGTGGAGCTTTTCCGGATCCACCACCCACTCTTTCTCTGGATCGAATAAGACCACGTCGGCATTGGTCCCCTCCCGCAAAGTACCCCCAGGAATACCCAAAATCCGGGCGGGGTTGACACTCATTTTCTCCAGGATTTCAGACAGGGACAACTTTCCCTGCAAGGCCGTGAGGGTGGCGGCCAAAGAGGTCTCCATACCGATGGAGCCGTTGGGGGCTTTGAAGAAGTCCGCCTTCTCCTCCGGAGAGTGCGGGGCGTGGTCCGTGGCAATGGCGTCCAGAGTGCCATCCAGCAAACCTTCGATGAGGGCCAACCGGTCCTCCTCCGTGCGCAGGGGCGGGTTCATCCGGTAGTCCGCGTCTTGGGATTCCAGAGCCTGGTCTGTCAGCAGCAGGTAGTGGGGACAGGTCTCCGCGGTGACGCGCACGCCCCGCGCCTTGGCGTCCCGAATCAGTTCCACAGAGCCCTTGGTGCTCACATGGCAGATGTGAATGGGCGCGCCGAGAGAGGCCGCCGCGGCGATCTCCCGGGCAGTGCCGCAGTCCTCGGCGGCGGCAGGAATACCGGGCACCCCCAGTTTGCGGGAAACTTCTCCCTCGTGCATCAGGCCTCTGGCAGCCAAATACAGGTCCTCACAGTGAGCAGTGACTACCAGCCCCAAACCAGGGGCCTGCTCCAAAGCTTCCAGCAGCCGACGGGTGTTGACCACCGGCCTGCCGTCGTCGCTGAGGGCGATGGCGCCCGCCTCTTTCAGAGCTTTCCAATCCGTCCGCTCCTCCCCCTGCAGGTCTTTGGTGACGCAGGCAGCGGTGTACACGGCGGCATCGGCAGTTTGAGCTCGCTCCAACAGATCCCGAACCGTTTCCGGGGAATCCATGGCAGGCTTGGTGTTGGGCATAGCCAACAAGCTGGTAACACCTCCTGCAGCCGCAGCCCGGCAGCCAGAGTACAGGTCTTCCTTGTAGGTCAAACCTGGATCCCGGAGATGGACGTGCATGTCCACCAGGCCGGGCGCCGCCACCAGGCCTGTGCCATCGATCACTTCTGCCCCCTCCGCAGAAAGGTGCAGCCCCCGCCGGGCCACCTTTCCGTCCTCCAGAAGCAGGTCGCAGGTTTCCTCCACCTCTTGAGAGGGGTCAATCAGTCGAACATTCCGCAGCAGCAGCCGCATACCATCGCTCCTTTCCTCATGCCAGCACCAGCCGCTCCACCTGCCACTTGGTCAGGGATAGCAGCTCTCTTCCATAATATTCCGGGAACAGCAGAGGATCGGTGGCAGCCACCAAGCCGTATGGGGTGAACCCAGCCGCCTTTGCCAGCTGGGTGGCCCGATACATGTGAAACCCCTGGGTGACAAGGACCACCTGGTCCCCCAGGTTCTGCTCCTCTGCGATCTCCTTGGCAAAAAGCAAGTTCTCCCGGGTGTTGCGCGATCGATCCTCCACAAAGATGCGCTCCCGGTCGATCCCCCTGCTTTCCAACACGTTTTTCTGGGTGGCTGCTTCCGGACAGGGCTCATCGCTGCCCTGCCCTCCCGTAACAATACAAGGGGCCTCTGGATTTTCCTCCAAATACTCCCACGCCTTCTCCACGCGATTGGCCAGGCTGACACTCATCTGTTCCTCTCCGTACACCCGAGCGCCCAGCACCACCACCGGGAGATTTTCCGGAGGTGTGGACAGAGCGGCGGAAAACAACAGCGCCGACAGATAGGACGCCCAGAGAAGGCCCATACAGTAAAAAGATACAACCAGGCGGGCAATTCCCTTCTTCCAGCCTCCCTGCCGGGAAAACCTGCCAAAGAAAAGGAGCAAAGCCAAACCCAAAAGGCAGACGCATTCGCCAAAAACCGCCCCCAGGCCAAAGCCGCCCCGCAGCACAGGCAGCAGGAAAAACACCAATCCCATGCAGCAGAGGAGGATCCCTCCAATCCGCAGGAACGTGAGAAACCTTTTCATGTTCCATTCCTTCTTTTCACAATCTCCCAAGTGAGCTTATTATACACCAGAGACTCCGGAGACGCAAGCCGCCAAAACAGACAGGAAAAAGGGGCTGCCGCTTTTCGCAGCAACCCCTTCTTTCAACATTTTCTTTCCAAAGATTCAGCAAACGCGCAGCCGTGCGTCCTTAATACCCCCGCTTGACGTAAGAGGTATGGAGAATCTCGTGAGCCTTATGGCTGCCGGGTTCACCCAAAAATTCCTCGTAGCACTTCTGCAGAACCGGGTTCAAATGGCTCTTGCGCAGAGGCATATTCTTGTCCTGATCGTACAGGGCCTGGGCGCGCAGCTTCTTGATGTCGTAGAAGCTGTGGTTCACAGAGCTCTGAATGGGCTGGCCGCCGCCGTTGACACAGCCTCCCGGGCAGCACATGACTTCAATGAACTGGTAGTCAGCCTCGCCGGAGCGGACCTTCTTCAGCAGGGCGTCCGCGTTGGACAGACCGCTGACCACAGCCACCTTCACATCCATGCCGGCCACTTTGTACACGGCCTCTTTGAAGCCCTCGGTGCCGCGGATTTCCGTGTACTCGATGTTGTCCTGGCTCTCGCCGGTGAGCAGATCGGCAGCCGTACGAAGAGCTGCTTCCATCACACCGCCGGTAGCGCCGAAGATAACTGCTGCGCCGGTGGACACGCCCATGGCGTCGTCGAATTTCTCCTCGGGCAGCCGCACAAAGTTCAGCTGCGCCTTTTTGATCATACGGGCCAGCTCCCGGGTGGTGATGCTGATGTCCACGTCGGGCAGACCGGCTGCGTTTTCGTCATCCCGGTTGATCTCAAACTTCTTAGCGGTGCAGGGCATGACGGAGACAGACACGATGTTATTGGGATCGATGCCTTCCTTCTGCGCATACCAGGTCTTGATCAAAGCGCCTGCCATGTTCTGGGGGGACTTGCAGGTGGACAGGTTGTCCAGCAAATCGGGGTAATAGTGCTCACAGAATTTGACCCAGCCAGGAGAGCAGGAGGTGATCATGGGCAGCTTGCCGCCGTTCTTCACACGGTCGATAAACTCGCTGGCCTCCTCCATAATGGTCATATCGGCGCCGAAGTCAGTGTCGAACACCTTGTCAAAGCCCAGACGGCGCAGTGCGGCAACCATCTTGCCCTCCACATTGGTGCCGATGGGCAGCCCAAACTCTTCGCCCAGCGCAGCACGCACGGCGGGAGCAGTCTGCACAATGACCACCTTGTCGGGATCGTTGATGGCGTCGATGACCTCCTGGGTGTTGTCCTTCTCGGTGAGAGCGCCGGTGGGGCAGCTGACGATACACTGACCGCAGGCCACACAAGCCACATTGCTCAAGGGCTGCTCAAAGGCGCAGCCGATCTCCGTGTCAAAGCCACGGTTATTGGCGCCGATGACAGACACATGCTGATTCTGGCAGGCAGCCACGCAGCGGCGGCACAACACACACTTGGCATTGTTGCGCTCCAAATACAGGGTGGAGTAGTCCTTCTTACCAGCGGGGACTTCACCCTCATACCGGTTTTCCTCTTCGATGCCCATGTCGTTGCACAGCTTCTGGAACTCACAGTTGCCGCTGCGCTCGCAGGACAGACATTTCTTATCGTGCACAGACAGAAGGAGCTCCAGGGTCATCCGGCGGGACTCTTGGACCTTCGGGCTGTTGGTGAACACCTCCATGCCATCGTTGACGGGATACACACAGGCGGCCACCAGAGACTTTGCACCCTTCACTTCCACCATACACATACGGCAGGCGCCGATCTGGTTGATATCTTTCAGGTAGCAAAGGGTGGGGATATCGATACCGGCGACGCTCGCGGCTTCCAAAATAGTGGAATTGGCGGGCACTTCATAGGATACGCCGTTGATCTTCACATTGACCTGTTCCATGTTCGCACACTCCTCTCTTATTTCTTCACCACAGCGCCAAACTTACACTTCTCCATGCACACGCCGCACTTGATGCACTTGGTGGTGTCAATCACGTGAGGCTGCTTCACAGAGCCGCTGATAGCACCCACCGGGCAGTTGCGGGCGCACAGGGTGCAGCCCTTGCACTTGTCGGCTTCGATGGAGTAATTGGTCAGGGCCTTGCAGGCGCCGGCGGGGCAGCGATGCTCCACCACATGGGCCTCATACTCATCGCGGTAATATTTGAGTGTGGAAAGCACAGGGTTCGGTGCGGTCTGACCCAGACCACACAGGGAATTTTCTTTGATGTAATAGCACAGCTCTTCCATCTTGTCGATGTCTTCCAAGGTGCCGTTGCCGGAGGTGATCTTGTTGAGGATCTCCAGCAGCCGCTTGGTGCCCACACGGCAGGGGGTACATTTGCCGCAGGACTCATCCACGGTGAACTCCAGGAAGAACTTGGCGATATCCACCATGCAGGTGGTCTCGTCCATAACAATCAGGCCGCCGGAGCCCATCATGGAGCCGATGGCGATCAGGTTGTCGTAATCGATGGGGGTATCGATCAGTTTGGCGGGGATGCAGCCGCCGGAGGGGCCGCCGGTCTGGGCAGCCTTGAATTGATGGCCGCCGGGCACGCCGCCGCCGATCTCCTCCACCACTTCCCGCAGGGTGGTGCCCATGGGAACTTCCACCAAGCCGGTGTTGGTGATTTTACCGCCCAAGGCAAACACCTTGGTGCCGGGGGATTTCTCCGTGCCGATAGAACGGAACCAATCGGCGCCCTTCAAAATAATCTGGGGGATGTTGGCGTAGGTTTCCACGTTGTTCAGAACGGTGGGAACGCCGAACAGGCCCTTCACAGCCGGGAAAGGAGGACGCACACGAGGCTCGCCGCGCTTGCCTTCGATGGAGGTCATCAGAGCGGTTTCCTCGCCGCACACAAAGGCGCCGGCGCCCAAGCGGATGTCGATATCGAAATCGAAGCCGGAGTCGAAGATGTTCTTGCCCAGCAGGCCGTAGCCGATGGCATAACCGGCAATGGCCATGGCCTCCAGCACGCTGTGGGGGTCGCCCTCCAGCACGGAACGGTCCATAAATGCACCGGGGTCGCCTTCGTCGGCGTTGCAGCAGGCATACTTCTGCTCAGCTTTGGAAGCAGCGGCAAACTGCCACTTACGGCCGGTGGGGAATCCAGCGCCGCCACGGCCCCGCAGGCCGGAAGCCAGCACCAGGTCGATGACTTCCTGGGGAGTCATCTCGGTGAGCACCTTGCCCAGAGCGGCATAGCCGTCCTGGGCAATGTACTCGTCGATATTCTCCGGGTTGATCACGCCGCAGTTGCGCAGGGCAATACGCATCTGCTTGGCGTAGAACGTGGTTTCATTCAGGGACTTGGTGGTGTTGTCATCTACCACGGTTTCCTGATACAGCAGCCGCTTGACGATACGGCCTTTGAGAAGGTGCTCGGAAACGATCTCCGGCACATCTTCCGGAGTGACACGGCTATAAAAAGCGCCTTCGGGGTACACCACCATGATGGGACCCAGCGCGCACAGGCCAAAGCAGCCGGTGCGAATGACGTTGACTTCTTTTTCCAGGCCCTGGGCTTTGATCTCTTCCTTCAGCCTTTCAATGATCTGCTCGCTGTTGGAGGACGTACATCCCGTACCTCCGCAGACCAGCACGTTTGAACGAAACATTCTTTTCCCTCCTTCTTATTTGGCTCCGATGGCATTGGCTCCAATGGTGTACTCCGATACCACATTGCCGTTCACAAGGTGGTCGTTCACAACTCTGACGGCCTTTTCAGGAGTCATCTTCACATAGGTGACCTTCTCATGGCCGGGGGTGACGATCTCCACCACAGGCTCGTACTGGCAAATGCCGATACAGCCGGTCTGGGTGACCATCACATCCTGCAGGCCGCGCTTGGCGACCTCTTCTACAAAGGCGTTGAGCACAGGGCGGGCGCCGGCGGCGATGCCGCAGGTAGCCATACCCACCAACACACGGGTGCCTGCTTCCGCATTTTCACGCAGAGTGACGGCGGCCCGGGTCTTATCGCGAATTGCCTGGAGTTCCGCTAAAGATTTCATGCTACTGACCAATCCTTTCCATTCATAATCGAATCCCGTTCTTAACGGTTATGTTTCAGGGAGCGCCCCCTGGGTAAGCTCCGCCGTCTGTTCAGCCAAGTACTCCTTGATCCACAGCACCACATCCGGGGTGTCCAAGGGGACATCCTCCCCCAGCACCTGGCGAAGCTCTTCGGTCTTTAAAGCAAATTCCCGCCGCTCTCCCCTGTCTGTCAAGAGAACACGGTGGAAGATAAAATCCAACTGAGGGTTGCAGGAAACAAGCAGCTGCACCGTGCCGTTGATATCCCCCAGGGGGATCATGTCCACGCTGGAGGGTTTGAACACGGCGGTGAGGTTTGTCCCCACACCCAGCTGGGATTGGATGGTGAAACTGCCGCCGGTCATCTCGGCCTCCATTTTAAACAGCGGCACGCCCAAGCCCACACTGCGGGTGGTACGTGTGGTGTAAAAGGGGTCGATGACCTTCTTCACAGTTTCCTCTGACATCCCCTTTCCATTGTCCTCCACCGAGATGGAGAGGGTATCCCCCGGCTGGTCCTCCACCACGGTGATGGTGATGAGGGAAGCAGCTCACGCATGGCACGCTGATCCCGTTACGCCAGGTATTTGGCCAAAATGCCGTCCACATCCTCCGGCACCAAACGGCCGTACACATCGTCGTTCACAGTCATCACGGGAGCCAGGCCGCAGGCGCCGATGCACCGGCAAGCCGTCAGGGAGAACGCCCCGTCTTCGGTACATTCCTCCGGCTGGATGCCCAGCTTCTGGGTGATGCGCTCCAACACCTTATCCGCACCCTTCACATAGCAGGCGGTGCCCAAGCATACGGAAATGTGGTTGCGGCCCTTGGGGGTCAGAGAAAACTGTGAATAGAACGTGGAAACGCCGAACACTTCTTCCAGCGGCACATCCAGACCCTTGGCGATCTTTTCCTGGACCTCCATAGGCAGGTAGCCGTAAATGTCCTGCGCCTGGTGCAATGCCGGCATTACCGCACCGGGCTGGCCTTTCAGCTCTTCGATCACTGCGTCGAGCTTTTGCGCCTGCTCGGGAGTATCATGAAACGGCAAATTACTGATACGCTTTTGCATGGTTTTTCCTCCCAATATGTTGTAGGTTTGAATCTATTGGCTTATAGCGGGACACAAAAGCCCGCCGGCTAAGCATCACAATTACTATAGCAAAACCGGCGGGTTTTATAATTCTATTTTAGAATTATAATGATTAGAACGACAAATTCTTGCTAGAAAAATATCAATATTCCGTAAATAATTACCATCTTATCGATACCAGAACATCAATTATTGCCTCTGCACCGCCTGCAGCACAGCCTGCACAGACTTTTCCGGCAAAGAAATCTTCCAGGGCTCTTCAGCCAGAGTTTCCAAATAATGCGCATCGGAGTTTCGAAACACAGAAAGGCCGGAAAGTTCCGGATGCAGCTTTTGGAACGCCTGCAGATCACAGTCCCGGGTTACCTCTGCCGCGGTAAAACCAGCTTCCGGAGGAAGGGCGCCCAAGGAGGCGATCACACTGTAAGAATCCCGGTTCACATGAGCGGGAAAGGCCACGCCCCCATAGGCCGCCGTCAAAGCCACCACTTGGTCCACGCTGATAAACGAGGAGACCAGCAGAAGATTTTGTTCCTGCTCCAACAGGGTATCTTCCCCGTCCAACAGACGCTGCTCCCCGAAAATCTCCGGCCGGTTGGGCACGTGGGGCATATGCTCGTAGACATACCGGTCAAACTCCAGGGCGCCTTCCAACGTCTCAAACAGGCACACCACATGGGCCTCCTCCGAGGTGCACAGCTCCATGCCGGGGATCACCAGCAGCCCGCAGCGGGCCCCTGCCTCCATGGCAGCCGGAGCGTTGCGGCAGGTGTTGTGGTCGGTCAATGCCAAGATGTCGCAGCCGGAAAGCAGGGCCATCTGCACCAAATTATTGGGGGTCATGTCGTTGTCCCCGCAGGGAGACAGACACGAATGCACGTGCAGGTCATATCCGTATGTCTTCATTGCAGCGCCTTATACACCTGCACGGCCGTCTCAAAGCTGTTGGCTTCGCAGCCGTACACAGGAATCCCCTGCATTTCCGCCTTTTGGGCCGCGTCCGCATCCAACGCCGCGTTCTCGGTGAGCACGATGCAGCATACATCTGTCAAGGTGGCCACTGCGATGGCGTTGACATTCCCCATCACCGTGATCCAAACGTTGCCGGATTGGGCCCGTGCCATCACCCAGCTGAGCAGATCCCCCACATAGCAGCCGTCCGCCACATTGTCCTGCCCTTCTCCTCCTGCCAGCAGCTTCCAGCCGCAGGCAGCAGCCATTTCCTTTGCCGTCATGTCTCTTCCTCCTTTTGTTCTGGTCCCTCCCGGGAGAAACGCCCCATGCTCTCCTCCAGCTCCGACAGGGTGCTGGCCACTTTTTTCATCCGCTTGCGGTAGACAAAAATGCACTCGGTTTCCTTACAGATGCCTTTGACCACGTCTTCCGCAAAGGCCCGGCAGGTGGGAGCGCCACAGGCGCCGCAATCCAAACCGGGAAACTCCTTCTCGATTTGGTCGATTTGCACCATCATCCGCATGGCCTCTTTCAGGTCGCTAGAAAGGGTGAGCACATCGGAAAATTCCAAACTCTCCTCCCACTCCATCACCGTGGGAACAGGGCCCCCTTTTAGGTGGTTTTGCGACACGGGCAGGTACTTACGCAGCCGCTGGATCCGCGCTTTGGCCACATAGGGATTTTCCACGCAGAGCACCCCGCCTACACACCCGCCGGAACAGGCGTTCAATTCAATGAAGTCCAGATCCCCGATGCGCTCGTCCTCGATCTCCTCCAACACACGGATCACGTTCTCAATGCCGTCAGCGGCCAGGTATTTCTCATTTAAAAGGGCCGCTGCCTCTCCGCCGCTGGTGGACCACCCCACTCCGATAATGCCGGAATTGGAAAGAGGTTCCACCTTTTCCAAATGATCCATCTTGTGGGACAGTTCCGGAAACACCTCGCTGATGGCAATGGCTCCGTCCACCTGGGACTTCTCTATTCCCAGAGGCATTTGGATATCCGTCACCTTGGCCGGGCAGGGGGTGATGAAGAAACAGCCAATCTGCTCCACAGGAAGGCCGGTTTTCTTTACCGCCTCCTTTTTGGCAATGGCAGCCGCTGTCTCCATGGGGGATTTCAAGGGGAGCACATGGTCGCACAAATCTGGAAACCGAACCCGAATCAGCCGCACCACAGCCGGGCAAGCCGAGCTGATGACCGGACGCTTCAGGGCGCCTGCATCCATCAGCTTTCGGGTGGCCTCGCTGACCAGCTCCGCCGCTCGAGACACCTCAAACACATCGTCAAAGCCCATGGCCTTCAGGCCGGTGAGCACATAATCTATATCGTCCAAATTGTTAAACTGCCCGTATAGGGACGGTGCGGGCAGCGCGATGGTATATGTAAAATCACTGAGCTCCGAAAGATGGCTGTGCCGGGCCCGCTTGGCATGGTGCGGGCAGATCCGGATGCACTCCCCGCAGTCGATGCACCGTTCCGAGGCGATGACCGCTTTCCCTCCCCGGACACGAATCGCCTCGGTGGGACAGCGTTTGATGCAGTTGGTGCAGCCCACGCACATCTCTTGGTTCAGTGTGACAGAATGGTAAAATTCAGCCACTTCGCTTTCCTCCCTAGACAGTGCGGGAAAGGCAGCGCACTATCTTCCTTCCTCTTTTCTACCGGGAAACACCGTCATGCGCACTGCAGTGCCCTCTCCCACAACGGAATCAATCTCCATCTCGTCGGTGTATTTTTTCATGTTCGGCAAACCCATGCCGGCACCGAAGCCCAAAGCCCGCACATTGTCCGGCGCGGTGGACCAGCCTGCCTGCATGGCTTGGTTTACGTCCTGGATTCCGGGGCCGTGGTCCTGCAAAAGGATGTCCACCCGGTCCGGGTCAATGTCCACCACGGCTTCCCCGCCGCCTGCGTGGATCACCATATTGATCTCCCCTTCGTACATGGCGATGGAAACCCGGCGCACCGCGTCCGGCTCGTAACCCAATTTCTTGAGCTTGTGCTTCACGTCGCCGGAAGCTTCCCCTGCCCGGGTGAAATCGTCGCCGGGCACTTGGTACGTCAAATGCAGCATACTCATTTGATATCACAGCCTCCTCGCAACCCGTTGGAGTACAGCAGACCGCAGGCCGTAAACATGCGATAGGGGGACGCCAACACGGTGATGTCCTTCTGCCGGGCCAGCTCCACCACGTTGGGATCGATATTCTTGCCCCGCACAAACACGATGCAGTGCATGTCCATCATCTCCGCCGTACGCACCACTTGGGGATTCATCAAACCCGTGAGCAGCACAGACTGATCCTTCACAAAGGCCAGCACATCGCTCATCATGTCGCTGCCGCAAGCGGTCTTCACTTCTTCTTCCATATTGCCTTCGTTGAGCACCTGACACTTTAAAATGTCTACGATATCCTTGACCTTCATACACAATCCTCCTGTGGGTTTGGAAATAAAACTGTTGGGGCGCTCTGCATGTCCCAAAGGCTCCTTCTCGCGCCTGCAGCAGACGCGGCGCGCGGATCCAACCAGAAGAGCGGCTGGGACCCCAGCACCCCAGATGCAGGGTTCTGGGACCATTATACCATAATCTTAGACCGTTGACAAATTATTTCTGTTAAGTTTCCTTAAAAGCGGAAAAGCTTCTTTGCCCCCTTCCCGGCGGGAAACACGAAAAAGTCTCCACAAAAAGGACAATGTCCTTAACACGAGGACAGATTTACAGAAGTGTACGGCCCTGAAGGTCGATTTTCCTTTTTTTCGAAAAAAAATGTTTTTTCCCTTGCAATTGGGCGAGGAAGACCGTATAATAGCTAAAACACTTTATCAATTTATCTGGATAAATCATTTAACCAAGAGGAGGTATTCCTATGTCTCGCGTGTACAACTTTTCCGCAGGGCCCTCTATGCTTCCCGAACCCGTTTTGGCGAAAGCTTCCGCCGAAATGCTGGACTATCAGGGAAGCGGCCAATCCGTGATGGAGATGTCCCATCGCTCCAAGGTGTTCGAGGGAATCTACCAGGAGGCGCAGACCCTGTGGCGGAACGTGATGGGGATTCCGGACAACTATAAGGTTCTCTTCCTGCAGGGGGGCGCGTCCACCCAGTTTGCCGCAGTGCCCATGAACCTGATGACCAAATCCCGCAAAGCGGACTATGTGCTTTCCGGACAGTTTTCCACCAAGGCCTATAAAGAGGCCGCCCGGTATGGAGATTGTAAGGTGGTTGCCTCCTCTAAAGACGACAACTTCTCGCACATTCCCGCTCTGGATCCCCAGGAGTTCCGGCCGGACGCGGATTACTTCCACATCTGCCTGAACAACACCATTTACGGCACGGTTTGGCACCAACTGCCGGACACTGGCAGCGTGCCCCTGGTGGCGGATATCTCCTCCTGCATTTTGTCCAAACCATTGGACGTGACCAAGTTTGGCCTGCTCTACGCAGGGGCGCAGAAAAACGTGGCTCCCGCAGGGCTCACCATTGTCATCGTGCGGGAAGACCTGCTGGGCGAGCCCTTAGAGGGCACCCCCACCATGCTGAACTACCAGGTGATGGCGGACAACGACTCCATGTACAACACCCCGCCCTGCTGGCCCATTTACATGTGCAAGCTGGTGCTGGAGTGGATCCAAAACGACATCGGCGGCCTGGAGAAAATGGAGGAGCGCAATGTGCGCAAAGCCCAGGTGCTCTATGATTTTCTGGATCAGTCCACCCTGTTCCAGGGCTGTGCCCAAAAGGACAGCCGTTCCCTGATGAACGTGACCTTCGTCACGGGGGACAAAGACCTGGACGCGAAATTTGTGAAGGAGAGCGCAGCGGCTGGGTTTGTCAACTTGAAGGGCCACCGGAGCGTAGGCGGCATGCGCGCTTCTATTTACAACGCCATGCCGGAAGAGGGCGTGGTCAAACTGGTGGAATTTATGAAGAAGTTCGAACTGGAAAACAAGTGAGAAAGGAAGCGATCCGGTGTACAAGATCTTGTGCTTAAATAAAATCAGCCCTGTGGGGACAAAACGCCTGGGGGAGGCTTACACCTTCTCCCCGGAAATGGAAAACCCGGACGGCATTTTGGTTCGGTCCGCGTCCATGCATGAGAGAGAGCTGGAAGAGAACCTGCTGGCCATTGCCCGGGCAGGTGCCGGCGTGAACAACATCCCTCTGGCAAAATGCACCGAGCAGGGAATCGTGGTGTTCAACACCCCCGGCGCCAACGCCAATGCGGTGAAAGAACTGGTGCTGGCAGCCCTGTTCCTCACCTCTCGAAAAGTCATTCCCGCCATAGATTGGGTGAAAACATTAAAAGGGCAGGGCGACCAAGTGGAAAAGCTCATTGAAAAGGGCAAGGGCGCCTTTGCCGGTCCGGAAATCCAAGGCAAGACACTGGGTGTTGTGGGCCTGGGAGCCATCGGCATTCTGGTGGCCAACGCCGCCTGCCAGCTGGGTATGGAGGTGTACGGGTACGACCCCTTCCTCTCGGTGGACTCCGCCTGGCACCTGTCCAGCGCTGTCCATCGTTCCCTTTCCTTAGAGGAAATTTACGCCCAGTGCGATTACATCACTCTGCATCTCCCCCAGACACCGGAGACGAAAAACATGATCAACGGGGAGACCTTGGGGAAGATGAAAGACGGCGTGCGGCTTTTGAACTTCGCCCGGGGCGGCCTGGTGGACACAGACGCTCTCTTGGCCGCTTTGGCCCAGGGTAAAGTGGCGGCATACGCCACGGACTTCCCCGCAGACGCCATGATTGGCGTAGAGAACATTGTGGCGATTCCCCATCTGGGCGCCTCCACACCAGAAAGCGAGGACAACTGTGCCCGCATGGCAGTGGACCAGCTCAAAGATTATTTGGAAAACGGAAACATCCTCAATTCCGTCAACCTTCCCTCTGTCTCCATGGCGCGGGAACCGGGCACCCGGCGAGTGTGCCTGATTCACAAAAACGTGCCCAACACTATTGCCATGCTGGCGGCAGCCTGCGGCGAGGCGGGGATCAACATTGAAAACATGCAGAGCAAATCCCGGGGCGAATACGCCTACACCATTCTGGACGTGTCGGGGGAATTGACCAAAGACGCAGTGGATTCCCTGCGCCAGATGGAGCCCATTATCAAAGCCAGAGTGATTGTTTAACCAATAAGGCACAAGCGTGCGAAAGCGATAGCGCTGCCGGAATACTGTGGTTCTGGCACGCAAAAAGGAAGGAACGCTGTAGAAGCGCTCCTTCCTTTTTCTTTCTCCTTTTTTCGAAAAAAACACCCGGTTCTTCCGCTATCACACACGGGAACGGACGCTATCTGCGCACTCCCACGATAGAGCGGGCTGCAAAAAGATCTGCGTGTCACCGAGGGCTTGTTTCCGCCCTTATTGGGGCGTGCCGCCGTTGTAAGGTCCTCCCGGCTGCTGCGGAGGCGTCCCCTGGTAAGGGGGCACAGGGCCGCCGGGGTAGACAGGCTGCACCGGAGGGAACAGCAGCATGGTCATCAAGTTCCGGTACCGGCCCAAGCAAAGGGCCAAGAGGATCATGCAAGCAGCGGAAGCCAAAGCAGCCAGGCCGGAAACAGGCGAGGTAAACAGAGAGGCCAAGCCGCCTAAACCGCCCAGCACCCCCAGCACAAACAGCATGCCTGTGAGAAAACGGGGCACACGGTTGTCTGGCGTGCCTGTGAGGGCAGAGGCCTTCACCCGGTTAATGGTACGGATCACAGCAAGCTGATAAACCAGCAGCAGAACCAGCAGCGCCACTGCCACCACCAAGACAACCGCCACCAGGACAATCACCGCTGTAGCAGAAGCCGCGGCTCCATATCCATAGTCATAGCCGTACCCATCGTAGTAGGAAGCAGTGGTAACCCCTCCCGCCGCCGCAGCAATCAGAAGAATTACGAAACAGGCCACCAGCAGCAAGGCCAGAAGGCAGATGCCCACCACGGTTATGTAACTGAGGACTTTGCAAACCGTAAGCCCTGCGGTGGAGATATTGCCGCTTTTCGTGCTGCGGCAGGTGGCGTAAAACATCCACATGGCCGCCGCCATCAAAAGAGAGGGAATCGCCTCCACCACAACGGTTACCACGGACCCGCTCTCCAGGGCATCCATCAAGGGGTAGAAAATATCCGGATCCAAACCGTAGTTGGCTCCGTAGTAATACAGCTCTGTAAAGAGAGCGCTCGATCCCAAAGAGGAGAAAAGCCCCAAAACCACCGATGCGGTATACAGTATGGCAGCTGCTAAAAACAGAGGGGAGGAACCTAGCGTCTTAATCACATTGACCGCTGGGTTCGACGAGAGGAGCGGCGCGCCGCAAGGGCAGGGCACACCGTCTGGGACTGTCCTTCCACATTTTGGACAAAGCATAGAAAACCCTCCAAATCTTATTAAGGTTGGCGCCGTCCCACAACGAACCCTCTGCCTCCTCCCAGCTTTGGCATGGCCTTTGCGCGGAAGAAACGCAGGGTGTCTCTCGGGATTTTGTGTGGTACAGCAGGAAACAAGTACGTTCCAGATATATAGTACAGGATAACGGGATAAAATGCAATTGAAAAATGGAGATCGTCCAATTTCTTCACATTAACCGTCAACCTGTAGACAATTTTAGGAAAATGTGCTACATTTATAAAAAGAATATTGGCACTGTAAAGTAAAAATGAAAAAATAGGACCCGAAATCAGCAAATATTGTTACGCAACGAGCAAAAGCTCACGTTTACGCTTTTTGGACAGATG
>CAJFEW010000009.1 GCA_904374805.1 uncultured Neglectibacter sp.
GGCAGGATGATCTTCTCCCCCCGCTTGGCCACGGACAAAATCATGGCCTGCACCGCCGAGGTGGTGCCCCCCACCATCAAAAAGGCGTGGGCGGCCCCAAAGGCCTGGGCGGCCAGCTCCTCCGCCTCCCGGATGACGGAAACCGGGTGGCACAGGTTGTCCAGGGGCTTCATGGAGTTGACGTCCATCCCCACACATTTTTGCCCCAAAAGCTGGGTCAGCTCCGGGTTGCCCCGGCCCCGTTTATGGCCGGGCACGTCAAAGGGAACCACCCGGCGTTTTTCAAATTCCTGCAGCGCCTCGTAGATGGGAGCGCGCTCTTGTGAAAGCATCAAAATCCCCCCTTTTATTTAAAAAATGTTCCTGCCGCTGAAAATCTCAATCATCTCCCGGCGCAGGTTCTGCATGATCTCCAGCCGGGTTCGGGGCGGCAGTTCGTACACGTCGGTGTTGAACAGGTAGTTCTGCAGATCGATGTCCTTGACCATCATCTTGGTGTGGAACAGATTGGCCTCGTACACATTGATGTCCACCGCGTCGTACCGCAGCAGGGTGTCCGGATCAATGTAGTTTTGAATGGAGGCGATCTCATGGTCTAAAAACAGCTTTTTCCCGTCCAGGTCCCGGGTGAAACCCCGCACCCGGTAGTCCATGGTGATGATGTCCGAGTCAAAGGAGCCGATGAGGTAGTCCAACGTGGAGAGGGGGGTAATCTCCCCGCAGGTAGCCACGTCGATGTCCACCCGGAAGGTGGCCAAAAACGTCTCCGGATGGTACTCCGGATAGGTGTGCACCGTCACGTGGCTTTTGTCCAAATGGGCCAGCTGGGTCTCCCCTGCCGGAACCATAGACCCCTCTGCAATGAGAATGGTCACCGAGGCCCCCTGGGGATCGTAGTCCTGCCGGGCAATGTTCAGCACCTTGGCGCCGATCATGTCCGTCAAGGTGGTCAAAATATTGGTCAAGCGCTCCGAGTTGTACTGCTCGTCAATGTAGGCAATATAGTCCCGCTGCTCTCGGGGCGTCTTCGCATAGCACACGTCGTAAATGTTAAAGCTCAACGCTTTGGTCAGATTGTTGAAGCCGTAGAGTTTCAGTTTTTCTCCCATACCCCAAACCCCTTTTCCGAAAATGCAAGAAGTTAAAAAAGCGGTGCGCTCAAAGCGCACCGCCTGTAAAGTCCATGGTTTTCAGAAAGCGTCCGGGAACAGCCCCTCTGCCTGCCCAAGCAAGGCGCACTACGGGTGCGTTTCTGGTCTCCCGTGCAAATAACTCACTTTACCCACGCTTATTGACCTTTTACAAGTTGATGCGCGAAACGCGCTGGTTATAAAGTGACCAACTTATAAAATTGAGCTTTTCGACGAAAAGGGTGCCGCTTTCCCGCTGCAGCTGCGCACCGTTGGAACAGGCAGCGTGCGGACACATCGTCCTTCGGCAGTTGACCCGGCTGTCCGTATGGCCTTAACCCAGCGCGCTGGGTGGTCAGAGAAGTATTTGCATGGAGCACAGGGTCCCATGACAAGTTAAGTATATCGGGAAAAAGCCCCGTTGTCAAGCCATAGATTTCTCCCCAGGCCTGTTCTTTCCCCTTCCAATCGGCTTTTCAAAAGAGGTGTCCGTTTTTTCAGACTGTGTCCTCCTGAGGCCGGTTCGCCTCCCCTGTGAAGCGCACCGGCACCCCGTTGACCTCTACGCCGCCCTCCGCTCGGATGAGGATATACCCCACCCCGTCGATGATGCGGGTCTCCACCAGGTCTCCCCGTTCGGGGGGCACTTGGATCTTCACGTCCGGGGTGCGCACCTCCAGCTTGCGCTTGTCCACCAGGTTCTGGGGGGACAGCCGGGCGTTGGCCCCAAACTCCTCCTGAAACCGCTGGGCAAAGGCCTCCCGGTGTTCTTCCTCTACCCCGCTGCTGGAGAGCACCTGCTCCAGGGCCCCTTTGGAGAGTACCAAAGGCTCCGGGTTCTTTTCCTCCTTGTGCTCCCGCATTAAGTTCACCAGCTGCCCCTGCACCGATTGGACCACATCCAGACTGCAATCCTCCCCCAAGGTCTCCGTCAGCAGGTTTTGAAAGGTCTCCCGCTGGGTGTCCGCCGGCAGAGGCAGCTCCTGGCGGAACAAAGCGTCCACCAGCTCTTGGTGGCTTTCGGCGGTGTTCTTGGTGTAGTACAGGGTTTCGTACAGGTTGGCGCACCGGTCGTCAAAGGCGGGGAACAGGAACCCAGGTTCTCCGGCACCCGGTAACTGAGCACCGGCTTGGTTTCCTTCACCGGGCACAGGCTGCACAAGATGTAGGAATACACCGTTTCCGAGGCGTCTTCCAAGGTGCCTCCGTCCTTGCCCCGGTAGGGCACATCGTAGGAGTCGTAGGCCAGCAGGATCAAATACCCCATATCCTCCAGCCGGAAGCTTTGGGCCACTGCCTGGAAAAAGGCCTCCAAAGACTCTTCGTCTTTCAGCTCCGAGTCCCGCAAAGCCATCAGCAGCTTGTGTTCCGGGCTGTCCACCACCTGGGCTGTGGAGAAGGACACCCCGATCAAGTTTCTGCCCAAGCTGCCGGAAAGGGACTTGCGCAGCAGGTTCAGCAGGTTCTCCCCCTCCTCCTGGGGCATCAGCGCCAGGGACTGGTCAAACCGGGAAACCACCTCTCCTTGGGGGCTGACGTAACAGCCCCGCACATGGTTGACGCTGCTCTTCTCCGGCCGGAAGCGCCGCCGCAGCTCTGCCACTTCTTTTTCATTCATGGGAAAAGCCCTCCTTTTTGCACAGGATGCTTCCCATTATACCCCAGCCCGGCCTTTGGCGCAAGAAAAAGGAGCGCTGCAAACCGAATCGTTTCCAGCGCCCCTCTCTGGGGACCTTTGGGCCCGCCGCCGCAGCCCGGCTGCGGGGTCACTTTTTCAACTTGGAAAGGATCACCCCGGTGCAAACCACCAGGACAAGACAGAGGTACAGTCCCAGGCCAAACAGGGTGGCGCTCTCCCGGGAAAAGCCGTTCATCCACGTCCCAAACAGGGCGGCCACTACGGCTCCCAGCACCGCCACCCCCACACCGGCCACCAGGGACCACAGAATGGTTTTAACAGAAGGTTTCATGGCAGTTCTCCCCCTTTTGGGATCTAGTTTATCAAACCACAGGCGTTATTGCAAGGCTTCCCCGGCGGCCTTACCGGGCGATGTACCGGCCAAAGCCCTCCTGGTCCGCCGGGTCGGGGGACACGCACTCCCCGGCAGCGCCGGCGAAGACTTTCTTCTCCAGGTAATCCGCCAGGCTCTCCCCCTCCGCCCGGGTTTTCCGGTAGGAGGCCAGCAGCGCCATGCCCCAGGGGCCGCCCTCTCCGGCGGTCTCCATGACGGCCACCGGCACGCCCAGGGCCCCTGCCAGCAGGCGCTGGCCCACACCCTTGGTCTTAAACAACCCGCCGTGGCCGTACAAGGTGTCCAGCTGCACCTGCTCCTTGCCGAACAGGATGTCCACCATTCCCACGCGCAGGGCGGCCATGGCCCCATAGATCTGGGCCCGCATAAAGTTCGCCAGCGTCAAGGGCGCGTCCGGCCGCCGGAAGAACAGGGGCCGCCCCTTCTCCAGGCCTGTCACCGGTTCCCCAGAGTAACAGTTGTAGCTCAGCAGGCTTCCGCAGTCCGGATCCCCTTCCAACGCTTTTTGATACAGCAGCTCATAGAGCTTAGATTTTTCCAAGGGAGTTCCGGCCGCCTCCAGCACTTGTCCAAACAGCTTGACCCAGGCGTCCAGATCCGAGGTGCAGGTGTTCACATGGACCATGGCCACCGGCTTGCCGTCGGGCGTGGTGACCAGATCAATCTCCGGGTACACCTGGGACAGGGGCTTTTCCAGCACCGCCATGGCAAACACCGAGGTGCCTGCAGACACATTGCCCGTCCTCTCCCGGACCGAGTTGGTGGCGACCATGCCTGTGCCTGCGTCCCCTTCCGGGGGGCACAGGGGCGCGCCAGGTTCCAGGGTGCCTGTGGGATCCAGCAGCCGGGCGCCCTCCGGAGTCAGGACGCCTGCCTCCGCCCCAGCGGGCAGCACCTGGGGCAGCACGTCCCGCAGCCGCCAGGCATAGCCCCGTTCCGCCACCAGGCGGTCAAACGTTTCCACCATGTCCTGGCGGAAGTCGCAGGCACCGCTGTCCACGGGAAACATGCCTGAGGCCTCCCCCACGCCCAGCACCCGCCGGCCTGTAAGCTTCCAGTGGACGTAGCCGGCCAAGGTGGTCAAATAGTCCAGCTGGGCCACGTGGGGCTCTTTCCGGCCCATGGCACGCCACAGATGGGCAATGCTCCACCGCTGGGGAATGTTGAACCCAAACAGCTGGGTCAGCTCCTGAGACTCTTTTTCCGTGATGGTATTGCGCCAGGTGCGGAAAGCGCACAGCTGGTTTCCCTCCCGGTCAAAGGGCAGATAGCCGTGCATCATCGCGGAAAAACCCAGGGCGCCCAGCCGCCGCAGGGGCTCCCCACACTGCTGCTGCACCTGCCGGGCCAGCTCTCCGTAGGCTTGCTGCATCCCCTTCCAGGCCTCTTCCAGAGAATAGGTCCACACCCCGTCCTCCAGACGGTTCTCCCAATCCCATGCCCCAGACGCCAGGGGGGCATGGTCCGGCCCCACCAGCACAGCCTTAATGCGGGTGGACCCCAACTCCAGACCCAACACAGTTTCTCCCTCCCGGACAGCCCGGGCCATTTCTTCACGGTTCATTGCGCCAACTCCCTCCTTAGGTTGTATGGAAAATCGGGGGCAAAGCCTTCCCTTTGCCCTCCCGTTCTTGCCTATAGAGTATTGTAACACACCGGCTTTGTATTTGCACGGATTTCTCTTTTTGAAATGGCAGTTGTGACAGAGAAAAAAATCTGGTATAATATCTGGCAGAAGAGAGACCAGGCGAAACGAGGGCAGGCGCGGCGCGTCTGCTTTTTTCCGGTGGGCGGAACGCTTCGCCGCATTTTGATTTCACGGAAACGGGGGAACATGCGGAATGGGGAACACCATAGGTTTTGACAACGAAAAATACCTGCAGCTGCAATCGGAGAAAATCCGGGAGCGCATCGCGCAGTTTGGAGGCAAGCTCTACTTGGAGTTTGGAGGCAAGCTGTTCGACGACTATCACGCCTCCCGGGTGCTGCCGGGCTTTAAGCCGGACAGCAAAGTGAACATGCTTCTGCAGTTGAAAGACCAGGCGGAAATCCTGCTGGTAATCAGCGCCCCGGACATTGCCAAGAATAAAGTCCGGGGGGATTTGGGCATCACCTACGACGCGGATGTGCTCCGGCTGATCGACGCCTTCCGGGGCATTGGGCTCTATGTGGGCAGCGTGGTGCTCACCCAGTTTGAGGGCCAGCCCGCCGCAGAGGCCTTTCAAAAGCGGCTGGAGTCCCTGGGGGTGAAGGTGTTCCGCCACTACACCATTCCCGGCTATCCCTCCAACATCCCCCTGATCGTCAGCGACCAGGGCTTTGGGAAAAACGACTACGTGGAGACCAGCCGCAGCCTGGTGGTGGTCACCGCCCCGGGACCGGGCAGCGGCAAAATGGCCACCTGCCTCTCCCAGCTGTACCACGAAAACAAGCGGGGCATCCGGGCGGGCTACGCCAAATTTGAGACCTTCCCCATTTGGAACCTGGCCCTGACCCATCCGGTGAACCTGGCCTATGAGGCTGCCACCGCCGACTTAAACGACGTGAATATGATCGATCCCTTCCACCTGGAGGCCTATGGGGAAACCGCCGTCAACTACAACCGGGACGTGGAGGTGTTCCCGGTGCTCAACGCCATGCTGGAAAAAATTGCCGGGGAGTCCCCCTATAAATCCCCCACGGATATGGGCGTGAACATGGCCGGTTTCTGCATTGTGGACGACGAAGCCTGCTGCGCCGCCTCCCGGCAGGAGATCATCCGCCGGTACTACAGCTCCCTGTGCGGCCTGCGCCAGGGCAAACTGGCGGAAGAGGAGGTGCGCAAGGTGGAGCTGCTCATGAGCAAAGCCGGCGTCACCCTGGAGGACCGCCCTGTGGTGGCCCCGGTCCGCCGCTTGGCGGAGGAGACCGGCCTGCCTGCCGCCGCCATTCAGCTGCCTGACGGCCGGGTGGTCACCGGAAAGACCTCCACGCTGCTGGGGGCCTCTTCCGCCGCTCTGCTCAACGCCCTGAAAGCCCTGGGAGGCATTCACGACGCCATCCACCTGATCTCCCCCATTGTCATTGAACCCATTCAAAAGCTGAAAACCACCCATCTGGGCAGCGTCAATCCCCTGCTCCACACGGATGAAATTCTCCTGGCCCTGTCCATCTGTGCAGCCACCAACCCCACCGCCGAACTGGCCCTGCGCCAGCTGCCCAAGCTGCGCCACTGCGAGGCCCACTCCTCGGTGATTCTCTCCCACGTGGACGAGGACACGTTCCGCCGGTTAGGGCTCAACCTGACCTGCGAACCCCAGTACCAGACCAACAAGCTCTACCACAAGTGATCCAACAAAAAAGGGCGTGCCGCGAAAGCAACTCCGCGACACACCCTTTTCTTTTTCGCCGTCACATGCCGCACAGCTCCAGGAAAGGCTGGAAATACTCTTGGCTGCTGCGGTATTCCCTGTTTCCCAGGTACATGCCAGTACCCACGGTATGCAAGCACTCTATCCCTTTTTCAAATGGCCGCTTCGAAGAGAGGCGTAAAGTAATCGTACCACAAGTTGGTGGAATAGATCACGTTGCCGTCTTGCTCCAGAACGCCCCAGGGATACATCTCTACGGTGAACTCTTCTTCTCCTTGGAAGGTCACGTAAACCCCTTCGAAAAACCCATAGCCGTACTCGTTGCGATCGTTATAGCGGTAGCTATTGAAGCGCTCCACCACCGCTTCCACCGCAGCAGGGTCTGTCACCGTGGTTCCCCCGCTACCCAGCGACTTCCTGAGCACCACCTGTTCCACCTTTGCCGGGTCAATGGAAAAGAGTTTCTCCCCCACCTGGGTGAAGTTCATCCAAAGCACCGCCCCCAGAAGGACCAGGCACACCAGAGCTGCCGACAACAAGTTTCTCTTATCTTGCCGAAGCATTCCTATTCGCCTCCTCTTTAAAAAACACAGACCTTTTCCTCCTCTTTATAGTACCAGATTTTTCCACGAAAATAAACGATTTTTATTAAAAAAGCCGGAAGCTTCTCTGCATCTCCGCAGACAAAAGCTCCCGGCTTTCTGCTGTTATTTTACGCCGTGCTCACTCCACCTCAAACAGGGCTTCGGTCTCCACAGGCATATTGCCGGGGAGCACGCTCATGCCGATGGCGGAGCGGCTGGGAGTGCCGATTTCCTCGCCGAAAACCTTCATCAGCAGCTCGGTGCCGCCGTTGGCCACCTGGGGCTGGGCGTAAAAGTCCGGGGTAGAGGCCACAAAGCAAGTGACCTTCACCGCGTTTTTCACCTTGTCCAGGTCGCCGATCTCCCGCTTGAGCACCGCCAGCACGTTGAGCATGCACCCCTGGGCATAGGCGTAGCCCTGTTCCACGGTCACGTCCTCTCCCAGCTTGCCAGTGATGGCGCTGCCGTCGGTGGAGGGGCCGCAGCCGGACACGTAATAGAGCCCCTTGCCAAACTGTTTCACCGGGGCGTAAGCGCCGCCCTTGGCGGGGGGCTCCGGCAGGGTCAAACCCAGTTCTTGCAGTTTCTCTTCTACTTTGCTCATACAAACTCATCCTTTCTTTTGCACAGCTACACAGTATGATAAAAATGGACTATGAGGAACCCGCGCACGCAGAGAGGTCCCCTCCCTTTTGGGAGAAGACCGGGGCTTCCTGCAGAAAGAACCCAGGCATGCGGGGAACTTTCGGATTCATGACCGGGAGACCACCTGGCCCGGCAGTTGCTCCGGTTCCCGGCCGTTTACAAACACCTTCCACAGGCCGGCGGAGAGCTGCTTGGGCTCGGAGAACGTGGCCCGGTCCGTAAAGGAGGCTGGGTCAAACAGCAGCACATCCGCTTTTTTCCCAGGAGCCAGCACCCCCCGGTCCCCCAGCCCTAAGCGCCGGGCAGGCAGTGCGGTCATTTTCGCCACCGCCTCCTCCAAAGAGAGCAGTCCTTTTTCTCGGACATATTCCCGCAGGAACTTGGGGAAAGAACCGTACAGCCGGGGATGGGGCATGTCTCCGCCTCCATAGAGAGAGTCCGAAATTACGGACACATAGGGCAGGGTGAGCACCCGGTCCACATCGGCCGGATCCATGCTCATCAGGATCACGCCCACCCGGCTGCCGTTGTCCGCCAGCAGGCGGCAGAACAACTCCGCCTCGGAAAGGCCCTCCTGCCGGGCTGCCTGGGCAAAGGAGAGCCCGGACAACGGCCGGTCCCGCTCCTCGATCACCGAGCTGATCCGGATCCGGTCCCATCCAATGGAATACACCATGTTGTCCCAATGGGGAAAGTCCTTCTGCACTTCCTGTTCCAGCAGGCGGCAGCCCCGCTCCGTGGTCAAAAAGCCCAGGGTGTCTCCGCCCGCCGCCTCTAACACGGTGGGCGGCACCAGAGAGAGAATGGTGGTGGATCCCGCCGGATAGGGGTAGGCGTCGGCGGTCACGTCTTGGCCCTGGGCCCGGGCCTGCTCCAGCACAGCAATGGCCCGCTCCAGCCCTGCGCCGAAGTTTTGCAGGCCGGTCACTTTGAAGTGGCTCACGTTCACCCCCACGCCGGCCCGCCGGCCAATCTCCACCACCTCTTGCACCGAAGCTGCCAGGGAGTTTCCCTCGCCCCGAATATGGCTGGTCAAATAGCCTCCATATTCCCCGGCCACCCGGGCCAGGAAGGCGAAGTCCTCCAAAGTGCTGTAACACTCCGGGGTGTACATAATGCCGCAGGAGAGGCCCAGGGCCCCCGCCTCCATGGCGTCCCGCACATAGGCCTCCGCCTGAGTCCGGGAAGCCCGGTCAAAGGGCACGTCGCCAAATCCCTTGGAAGCGGTAGTCATGGCCCCTGTTGCCCCCAGCACCCCCAGATTCAGAGGGAATTTTCCCTTTTTCAAAGCCTCCATAAAATCGGACACCTTGGGGAAAAAGCTGTCGGGCGGGGCGTCCCCCAAACAGGGGGCTAAAAAGTCGTACAGTTCCTCCCGCAAGGCGGAGGTACAAGGGGCCGGAGCCAGGCCGCAGTTGCCCATCACCGCCGTGGTGATTCCCTGGGCCAGTTCCACCTTGCCAAAATCCGGATCGTACAGGGCCGCCAGGTCGCAGTGGCGGTGGGCGTCGATAAAGCCCGGACAGGCCACCCGGCCCTCCCCGTCGATCTCCTGGGCGTCCAGGTCACCCAACGGGGCGGAACTCACCTCCAGCAGGGCGTCCCCTTCCCACAGCAGCTCCCCCAAAAAGCTCGGGGAGCCGGTGCCGTCCACAATCCGCACATTTTTCACGTGGATCATACCAACATCCCCCTGGCAGCCACAGGCATCTGCAGCAGTTCCCCATCTTCCCACAGGAACACATGGTTGAAGTTGTTCACTGCCGTGCACACGTGGATGGGCAGAAGCTCCACCACCTGGCCTACCTGCAGGCCTGTGCGGCCGTTTTTCGCCGTGACAATGCCATGCTCCTCGTTCATACGGCGCAGCTGCAGATTTTCATCGGGCAGGCCGTCCGCTCCCAGAGGAATGGCGTAGCCCGGGTAGAAGCCGGGAGCCGTATCCAGCGGGGAGTCCGTGGGGAAGGTCTTGGTGCCTCCGTCCAGCACGGCGTACCCCGCCTCCGGCGTGCTGACCACAGTGGCGTACAGCCGCACGGCGATGTCCTCCAAGCGGGCGCAGTTCTCTTTGGTGAGCATCCAATCTGCAAAGATATAGGTGCCGGGGCGCACCTCGTTGACCAAACCCGTCTGGGCCACCAACAAGCCTGTGGGAGTGCTGCCGGCGCTCACATCCTCCAGGGGAATTCCCGCCTGGCGAAGCTGCTCCGCCAGAGAGGCCATCAGCTCTCCCTCCTCCTGGGCGGCAGCGGCGTTGTCCTGGGTGGGAGCGTCGTGAAGCACCAGGCTCTTAAAGGTGTAAATCCCGGTCAGCCGCAGTCCCGGCAGGCTGTGGACAGCCTTGCCCAACTCCACCAGCCGTTCCCGGGGAATCCCGGTGCGCTTGGCCCCTGTGTCCACCTCCAGGCGGACTTCCAACACGGTGTTGGCGTCCACCGCTGCCTGGGAAAGCCTTTGGGCCCCCTCCCAACTGTCCACCGCCAAGATCAGCCGGTCCACCTGGCGCTGCAGAGCCAACGCCCGGCGAATACGGAACTCCCCCACCATGGGATAGGCGATGAAAATATCCTTCACCCCGCCCTGGGCCATGACCTCCGCCTCGCTGACCTTGGCGCAGGTGATACCCGCCGCCCCGGCCTCCAGCTGCATCCGGGCAAAAAAGGGCATTTTATGGGTTTTTACATGAGGCCGCAGCCTGCAGCCGCACGCCTCCACCTGCTGTTGCATCCGCCGCACATTCTCCCGCACCTTGGCCACATCTACCACCAGACACGGGGTCTCCGGAACTTGAAGCATACCAAAAACCTCCCCCTGTGTTACTCTACCGTATAGTATAGTACAGAAAAAAAGGAGAGGCAAGCCCCTCCTTTTTCTTTCGGCGGCACCCGGAGAAAAAGCCCAAACCAGGCGGCCTGTGTCTTTTTTGAGAACACCGCGCACTCTCTGCCGCAGGTTATCCCCGCAGCTCCACCCGGCGGATCTTGCCGGAGATGGTCTTGGGCAGGTCGTCCCGAAACTCCACAATGCGGGGGTATTTATAGGGAGCGGTGTTTTTCTTCACGTAATTTTGAATCTCTTTCTTCAGCTGGTCGGTGCCCTCCGTGCCCTTGGTCAGCACGATAATGGCCTTGACCACCTGGCCCCGCACCGGGTCGGGGGCACTGGTGACGGCGCACTCCAGCACATAGGGCAGCTCCATGATGACGCTTTCAATCTCAAAGGGTCCAATCCGGTAGCCGGAGGACTTGATCACGTCGTCGGTGCGGCCCACATACCAGAAGTAGCCGTCCTCATCCCGCCAGGCGGTGTCGCCGGTGTGGTAGCAGCCATCGTGCCACACATCCTGGGTCTTCTCTTCGTCCTGGTAATAGCCCATAAACAGGCCGCAGGGCGCGCCCTCCTCTGTGTGGACCACCACCTCGCCGGTCTCGCCCACGGGAGCGGGCGTGCCGTCGGGCAGAAGGATGTCCACGTGATACAAGGGGCTGGGAATGCCCATGGAGCCGGGCTTGGGCACGGTGCCCACCGGGTTGTAGATGGTCAGGGTGGTCTCCGTCTGGCCGAAGCCCTCCATCAAGGGCAGGCCCGTGGCCCGCTTCCACTGCTCGAACACCTCCGGGTTCAAGGCCTCCCCGGCGGTGGTGGAATACTCAATGGAGGACAGGTCGTATTTGCTCAAATCCTCCTTGATGAAGAACCGGTACATGGTGGGCGGGGCGCAGAAGGTGGTGATGTGATACTTGGCAAACATAGGCAGAATGTCGTGGGCGTCGAACTTGTCGAAGTCGTAGGTGAAGATGGCCGCCTCGTTCATCCACTGGCCGTAGTACTTGCCCCACAGGGCCTTGCCCCAGCCTGTGTCGGAGATGGTGAAGTGCAGCCCTTCGGGATTCACGTTGTGCCAGTATTTGGCGGTGATGTAGTGGCCCAGGGCATATTTATAGTTGTGCTCGGCAATTTTGGGGTAGCCCGTGGTGCCGGAGGTGAAGAACATGAGCATGGGATCGCTGCCGCAGGGGGCGTCGGGCTTGCGCTCATAGGTGTCGGGGAAAGCCTCTACCTCTTTGTCGAAGTCGTGCCAGCCCAGGCGGTTCTCCCCCACCATGATCTTCACTTCTACACTGGGGCAGTTCTTTGCGGCCTTCTCCGCCTCGTCGGCCACCTGACCGTCGGCGGTGCAGAGGATGGCCTTCACCCCTGCCGCTTTGAAGCGGTAGTCGAAGTCGTGTTCCATCAGCAGGTTGGTGGCGGGGATGATGATGGCGCCCATCTTATGCAGGGCGGTGATGACGAACCAGAACTGGTAGTGGCGCTTTAAGACCACCATGACCCGGTCCCCCCGCTGAATGCCCAGGCTCTCCAGATAGTTGGCGGTTTTCGAAGACCAACGGCTCATGTCGCCGAACGTGAAGCGGCGTTCCACCTTGTCCCGGCTCACGTGGAGCATAGCCAGCTTGTCCGGGGACTTTTCCGCCAGCTTGTCCACAATGTCGAAGGCAAAGTTGAACTTCTCCTGGTTCTCAAAGCGGATGGACTGCAAGATGCCGTTCTCGTCCAGCTGGGTCTTCACAAAGGGGCTGGACACAGTTTCCCGCTCCTGGCGGGCCAGTTTCTGATCGATAAGCTTTTGGAACCGGTCCTGCTCGGGGGCAAACTCCTCAGACCCTTTCAGCACAATGGCGTAGAACTGGCACTCCTGCCCGTCGATGGCGATCATGCCGTGGGGGGTGGCGGAATTGTAGTAGATGGAATCCCCCTCGTGAAGCACCTCCACATGGCTGCCCACCTGGACTTTCATGGTGCCCTTCAGAATGATGTCCAGCTCCTGGCCCACATGGGTGGAAAGCTTGATAGCCACGTTCTGCTGGCTCTCCTCGTAGGGCATGGTGACAAAGAAGGGCTCGGCGGTCTTGTTTTTAAACAGGGGGGCCATGTTCAAATATTTGAAACCCTGCCGCCGGGTAATGGGCAAACCGTCCCCTTTCCGGTTGACCGTGTAACTGGACAGGGTGGGAGACACGCCCTTGATCAGGTCCGTTGGGTCGATGCCGAAGCGCTGGGCGCATTTGTAAATGAAGGTGAAGCTGAAGTCCTTCTCCCCTGCCTCGCACTGCTGGTACTCCTCCAAAGAGACGCCGGTGCACTTGGCCATTTCCTCCGGGGAAAGGCCGGTGATCTCCCGCATGGTGCGGATGCGCTCCGCCACCTCCGCCAATTGGGTTTTCAAATCTGTTTTTTCCATGAGCGTTGTTCTCCTTTCTGTCTGTAACTTACCGGGTGAGTCCCCCCTGCCGGTTCGGCTGGCTGCTGGACAGCGTTCTGCCCCGGTGGGCAAGAGGGGTCTGTGGTTGAGAAAGATAGACGTTGCGTTTTGCCCGGCGCTGGCCTCCGAACACCCACAAAATGAAAAATCCGTCTCAAGGAATATCTTTCCTTGAGACGGATGAAAAATCCGCGGTACCACTCAAATTGCGCTTTCGCGCCACCTCGTCGGGCTCCAGCAAGCCCTATGCACTAACGCAGCATACACGGGAAACGCCTACTCTCCGCCTGGGCGAATTTGGGGCCTCCGGCTCAGAAGGGATAGCCGCACAGCGCCTTCCACCGGCTTGCACCAACCGCCGGCTCTCTGCAGGAAGAGGTCGCCTGGACTTTCTTCGTCACAGCCTTTCCTGGCTTTTTCCAAAGCCTATTTCCTTGTGGTTCTTTACTACCCTACACTATTTTTAGCAAGATGTCAAGAGAAAGCTTTCAAAAAGTTGCGCAAATTTAGGACGCAGTCGCAGCCTCCAGCTCTTGGATGCCGTTCACAATCATCTCCGCCGTCACCTCATAGGGCCACTTGCGCACGTCGATGCCTTGCAGGGCCTTTGCCGCCACGGCGGGCAAGTCCTCCGGCTTGGCGTGGATATCCGAAAGCCGGGTGGGCAGGCCGATGGACCGGTGAAACGCCAGCACCTTATCCCGCTCCTCGTATTTCTTGTCGATGGTGAGCATGGCCAGAATGCCGTAGGCAACCACCTCCCCGTGGAGATGATGGTTTTCCTCCGTGCTGGGCAGAATGGTGAACCCGTTGTAAATGGCGTGGGCCAGGCCAGTGGTGTAGTCCACCTGCACGAAATTGGACACCAGCCCTGTGGAGACGATGATGCTCAGAATGATCTCCGTCAGCTCGTAGGTCACCTGGTGGGCTTTGCAGTCCTCCATGGCTTTTTGCCCCCAGCGGAGAATGGGCTCGGCGCACATGGAGCTCAGGGCAATGCCCATGGCGTCGGAGTGGGCGGGCACATCCCCCCGGGAAGAGGTGGTGCACTCAAAGTGCTTGGCCATGGTGTCCCCCATGCCCGCCCACAGGTATTTCACCGGGGCGTCGGCGATGATCTGAGGGTCGATGAAAATATGATGGGGAGGAATTTTGGAGAAGGAGTACTCCCGCAGGCTGCCGTCCGGGTGATAGAGAATCCCCAGGCTGGTGCAGCCAGCACAGGTGGAGGCGATGGTGGGGAAGGTGAAGAAGGGCCGGTGGGTGCTGTGGGCCAGCACCTTCACCGTGTCAATGGCCTTGCCGCCGCCCACGGCGAAGAGCATGTCCGCGTCCGCCACTTGGGGCTGGAGCATGGCGATGTTTTCCACAGAGGCCTCGCCGCCATACCAGAACGTGCCGGTGATCTCTATCCCAGAGCCCTCCACCGCCTGGCGGATTTTTTCCTCCGCGGCGGCCAGGGCGTGTTTGCCGCCAATGATCGCCGCCCTTTTCCCAAAGGGGGCGCATACGGCGGGAATATTTTGATAGGCGTCCTCCCCGATGGTGTAGCTGGGAAACAGTGTCTCTTGAAAATGCATGGTCAGCAACCTTCTTTCTCAAAATTGCCCGCGGGAACGGGGAGGGTGTCTTCTTCCGGCTCAGCGGCCTGGCGGGCCTGCACGGCCTCCTCATAGGAGCGGCCCTCTGCCTGGGGGTGCGCTCGCAAGTATTTGCGGTTTTTGTACACGCCCACAGTGAGGAAGGGCACAATCACCACAGCAATGGCAAAGTATCCGCAATAGCCGTAACCGTACTTGATGATGTTGGAAAGCCCCGCCAAGGAGATGGTCATGGAGAGCACGATGATAAACGCCGCCACCACAGCGCTTCTGGCCGGGGCGTAGGAGATCTTCCGGAACAGAGGCAGTTTCTCAAACCGGGCCACAAAGCCGAAGGTGGTGGTCACCCCAGTGGAGAGCAGGCACAGCAGCAGGCACACACCGTAGACTACGGTCAGCCAGCCCATGCCCATTTCCCGGCACACGGTCAAGGTGGGAATTACCGTGCCCCCGTCCACGGAGGTGTAAAACCCCTGCCAGGAAAGGAGCATGAAAATAGACAGCACCAGCGCCACAGCATTCATGACAAAGGAGATCCACATGGACCGGGAACAAGCTTTTTTGGTGGTCAAGGGCGTGCCGCAGGCAATCATGGTGGGCAAAGTCACACACTGGAACCCTGCGTAGGTGAAGCAGTTTAAAATGGCCTGGGGCACATTGCCGAAGCCCTGGGTGGCAAAGTCCTGCCAGAGCACCTCCTGCAGGTTGCCCCTCCAGGCGATGCCCACCCCGTAGATGGCCACGGCGGTCACCAAAATGGCAATGCCCATGTAGGTGCTGGCCATGCGCACCAGGTCTGCCCCGAAAATGGTCAAGCACAGCACCACCAGGCCCACCAGACCAATGCCCACATAGTAGTTTAGGCCGAAGTACTCCGTCAAAGCCGAAGCCGCCCCGGAGATGGCCGCCGCCACTGCCATGAGCACCATGATGTAGAAGAAGATCTCAAACAGCACCCACAGCTTGTCAAAGGGATGGTACAAGGTCTTGAACAGTTCCTTATAGCTGGTCAGGCCTCGGGAGTTGACCATGAGCATGGCCTCCCGCATAGTGAGAGTCAGCAGCAACATGGCGCCCACGGCGCTGACAGGGCCCAGCCAGCCCAAACCCACGTAGTAGGTGTGGGCCTGGTTGCCGGTGGCGAAGCCGCCTCCTGCATGGGCGGAAAACAACACCGCCCCTACGGAGAACAGCAGCACAAAGGGAATTTTCGCGGACATTTTTTTCATGGGGGATACAGCCTCCTTCAGGTGATGATTTCCCCAGGCAACAAAAAAGCTCTTTCGCTCTTCTGCCCAGGGGGGGCAGAAGAGACGAAAGAGCAAAGCTTCCGCGGTACCACTCTTCTTCGCTTTTCCACAGAAAAAGCGCGCTTTGTGGGATACTGACATATCCCTGCGCTGGCTAACGGGCGCAACTCCGTCCGCACCTACTTGCTTCGGCACGGCCGCTCAGCGGTCAGTTCAACTCTGCTTTCCTTCATGCCTCGCACCAACCGGCATTTCTCTGAAAGGGCCGCACAGCCTACTAGTCCGCGTCCTGGCGTTTGTGTTCGTGAGATAAAATACCACAGCCCCCACCTCTTTGTCAAGGCATTTTTTGAAATTTTTAAGAAGGAATCCTGCATTTTCCCCAACAAGAACCGGAAAGGGCGCTGCAAAATTTCCCCGCCGGCCGGCCGTTCTCCCCGGAAAAAACAGGGGTTTTTCTTCCTGTATAGCTCCCAGCAAAAAAGGAGGGGGAAAAACCTTCCCGCCTCCTTCTCCTTTTCTGGGGCTGCCGGGCCCTCCGAAAAAGGTGTTTTATTCCTCGTGCTCCGGCAGAGCTTCGATGGTGTCAGCGGCGCTTTCCAGCCAGCTGCCCTCAAACAGCTCGATGGCTCCCTTGTCGCAGGCCCAAGCCAGCTTGGGATCCATGGGCAGCTTGCCCAGCACCTGCAGGGCATACTTGGCCGCCACCTCGTCGATGTGGCTCTCCCCGAACACATGGATCTCCCGGCCGCAGTCCGGGCAGGTGACATAGCTCATGTTCTCCACCAGGCCCAGCACCGGCACGTTCATCATCTTGGCCATCTCCACTGCCTTGGAGACGATCATGCCCACCAGCTCCTGGGGAGAGGTGACAATCAAAATGCCGTCCACAGGCAAAGACTGGAACACGGTCAGAGGCGCGTCTCCCGTTCCGGGAGGCATGTCCACAAACATGTAGTCCACATTGCCCCAGATCACATCGGTCCAGAACTGCTTGATGGCGCCGGCGATAACAGGGCCCCGCCACACCACCGGAGAGGTCTCCTCCTCCAGCAGCAGGTTGATGCTCATCACTTTGATGCCGGTTTTGGTCTCCACCGGGTAGATGCCGTTCTCATCGGAGAGGGCCCGCTGCTTCATGCCGAAACATTTGGGGATAGAGGGCCCGGTGATGTCCGCGTCCAGCACAGCCACCTGGTTGCCCCGGCGGCGCAGCGTGGTGGCCAACAGAGAGGTGATCAAGGACTTGCCCACGCCTCCCTTGCCGCTGACCACGCCAATGACCTTTTTCACGTGGCTTAAATCGTTGGTCTTTTCCAAAAAGCTCTGGGGCTGCTGACGGGAGGGACAGTCCACCCCGCAGCTGGAGCAATCATGCGTGCAATTTTCGCTCATTGTCTCTCGAACTCCTTCTCGCAGTGTAGTATCCTTTATTGTACCCTTTTTTCCAAAAAAGTAAAGTGGTATATGCCAAAAACTCCCGGAAGTTCCCAAAAAACTCCCCTTCCGGCCAGGGTCTCCCTTATTTTACCGGGGTGAGGCTGTCCTCCCCCGGGGAGGGGGACAAGGGCAGTTCAAACCAGAAGGTGCTGCCCTGGCCCAGCTGGCTCTCCACACCGTAGGCGCCCCCGTGCATATCCAGAATGTTCTTCACAATGGAGAGCCCCAAGCCAGAGCCCATCTGGGCACGCTTGTGCTCCTTGTCCACCTTGTAGTAGCGCTCCCAAATGTCCTGGAGCTTGTCCGGGGGAATGCCCTCCCCAGTGTCGGTGACCGAAACCCGCACCTTGCCCTCCCGCAGGGTTTGGCGCAGGGTGATGGTCTTGTCCGCCCCGGAATAGGTGATGGCGTTGTTCACCAGGTTGTACACCACCTGGGAGATTTTCAGCTCGTCGGCATTGACCCACACGTCTTCCTCATACGCAAAGGGGAAGCTGTAGTCTGCCAGCTTGTCGTACCGGTGCAGAATCAGCCGGATGCTTTCGGTCAGGTTGAAGGAAGCCTTCTCCAGGGGCACCACCCCGCTCTCCAGCTTGGAAAGATCCAGCAGGTCGTTGACCAGGCTGGTCAGACGCTCCGCCTCGTCGATGATGATCTGCACGTTTTCCGGGGTGTTTTCCCCAGGAAGATCCCGCATCACTTCCCCGTAACCCTTAATCATGGTCAAGGGTGTGCGCAGGTCGTGGGACACATTCGCCAACAGGTCCCGGCGCAAACCTTCCACCTTGGAAAGCTCCCCGGCGGCGTAGTTCAAGGTTTGGGCCAGCTCCCGGACCTCCCGGGCCCCGTGCTCCCCAAAGCGGATGGCGTAATCCCCCCGGGCCAATTCCTTGGCCCCCTCGTTGATGGCGGCGATGGGCCGGGAAATCTTCCGCGCAATGAGCAGCGCCAGGCCCGTACCCAGCAGAGCCATCACCACGGTGAGCACCCCCACCTGCACCAGCAAGGTCTCCCGGATGGAATCCACCGGGGTGATCTCACTCTCCAGCAGCACCATTCGGTTGAGCCCCGAGGGGGTGCGGCTGATGCGCACATAGAGAATCACCTGGTTTTGGGAACCGTCCTGGTTCACAAAGGGGGAACGATACACCGCCAGCCGCTGGCCTCCATCCAGGTTCACATCGTTGAACAGTTCTGCCAAACTCAGGCGGGTCATATTGTTTAACAGGCTCTCTTTTTGGCTAGCCCGCCACCCGGAGTAGGTGCGGCCCAGTTCGTCGGTCACCAGGATATTGATACCGGTGTTGTAGCACAACTGCCGGACTTCTTCGTCCAAGCTTTCGTCCTCCAGGCGGTGCTCCACCGCCTCGGCAGTGGACTTCACCTCTGCGGTTTTTACCGTGCGGTAGAAGGGCTCCAGCAGCACAATTTGGAACAGCCACAGCAGCGCCCAGACCACCACAATAAAAATGCCAAACCCCACCAGAATCTGCGCCCAAATTCCCAGGGGGCGGCGTCTGCTCTTTTTCATCTCAGTTCACCTCAAAACGATACCCCACCCCCCGCAGGGTGACAATAAACCGGCTGTAAGGCCCCAGAGACCGGCGCAGCAGTTTGATGTGGGTATCCAGCGTGCGGTCGTCCCCGTAAAAGTCGTAGCCCCACACGTTGGTGATCAACATCTCCCGGGTCAGGGCGATGTTCTTATTTCGGGCCATGTATACCAGCAGATCGTACTCCTTGGGAGAAAGCTCCGCCCGGGCTCCGTCCACGGTGACAATCCGGGCGTCCAGGTCAATGGAGAGCCCTTCAAAGGTGAGCACATGGCGCTGGGGCTGTTCCTCCTGCGGACGCACCCGGTTCATAATGGCGTGAACCCGCATCATCAGCTCCTTGGGAGAGAAGGGCTTGACCACATAGTCGTCCACTCCCAGCTCAAACCCGTGAATGCGGTCGTATTCCTCCCCCCGGGCTGAGAGCATCAACACCGGCGTTTTACAGGTTTTGCGGATCTCCGCCACAGCGGAAAATCCATCCAGCTCCGGCATCATCACGTCCATGACAATGATGTCAAAGGCGTCCGGATGATGCCGGCACAGCTCCACCGCTTCCATGCCGTTCTCGGCCTCGGTCACCTGATCCCCCTCAAATTCCGCGTATTTGCGAATCAGCGTTCGGATGTTTGCCTCGTCGTCCACCACTAAAATCCGTACCATCCCGCACCTTCCTTTCCCGGGAACCCCTCCCCGGCCATTCTTTTCCCTTTAGTATATCCCCCCTATGTGAACCCCCTGTGAACTCCCTCTCCCGCTTTCCCCGCTTTCTTGAAAGAAAGCTTGGCAAAGAACTTTGTTTCGCGCACGCCGCTTTAGGGCGGCGGCCCCTGGTGGGGATAGATTCCCTCAGCGCCCGCCAAAGAACGTTACTTTGCGCTTAGGCCGCTCGCTGACGCTCGGGCGTGTGTGTCGTTTCCTCGCGTTCACGTGTTTCCGCCGAGCGAAAGTACCCGGAACCCCCGCCCTTGCCGTAGGCAAGAAGGCGGCTCGCCTGGGGTGCAACCCCCCGCCCTTGCGGCACGCAAGAAGGCGGCTTGTCCCGTGCGGCCACGCACCCCCCTTAGAGGGGATGGAAGGGGGCAGCAACGAGTTTCAAGAAAGGACAACTCCTCCCCGCCGTCAGGCGCACAGATAGGGGCCTCCCACCAAGCGAAAATACCCGAACTCCCGCCCTTGCCGTAGGCAAGAAGGCGGCTCGCCTGGGGTGCAACCCCCCGCCCTTGCGGCACGCAAGAAGGCGGCTCGCCTGGGGTGTCCCCCCACCAGCAGACGCGCACGCGAGGCGGCCCACGGCACAGGCGCGGCGTTAAGCCGCCGCCCCAAAGCGCGAATTGTCCTGTGCGGTCACGCACCCCCTCCCGGGGGGCGCGGGGGAAGCCTCCCTCGCAACGAGCCCCAAGAACGAACAACTCTTCCCCGCCGTCAGGCGCACAGACATGTGTGCTTTTCCCTCACACCCGCGTGTTCCCACCCGGCCGGCCACGGGCTTTTTGAGAAAAATCCCTGTTGACTTTTTGGAAAAAAGAAGGTATTATAAAACTAGGGAAAGTGTCTATAAATTATCCCAAATAAAATCAAGTAATTAGATTATATAGATAAGGAGGAATCTCTATGCTGCCTGTCATCACCATTGCCCGCCAATACGGAAGCGGAGGCCACGAAGTGGGGGAAAAGCTGGCCAAACGGTTGAATGTTCCCTTTTACGACAAGGCGTTGATCGCCATGGCTGCCAAACAGAGCGGCCTTTCGGAGGAGGTGTTCGCCGACGCCGACGAGAAGGCCACCAGCAGTTTGTTGTACTCCATGGTTATGGGCAGCTATGCCTTTGGGGCCCGAGTGCCCGGCATCAACGAGATGCCCATCAACGACAAGCTGTTCATCCTGCAATCGGATATTATTAAGAAAGCTGCCCAAGAGGGACCCTGTGTCATTGTGGGCCGCTGCGCCGATTACATTCTGCGGGAACATCCCAATTGCCTGAATGTGTTCGTCCACGCGGACAAAGCCGCTCGGATCCAGCGCATTGTGGGCCTGGGCCACTGCGAAGAGAGAAAAGCTCCAGACTTCGTCACCAAAAAAGACAAACAGCGGGCGAACTACTACAATTTCTACTCCAACAACCGCTGGGACGATCTGCAGAATTACGACCTGACCATTGACACCTCTCGGTTTACCGTAGATCAGGCTGTGGACATGATCATCGACGCTGCGCAAAAATTAGACACCAAGTAATTTTTACCCCCCTTTATTTCCTATGCAGGAGCCGCTCCCCCCACGGGAGCGGCTCCTCTCCTTTTCAAAATCTCCAACCTGTGCTATAATGGCCGAAGATCGCGCGCCCGTGACCGGGCATGACAATTCGCGCTTTGGGGCGGCGGCTTAACGCCGCGCCTGTGCCGTGGGCCGCCTCGCGTGCGCGCCTGCTGGCGGGGGTTCCGGGTACTTTCGCTCAGCGGAAACACGCGAACGCGAGGAAACGATACACACGCCCGAGCGTCAGCGAGCGGCCCAAAGCGCGAAGTAAAGTTCTTTGCCAAGCTTTCTTTCAAGAAAGCGGAGGGAAGGAGGGAGCGAGCCATGAGAAAATGGCTGCAACATATATCCAATCGAACGGCCCGAAGGCTGACACTGCTGCTGGCAGCGGCAGGCGTGCTGCTGCTGGGAACAGCTGTGTGGCTCACCTTGTCCATGGAAGAAGAGCCTGCTACTCTCACCACCTTTGCCATGGGCTCTTATGTGCAGCAAACCGTGTACGGCTCCCAGGGAGAAGAGGCCGCCCAGGCCGCTTCCACCGCTGTAACAGAACTGGAAAACCGGATTTCCTGGCGGGTGGAGGACAGCGATATTGCTCTCCTCAACCAGGAGGCCGGGAAGGACTTTCAAGAGATCGGTTCCCAAACCTGGGAAATTTTACAAACCGCACTGCAGGTGTGCCAGCAAAGCGGGGGCGCCTTTGACGTGACCATCGCCCCTCTAAGCTGGCTGTGGAACTTTGACGAGAACCCCCATCTGCCGGAGGCGGACACCATTGCCGCCTTTTTGCCCCAGGTAAACTGGGAGAATGTGCTGTTAGGGGAGGACAACACCGCCGCCTTGAAAACCTCCAGCACCGCCCTGGATCTGGGGGCCGTGGGCAAGGGGGCTGCCTG
The DNA here is from genome assembly GCA_904374805.1 of uncultured Neglectibacter sp. Classification (GTDB taxonomy): domain Bacteria; phylum Bacillota; class Clostridia; order Oscillospirales; family Acutalibacteraceae; genus Acutalibacter; species Acutalibacter pullicola. The sequence continues at coordinate 22,002 of CAJFEW010000009.1, forward strand.
CGATGCAGCCGTAGCTGTGTACCAAGAGTCCGGAGTGGACCGGGCTGTGGTGGCCGTGGGCGGCAGCATCGGCCTGTGGGGGGAAAAGCCTTTCGGGGACCCCTGGCGGGTGGCCCTGCGGGATCCTGCCACCGACGGCAGTCTGGGAGAGCTGGCCCTGCAGGGGGGCTTTGTGTCCACCTCCGGCAGCTACGAAAAGCAGTTTGAGGAGGACGGGACAACCTACCACCACATTCTGGATCCGGACACAGGCTACCCTGCCCAAAGCGGCCTTGTGTCCGTCACTGTGTGGAGTAGCAGCGGCGTCCTCAGCGACGCCCTGTCCACCGCCTGCTTTGTGCTGGGCCTGGAGGACAGCCTCCCTCTGTTGGAGGAGTTTGCAAGCGGGGCGGTGTTTGTCACGGAGGACAACCAGGTCTACGTGACAGAAAATCTGCAAGACGCCTTTTCCTTGACAGCCCAGGACTACACCCTGGCTGGAACTCTATGAGCGCCCCCCGGAACAGGGCGCCCTCGCGGGGCAGAACCTTTCTCTCCCCACAAGGGCTGATCCTGTGCGCTTTGGTCCTGCTGGCGGCCCTACTGTTGTGGGGACTTTTGTCCCGCGCTCCTCAGGGAGTCACCGCTGTAGTGGAACAAAAGGGCCAGGTGGTGCTGCGGCGAAACTTGTTCCAGCTGGAAAGCCCGGAAACCGTCTCCCTGGAAGGAGAACAGGGCATTGCCCTCACCATAGAGCTGTCCTCCCAGGGGGCCCGGGTGCTTTCCTCCACCTGTCCGGATCAAATCTGTGTCCGGGCAGGTTTGCTGACCCGGGCAGGGGAAACCGCCGTCTGTCTGCCAGCCCAAGTGGTGCTCCGTCTGGAAGGCCCTGCAGAGGGCGCGGTGGACGCCGCCACAGGCTGACAAATGCTGCCGGGCACAGAGTCACCTGAAAAATCCCCGAGCGTTCGGAGAAGAGCCGCTTTTTCCCACGAGGAGGAATGTCTGTGAAACCATCCCCAGGCCGTGTGGCCTTTACCGGGCTGTTGGCAGCTTTGGCCATTGCCCTCTCCTTTTTGGAGGGGCTGCTGCCTCCCCTGCCCCTGCTGCCTCCCGGAGCCAAGCTGGGGCTCTCCAACCTGGCCACCATGTGCGCCGCCCAATGCCTGGGCCTGCCCAGCGCCCTGTTTTTGGCAGTGTTCAAAGGGCTGTTCGCCCTGTTCACCCGGGGGGGCATGGCGGGAATTCTGAGCCTCTCCGGGGGCATGTGCAGCACGGTGGTCCTGTGGCTGCTGCTGCAAAAGACAAAAGCCTCCTGGGGCGTGGTGGGGGTGTGCGGCGCTCTGACCCACAATGCCGCCCAACTGTGCGCCGCCTACTTGCTCACCAGCACCAGCGTGCTGTTCTACGTGCCGTTCCTGCTGCTTTTCGGCGTGCTCACCGGGCTGCTGACGGGCCTGGTGCTCAAGCTGACACTGAAGCCCTTGGAGCGGCTGCAAAAATATCTGGGGCCATGAAAAAGACATCCACGGTTTCCCGGATGTCCTTTTCTGCAAGCCTTTATGTGTCCAGCTCCCCGCAATAGAGGGTGCGGCTCTGACTGTCATACACGGCGGCAGTGAAGTTTTGGGACGGCCGCTCCCTAACACCCTGGGCGGTGTAGCTGCCGGTCTGCTCATCGCAGAAGAACCAATAGCCCTCCTCAATCCGGGGGAACAGGGGGCCGCCGTCCTTGCCGGTGAGGTAGGGATTGACACTGATATAGGCCCCATCCTGGGCTTCCTCCATCCCCCCCGTGCCATAGAGAAGGTACCGGACATCGTTGTCCAGGGGCAGGGCATGCCAGCCCTGGGCGGTTTGAAGGGATTCCTCAAATTCCGCGGCGTCCTCCGGAGAGAAGACGATCTCCCAATACTCTGTGCCGTCGCTCATGCCCCCGTGATCGTCCCAATGGTCTTGCACTGTGCCCTGGGACGCGTTTACTCCCAGGCTCTTCGGCAGGGAGACTGTTTCCCCGCAGGCGGCGCTCCACAGGGCCAGCGCCGCAGCCAGGCACAGGGTAAAATACCGTTTCACGCGCATCATTGCATCATCTCCTTTGACACCAGTATACACCTTTTTCAGAAGGGGCGCAATGTCTCGGCCGGGGGAGGGCGAAAAGTTCCCTATTGACAAATGACAGAGCATCCCCTATAATGAGGAAAGTATTCTATTTTTTAAAGAGAGGTACTTACTGAAATGGACGACGGCGACAGTCACCCTGCCAGCGCCAATTTTCCCCAGGTACATAGCCAAGTTGTAAAGCATAACTTGCCGCAGAGCCTTGCGGCAGGCTATGCTTTTTTGTGCTTTCCCGGGGAATTTTACCCCCGGAATTAGAGGGGCGCTGGCAGCGGGTTGCAATGTTTGGGTTTATTTGTGAGAAAAAAGGAGTGCACATTTTTTGGAAATTATACTGCAAGTTGTTTTGATATTGGTCAACGCCTTCTTCGCCGGCACGGAGATGGCTGTGGTGTCCTTAAACGCCACGAAACTGCGAAAACTGGAGGAGGAGGGCGACAAAACTGCCGCCAAACTTCTCAAAATGGTGGAGGACTCCTCCGCCTTTCTGTCCACCATTCAGGTGGCCATCACCCTTTCCGGCTATTTGGGCAGCGCTTTCGCCGCCGAAAACTTTGCGCCGGTGCTTTCCAGCTGGCTGTACAACGACCTGGGGTTCCAGCTGATTTCCCTTTCCGCCCTAAACGGCATCGCCATCATCATCATCACCATCATCCTGTCCTACTTTACCCTGGTGTTCGGCGAACTGGTGCCCAAGCGGATCGCCCTGCAGAAGTCTTACCAGTGGGCGAAAATGGCCTGCGGCATCATCCGGGGACTGGCTGTTGTGCTGCGGCCGGTGATCTGGCTGCTCTCCGTCTCGGTCAACGGGGTGCTGCGGCTGCTGCACATGAAAGTGGAGGCCGAAGAGGAGAACGTCACTGAGGACGAGATCCGCATGATGGTGGACCTGGGCGGCGAAAAGGGCGCCATCGATGAAGATGAGCAGGAGTGGATTCAAAACGTGTTTGACTTTGGAGACAGCTCCGTGCGGGAGTCCATGACGCCCCGCAGCGACATGGATGCTCTGGACATTGAGTCCACCGACCAGGAAATTTTGGAGATGATTCAGGAGACAGGCCGCAGCCGCTTCCCGGTGTACGAGGAGAGCGTGGACACCATCCTGGGCATTTTAAACGTGCGGGACTACCTGCTGGACCGGAACGCCGGCAAAAACACCCCCTTGAAAGACCTGCTGCGCCCGGCCACCTTTGTGCCGGAGACCATGAAGGCCGACAACCTGTTTAAAGAGATGCAAAAGGAGAAGGTGCACATTGCCGTGGTGGTGGACGAGTACGGCGGCACCGAGGGCATCATCACCATGGAAGACCTGCTGGAAGAGATTGTGGGCAACATCTACGACGAGTTTGACAAGGCCGAACAGCCGGAGATTGTGCCTCTGGGAGAAAACCAGTGGCGTCTTGCAGGCTCCACCCCCATCAGCACCTTGGTGGACGACCTGGAACTGCCCCTGCCGGAAAGCGAGGACTACGACACCTTGGGCGGCCTGATTGTCACCCGCTTGAACGCCATCCCCAAAGATGGGGAACAGCTGGACCTGCAGGTGGAAAACGTCACCCTCCACGTGGAAAAAATTGAGGACCACCGCATTGAAAGCGTGGTGGCCACCCTCTTGCCCCAACAGGAAGAGGCTGCCGACAAATAAAGGCGGCGCCCGCTGGGTCTCCGTTCAGAGTCCCAGGCTTTAGGACAACGGAGCGCGGCCCCGCCTCCCATAGGAAAAGGACATCCCCGCGAAACGCTGGGATGTCCTTTTTGCTTTGGCATGGACTTCGGTCAGCTGCCGGCCAAGAGCCGCAGGCCTCTTTACGGGGACGGCGTCCCCCTTTTTGCCACGGCCTCCAGCACTTCCACCAGATCCTCCCGCAGCACCAGGTCCGCCCGCCGGTCGTAGGGGGTGGGATCCCGGTTGAGGATCACCAATTTGGCGCCGGGCTGTACATACTCCACCAGCCCGGCCACCGGGTACACCACCAAGGAGGTGCCCGCCACCAGCAGCAGGTCGGCTTCCTCCACATAGCGGATGGCCCGGCGCAGCTCCCTCTCGTTGAGCGCCTCCCCGTAGAGGACCACGTCCGGCCGGATGGTCCCTCCACAGGCGCATTGGGGCACACCGGTGGTCTGGGTCACGCAGGCCATGTCGTAGGTCTTCCCGCAGGACAGGCAGGTGTACCGGTTCTCGCTGCCGTGAAGCTCCAGCACGTTTTTGCTGCCCGCCATCTGGTGCAGCCCGTCGATGTTCTGGGTGATGACGGCCCGCAGCTTGCCTGCCCGCTCCAGCTGGGCCAAGGCGTAGTGGGCTCCGTTGGGCTTGGCGTCCGGGTAGAGCATCACATTCCGCAGGAAGTCGTAAAACGCCGCTGTGTGGTGGATAAAATAGTCGTGGGAGAGCATCTCCTCGTAAGAGAGGCCCTGCTTTTTCTGCTGGTACAGGCCGTGGGCGCTGCGAAAATCCGGAATGCCGCTGGCAGTGGACACGCCGGCCCCGCCCAAGAACACCATCCTCTGGCTCTTGTCCACCCACTGGCACAGGGTTTCCCGCTCAGTCACAGCCCTCCCCCCCTTTCAAAAGCAGTTCCACCGGGCAGTGGTCGCTGCCCGGCACCTGGGAAAGAATACGGCTGTCCTGAAGCCGGGGCAGCAAACGCTCGTCCGCCAAAAAGTAGTCGATGCGCCATCCGGTGTTGTTGGCCCGGGCCGCCCCCATGTAGCTCCACCAGGAATAGGCCCCCTCCTGCTCCGGGTAGAAATGGCGGAAGGTGTCCACAAAACCGGTGGCCAAAAGCTCTGCAAACTTGCCCCGCTCCTGGTAGGAAAAGCCCGCGTTTCCCAGGTTAGCCCGGGCGTTTTTCAAGTCAATGGGCCGGTGGGCCACGTTCATGTCCCCGCAGACGATCACAGGCTTTTTCTCCCGCAGGCCGGTCAAATAGTCCCGGAAGGCGTCCTCAAACGCCATGCGATACTGGATGCGGGCCAGATCCCGCTGGGCGTTGGGGGTGTACACGGTCACCAAAATAAAGTCTCCATATTCCGCGGCAATCACCCGCCCCTCCCCGTCGAAGGCCTCCTGGCCTATGCCGTAGGTGACCGAAAGGGGTTCCTCCTTGGAGAACACCGCCGTGCCGGAGTAGCCCTTGCGGGTGGTGGCGGAGTTCCAATACTCCAAATAGCCGGGGAAAGCAAAATCCGCCTGTTCCTTCTGCATTTTTGTCTCCTGCAAACAGAGCACATCCGGGGACTCCTCCTCCAAAAACTGGGCAAACCCCTTTCCCATACAGGCCCGCAGGCCGTTGACGTTCCAAGAGACCAACTTTCTCTGCTTTGCTTCCATATTTTCTTCCCCTTCCTTTTCCGGCAGATTTTTGGAAAGGCCCTTTCTTTTCCAGAGGGCCGTGGTATAATAAGAAAAATCGGGCCCTTGCCCGCACAGCATTAGAATTCACCCTATAAGGAGGCATTTTCATGCAAAATCCCATTGTCACCATCCAGACCAACCAGGGCACCATTCAGGTGGAACTCTACCCCGATGTGGCCCCCAACACCGTGAACAACTTTATCTCCCTGGTGCAAAAGGGCTTCTACAACGGCACCATCTTTCACCGGGTGATTCCCGGGTTCATGATCCAGGGCGGCGACCCGGAGGGCACCGGAATGGGCGGCCCCGGTTACAGCATTAAAGGGGAGTTTGCCGCCAACGGCTTTGCGAACAATTTGAAGCACACCGCCGGCGTCATCTCCATGGCCCGGGCCCAGAACCCCGACTCTGCCGGCAGCCAGTTCTTCATCATGGTGGAGGACGCCCCCCATCTGGACGGCCAGTATGCCGCCTTCGGCAAGGTGACCCAGGGCCTAGAGGTCGCCCAGGCCATTGTGTCCGCTCCCCGGGATTGGCACGACCGTCCCCGGGAGGACCAGGTGATGGAAACCGTCACCGTGGAAACCTTCGGCCAGGACTATCCCGCTCCGGAGCGCTGCTAAAGAAAAAACCGGCCGCCCATCTCCCTCCCTTTTTTAGAAAGGAGCTTCCCTATGCCCACCGATTGGACATCCCACACGTCCTTTTGGGACGCGATCTCCTCCACCGAGGAGACCGACTACGACGATGAGAACATCAACCGCCTGCTGCTCTCCGTTTCCAGCAAGAGCTGTATGGCCGCCACCTGGCTGAACTACAGCCTCTCCAAGCTGGGCCGCATTCACCCCTCGGTGAAGGACATGATGGAAACCGGCCTGTTTGTCCGTTCCGACTACCCCGATGGGGAAACCCTCACCGCCATTCCCGAGCTGAAGGCCTATGATCCCCAGGAGCTTTCCCAAGCCCTGGAATCCCAGGGAATGCAAGTGCTGGAATGCCGCGCCATGGGCAGCCTGACCCACCTGTACCTGCTCCATCTCTACCGGCAGAATCCCCCGGAACAAGTCCCGCCACTGTTCCGCCAGCAGAGCCAAGATCCGGCGTTTTTAGAGCTGTGCGACTTTTACGACCGGCAGGTGATGCCCCAGGGCATGGGCAGTTTCCGCCGGGCCGGCTTGTTTGCCGCTGCAGAGAAACCATAACGTGTACTAGAGAAAACCTGTAAGTGGGGACCGCTGAACGTGGTCCCCACTTTTTCTTTAAAAGCACCTCTCGCCTTTCTTATCCCTCTTCGGCAATGCGCTCCACAATCATGGGGCCCCTCTTGGGGGCGAGTTCTCCAACTTCCAGGGACGCCAAGAAGCGTTCCTTCCCCCGGCGGCACAGGGCTTCGCTCTGGGCATACAGCCGGGCGATGGGCTGGCCCTGCTCCACCCGGTCTCCCTTGTTTTGCAGCAGGACGATGCCCGCCCCAAAGTCGATGGAACTTTCCTTGGTCTCCCGGCCGGCGCCCAGCTCCACGGCGGCCAGGCCGCAGCCCTCGGCGTCCAAGCGGGTGATGTACCCCGTCTGGGGCGCGGAGAGTTCCACACAGGCCGGGGAAAGGGTGAATTTCTCCGGGTGAGCGATATAGCTGGGGTCACCGCCCTGAGCTTCCACCATTTCCGCCAGCTTTTGCAAGGCCCGGCCCGCGGACACGGCCTCTGCCGCCTTGGCGCGGGCCTCTTCCATGGTCTCTGCCCGCTGGCCTAAGTAGATCATGTTGGCGGAAAGTTCCAGGCACAGGTCCCGCAGGCGGCTGTCCCCGCCGCCGGAGAGCACCTCCACTGCCTCCTGAACTTCCAAGGCGTTGCCAATGTGCCGGCCCAGGGGCATGTCCATGTCGGTGATCAGAGCCACGGTGCGCCGCCCCACTTGGCTGCCGATGCGCACCATTTCCTGGGCCAAGGCCCGAGAGTCCTCCAGGGTCTTCATAAAGGCCCCGGAGCCCACCTTCACATCCAGCAAAATAGCGTCCGCCCCGGCGGCGATCTTCTTGGACATAATGCTGGAGGCGATGAGAGGCAGGCTTTCCACAGTGGCGGTCACGTCCCGCAGGGCGTACAGCTTCTTGTCCGCGGGGCACAGGTTCCCCGACTGGCCGATGATGGAAAGCCCCGTGCGCTTTACGATGTCGAAGAACTCCTGGCGGGGGATGTCCGTCCGCAGGCCGGGGATGCTCTCCAGCTTGTCCACGGTGCCGCCGGTATGGCCCAATCCCCGGCCGCTCATCTTGGCGATGGTCACCCCGCAGGCGGCGGCGATGGGGCCGATGATCAAGGAGGTCTTGTCCCCCACGCCCCCAGTGGAGTGCTTGTCCACCTTCACTCCGGGCAGGGAGGAAAGATCCACCGTATCCCCGGAGCGGGCCATCTCCAAGGTCAGGTCCCCGGTTTCCCGGCGTGTCATGCCCCGGAAGAAAATAGCCATGAGCAGGGCGCTGGCCTGGTAGTCGGGGATCTCCCCCCGGGTGAAGCCCTGGACAAAAAACCGCAGCTCCTCCCCGGTGAGCTCGCCCCCCTCCCGCTTTTTGTGAATGATGTCGTACATGCGCATGGGCTGCGCCTCCTCTCCAGAAATTACGTTACTGCCTTTTCCATGAATCCCACCGTAAAGGGAAGATGGGGGAACTTGTGGGTTCCCGTTTCTTGGAACCCCAGTTTTTGATACCACGCTTTCAAAACAGTGCTTTCCTCGATGATACCGATTTTCAGCAGGGCGGCCCCCTCCTGCCGCGCTTGGGTTTCCGCCCAGGCCATCAGCCGCTCCCCGCAGCCCCGGTGGCGGTATTCCGGCAGCACTGCCAAATGTTTTACTTCAAACGAGCCGTCTTCCTGGGGAGCCACAGCCACATAACCAATTACGCGTCCGCTCTCTTTGAAACAGGCCATGGGCTGGTTTTCCTCCCACGCCTGCCGCAACCGCTCAAAAGGCAGAAAGCTGGTGTGGGCAGGGCAGTTCTCCCGGGTCAGGGAAAACTCCTCCGCCACTGTGGCAAAAGCGCTGTGAATGACAGAAAGGCACGCTTCCAAATCCTCTTCCTTTACAGGGAACAAAACCGGGCCGTCTAGGTATAGATTCATGTACCAGGCGTCAATCCCTTGTCCGTTCACCTTCATGTAGTTTTTGTACAGGCCCATCTTCTCAAAACCCAGGCTCTCATAGAGGGCCACGGCCCGAGTGTTGTCGGCGCGCACCTCCAGCTGGAGGACCTCCAGTCCCGCCTGCCGGGCAAAGGCGATAAGGGCTTCCATAGCCTTCCTTCCGATGCCCAGGCCCCAAAACTCTTTCCTCACGGTGACAGACAGGCTGGCCCGGTGGGACACCCGTTCCCGGGCGGTGAGGGCGTCGCAGGAGGCGATGGACACCAGCTCCTCCCCCACAAAACCCGCCAGCATGATGGACCTCTCCTCCTTCCGCTGGCGCTCTAAAAAGGCCGCCTCCCGCTCCACCGGCAGGGGGAACCCGTCCTTCCCAAAGAGCAGGTTGTCCGACTCCCCGCCCACCCGGTTGAGGTAGGACAGCACCTGGGGAGCGTCGGCCCCCTCCGCCTCCCGCAGGAGGAGAGTACGGCCATCCTGTAAAATGTGGGTCTGCGGTGCAAACTTCATGGGAAAGGCTCCTTTCAAACCAAGGTCGAAGCTTTTTGGAACATAGCTTCACTAAAAAACTTTTACGCCACTGCGCGGTATTGGTTCACTGCAAATTTCCCGGACCGAAGGCCAGGGGCAGCAGTTCCTCCAAGGTGGATATGTGCAGGGCTTTACCGTCAGTCATCACGATTTCAAAATCGCCCCCGCAGAACTCCGCCATCACCTGGCGGCACACCCCGCAGGGGGCGCACAGCTCTGCGGGCTCCTGCCCTGCCTTGCCCCCCACAATGGCGATGGCCTTAAAGTCCCGCTTGCCGTCGTTTACCGCCCGGAAAAAGGCCGTGCGCTCCGCGCAGCAGGTGGCGGTAAACCCGGCGTTTTCTATGTTGCACCCGGCATACACTGTGCCGTCGGCGCACAGCAGAGCCGCCCCCACGGCAAATCCGGAATAGGGGCAGTAGGAGTGTTTCCTTGCCTCCTTGGCCCGCTCCAGCAGGGCCAGGCGCAGGGCTTCCCGCTGTTCCATCACAGGCCCGCCTCCTTTGCCAGTTTCACCAGGCGGCTGGTGCCCAGCCGGTCTGCTCCCAGGGCCAGGAACCGTTCCCCGTCCTCCTGGGAGGAGATGCCCCCCGCCGCCTTCACCTTCACGCGGGCAGGGGTGTACTCCCGGAGCAGGGCCACATCCGCAAACGTGGCCCCGCCGGTGGAAAAGCCCGTGGAGGTCTTGATGTAGTCCGCCCCGGATTCCCCCACGATCTGGCACAGGCGGATTTTTTCCTCCCTGGTTAGCAGGCAGGTCTCGATGATCACCTTCAGCACCCGGCCCTGGCAGGCCTCCTTCACCGCCTGGATCTCTCCGAACACCAGGTCGAAAAGGCCGTCCTTCACCCAGCCCAGGTTGACCACCATGTCAATCTCCTGGGCGCCGTTTGCCACAGCGTCCCGGGTCTCCGCCTGCTTGACGGCAGTGGTGCTGTACCCGTTGGGAAAGCCGATCACCGTGCAGATGGGCACCCGCCCGGCGGCGTATTCCGCCGCCTGCTGCACATAGCTGGGAGGGATACACACGCTGGCGCAGCCGTAGGCGATGCCCTCCTCCACAATCTGCCGGATCTCCTCCCACCGGGCCTGGGGCTTCAGCAGCGTATGGTCCACATGGGCGAGAATCTCCTTCCATTCCATAGGCCGCCTCCTTTACGCGATGCCCGCCAAAATAATCTTGGAGAGCTCCTCCCGGGTGGGCAAACCCTCGTTATCGCTGCGGTGGGTGATTTGGATGGCGCCGATCACATTGCCCCGGAACGTGGCTTCCTCCAGGGTTTCGCCCTCCGCCAAGGCGCTGATCACCCCAGCGGCAAAGCCGTCTCCGGCCCCTACGGTGTCCACCTTTTCCCGCACCGGGAAGGCGGGGGAATAGCCGGACTTTCCGCCTTTTTCCGAGAAGTAGGCGCCGTCCTTTCCAATTTTGACCACCACATTTTTTACCCCCATCTGGTGGTAGTATTCCGCCACCCCTTCCGGCGTATCCCGGCCGGTGAGAAGTTTTCCCTCTCCAATGCCGGGCAGAACAGTCTCCATGCCCTCCGCCAGGGCGTTTAAGGTGGCGACCATCTTCTCCTGGCTTTCCCACAGCTGGGGCCGCAGGTTGGGGTCGAAAGAAATGGGCAGGTCCAGGGCCCTGGCCCGCTGAATCAGCCGCTTAGTAGCCCCCAGGGCGCTTGGAGACACGGCGGGGAAGATGCCGGTCACATGGAGCCTTTCACAGCCGTACAGGTCCAGGCCGTCGATTTGGTGGGTGGTGATGCGAGACGCAGCCGAGCCCTTCCGATAGTAGGCAATGTCCGGATCCCCCTTCTGGGTGAAAGCCTTCATCATAAAGCCGGTCTGGGCCTCCTCCGTCTGCATGACCAAGTCGGTGGCAATGTGATTTTCCCGCATGCCGTTTAAAATCCGCTCGCCCAGGGGGTCAAATCCCAGGCAGGTGCAGTAAGCGGGGGTGTGGCCCAGCCGGGAAAGCCCCACTGCCACATTGTACTCCGCTCCGGCAATGGACGCCGTGAACGTGCGGGCCTGGCTGAGGGCCCCGGTTTCATTGGCCATAAACAGCCCCATAGGTTCGCCCAAAAGTATGATTTTCATACCCGAATTCCTCCTTTATCCCTCCTGTGAGGGCACCGTGGTTTGGATCAGCGTGCATTCTCCCCGCAGGGCCACTTTGCCGGTACCTGCAGGCACAAAGAGGCTGTCTCCCGCTTGAAACTCCAGGGTGTTTTCCGGGCCGCAGGCCTTTCCGCATCCCTGGGTCACCAGCAGAGACACAAAGCTGCTGTCGTCCACATCCAGCATCAGCGCTTCCTCCACCTGCAGCTTTTGGGTGGAAAAGTACTTGCACTCTCCCAGCTTTTGGGCGGTGCCTCCCGCCAGGGACATAACGGGCCCCCTGTGGCTGGAGGTGTCCGACGGGGTGAAGTTGGACACTACCAAAGCTTTCTCCACGTGCAGCTCCCGAGGCTTGCCGTCGGCCCCCCGGCGGTCGTAGTCGTACACCCGGTAGGTGCAGTTGGAATTTTGCTGGATCTCGCAGATGAGGATCCCCGCCCCAATGGCGTGAATGGTGCCGGACTGGATAAAGAACACGTCCCCAGGGTGAACGTCCACCTTGTTGAGCACCTCCAGCACCGTGTTGTCTGCAATGCGCTGGCGGAACTCCTCTTTCGTCACCGGCCGGTTCACGCCGAAGTAGAGGAATGCCCCTTCGTCGCAGTCCATCACGTACCACATTTCCGTTTTGCCATACTCGCCCTCCACCTGCAGAGCATACTCGTCGCTGGGATGGACCTGAATGGAAAGCGGGTCTTTGGCGTCGATAAATTTGATCAGCACCGGGAAATTTTCAAAAGCCTGGGCGTTTTTGCCCAGCACCTCTTTGCCGGCCTTCTCAAAATACTGGCTTAAGGGCAAGCCGTCGTACTCCCCGCCGGCGATGGTGCTCTCTCCCGCCGGGTGGGTGGAAAGCTCCCAGCTCTCCGCCACCTTGTCGAAATCACAGGGCTTGCCGTACACGTCCCGCAGCTTGGTTCCGCCCCAAAGGTAGTCCTTAAAGGCGGGCGACAGTTTTTCCAATTTCATGAGAATTCTCCTCCTATTCCGTGGTTGCAACATTGAGATGGATGGTTACAAGATTGAGACGGACAAAATCTACTTTCTATGGTATACTATTTTTAGGAAAAACGCAAACCTTTTTCGCCTGGGAAGGAGGAGATTCCCTTTGAAGAAGAAAGTTCTGGCTTTGCTGTCGGCCCTTGTGTTTTGTCTCATTTTGCCCCTGCCCGCCTCTGCCAACTCCGCGGAGCCGCCCGGCCTGACGGTGCTGGTGCTGGACCCACCGGAGGATCTGCACTTGTCCCTCACACTGACAGAGGAAGGCGCCGCCCCCAGGACCTGGCCCCTGAAAGAAAACTCCGTGCTGTGGGAAAATTATTACAGCTTTTTCGGCAGCTACCAAGCCGCCTGGGGTACCGAGAACGCCCTTCCCGCCACCCTGCTGGTGGAGGTAGGGGAAGAGAGCTTTTCCCTTCCCATGGACGCAGAGGGCTTCTCCCGCTACAACAATCTTGTCACCCTGGATCTGGCAGGCAAACGGCTGCTCTATGGCGAACCCTGGTGGCGGCAGCCTCTTCTCATTTTCCTGCGGGTATTTTTCACCCTTTTGCTGGAAGGCCTGGTTTTTTTGCTGTTCCGCTATGGAGAAAAGCGCAGCTGGGTTGTATTTCTCCTTGTGAACCTGGTCACCCAGCTGGGGGTCAACCTATGCATCTGCTGGCAGTATCCTACCGTGGGATACTATCACGACGCGCTTTCGCTGGGGCTGCTGTACTACATCCCCCTGGAATTCTGCGTGCTGCTGGTGGAGATGATCGCCTTCCCCCTCCTCCTTAAGGAGTACCGTAAGCGCCGGGCTGTGGGGTACGCCCTCGTAGCAAATCTGTGCAGCTGGCTCCTGGGCGGCATGCTGCTGACCTACCTGCCCGTTTGACAAAAAGGAGGCGTTTTCGGTGAAAAAGAAAGTGTTGGCCCTTCTGTGCGCCCTTGTGATAAGCCTGCTCCTGCCTTTGACCGCCTCCGCCAACGGTCTCGGATCCCCGACCCTGACGGTTTTGGTGAACTGCCCGCCCCCCGGCCTGACCCTCTCCCTGGAATTTCAAACCCCCGACTCCCGGCCTGTGGAGATGCGGTCCAGCGTCCTCTCCTGGGAGGGGGCCTACCGGTTTTACGGCAGCTGGCCCTACAACGGGGAACAGCTGGCCACGGCGCAGCTGGTCGTCTCCTCGGAGCAGGAAACGTTCACCATTCCCGTGGATGCGGCGGGGTTTTCCCAGTGGGACAACCTGCTCACCTTGGACCTTTCCACCCGCACCTTGATTCCCGGCCAACCCTGGTGGCGGCAGCCGCTGCTGGTGGCCCTTCGGGTCTTGTTCACGTTGGTGCTGGAGGGGCTGGTGTTCTTCCTTTACGGCTACCGGCGGAAACGAAGCTGGGCGGTGTTTCTCACCGTCAACCTGATTACTCAGCTGGCGGTGAACCTGGTGGTGCAGTCCGTGGCGACGCCGGACGATTCCGTCTATCCTGTGGTGCTAGGGGGGATTATTTACACCCCCTTGGAGATCGCCGTGCTGCTAGTGGAAATGGCTGTATTTGCCCTGCTGCTGAAGGAGCGCGGGAGGCGCCGGGCCGTGGGGTACGCCGTGGTGGCCAACTTGTCCAGCTGGGCCCTGGGAGGATTTCTCCTGATGGCCCTGCCCCTGTAACACTCCTCTCCCCCCCCGCTTTCTTGAAAGAAAGCTTGGCAAAGAACTTTGCGTCGCGCTTTGGGCCGCTCGCTAACGCTCGGGCGTGTGTATCGTTTCCTCGCGTTCGCGTGTTTCCGTCTAGCTGCAGTATGGCGCTTTCCGCCCTTGCCGCAGGCAAGAAGGCGGCTCGTCCTGTGCGGCCACGCACCCCCGCTTTCTTGGAAGAAAGCTTGGCAAAGAACTTTGCGCCGCGCACGCCGCTTTAGGGCGGCGAACCTTGGTGGGGATCGATGATTTTTCTGCCCGCGTTGTTGCCTTGTTTTGGCCTTTACTCTTGGCAGAGTCTCGGTCCTTAAGAGGGGGGTAGGGGGGAAACTTCCCCCCGTTCGGGGGTCCAGGGGGCAGAGCCCCCTTAGAGGGGATGGAAGGGGGCGCAGCCCCCTCCCGGGGGGAGCGGGGGAGGCCTCCCCCGCAACGAGTTTGAAGAGTGGACAACTCCTCCCCGCCAGCAGGCGCGGCGTTTAGCCGCCGCCCCAAAACGCGAATTGTCCCGTGCGGTCACGCACCCGGCCCGTAAGAGGGGGGTAGGGGGGATACTTCCCCCCCTTCGGGGGTCCAGGGGGCAGAGCCCCCTTAGAGGGGATGGAAGGAGGCGCAGCCCCCTCCGGGGGGAGCGGGGGAGGCCTCCCCCGCAACGAGTTTCAAGAATAGGCAACTCTTCCCCGCCGTCAGGCGCACAGACACATGTGCCTTCCCCTCACGCTTGTATGTTTCCACTCAAGTACAGAAACGAGACCTCCGCCAGCAGGCGCGCACGCCAGGTGGCCTACGGCACAGGCGCGGCGTTTAGCCGCCGCCCCAAAGCGCGATATGTCCTGTGCGGTCACGCACCCCGGCCTGGGGAAAAAGGAAAAGCGCTCCTGCCGGGGAGCGCTTTTCCTTTTCAGCTTGCAAGGGCATTCAAAACAGCACTGGCCACACTGCCGGCTGTTTCAATGCCGCCGGAACCGTCCTCCACCACCACGGCAAAGGCATAGGGAGCCTGTTGGGAGTCGCAGAATCCCACCATCCAGCAGTTGGGACCTTTTCCCTCCCCCACTTCACCGGTGCCGGTTTTGGCGCACACGTTCCAACCGGAGGGGAACAGCCAATCGCCGTAGTAGTTCTCCACGTTGCCCCGCAGCAGGGTTTTCAGATTTTGCGCCTCTGTGGAGGTGACCAACGCCCGGCCCCCACTGGAAAGGCTGCCCAACAGGTTGGCGTCTTGGGTGAGGCGGGGTTCCACATAGCTGCCCCCGTTGGCAATGGCCCCCATGAGCACCATCATGTGGTAGGGGTTGGTCAACACGGTATGCTGGCCTACGCCGGCCCACCCCAGCTGGTTGGCATTCACGTCCGTCAGGTCGATGGTGCTCTCCGCAATGGGGATGGTGCCAAACTCCAGCTGGGTGTTAAAGCCCATCTCCTCCGCTTTTTTCTGCAGCGCTTCCGCCCCCAGGTCGTTGGCCAACTGGGCAAAGTACACGTTGCAGGAATTTCCCAAAGCCGCCGCCATATCCTGGGTGCCATGGGCGTGGCCGCCCAGGCAGGTGATATCGCTGCCCGCCATCTCTATGGCGCCCTGGCAATCGTAGGTCAAAGAGCTCCAGGTGTCCGGGTATTGCTCCATAGCGGCGGCAACCGTGACAATTTTAAAGATGGAGCCAGGCGTAAAGCTGCCGGAGAGGGTGTTATCCAAATAGGCCCCCTTGTAGGCCTCGTTGGTTTCGATGTCTTCGGGCACGTTGGCCGGGTCAAAAGTGGGGGCGCTAACCTTGCAGAGGATCTCCCCCGTCTTGTAATTGTAGACCAGCACCGCCCCGTTCTTTCCTCCCAAAGCGTTGTAGGCAGCCACACAGGCAGCTTGGTCCACCGTCAGGGCAATATCGCTGCCCAGACGGTTGAAGAACGTGTCGTTGAGGCCGGTGACAATGTTGTAGCCGGACAAGCGGCTGCGCATGGTATATTGCACGCTGGTGCTGATGTAGCCGGCCGTGTCCCCTACAGTGTGCAGCAGGGACCGGCGCACGGTTTCATCCGAGCTGTAGATCCGCGTGCCGTCCTGGGTGGTGGCCAGCACGTTGCCGTCCCGGTCGGAAATATCTCCCAAGGTCACCGTGGAATTGCCTGCGTACACATGGCCGTTATAGGGCTGCATAGCCCACTGCCCTCCATGGAGGACAACGTTGACCAGCAGGTAACCCAGCCCGCCCAAAAAGGCGGCCAGTAAAAGGTACAGTACCATGGAGCGAAATCCTGTGGTGCGCATGGGTCAAACCTCCTTTCTGGCGTGGCGTCCCCCGGGCTTGCGGGCGTGGGCCCCGCCCCGGGGCGGGGCATTCCCCGCCGGCGTTCGCTGCGGCGCGGCAGGGGACGGCCCTCTCCGGCTGGATGGCGCCTCCTGCGGGCGGTAAGGGACGCTCTGGGGCGCCCGCTGGGGAGGCCTGCTTGGGGGAGGGGGGCTGGGTTCCCGCATGCTGCGGCGAGAGGCCCGGCGGGCGGCATAGGTGCGCTCGTCGCTGGCCTTTAAAAAGGCCATCATGCCCCAGACAGAGATCAGGCTGGAGCCGCCGGAGCTGATAAAGGGCAGGGTGACGCCGGTCATAGGCAGCACATCCGTAGCCCCGAACACGTTCAGCGCCGCTTGGAACAGGAGCATCCCTGCGGCGGCACAGGCGGCAATGGAGAAAAAGGTGGAGCGGCTTCTTGTCACATCGCTGCGAGCGTAGAACACCCACAGCACAAAGGCCAGCAGAATCACCAGCCCCAGCAGCAGCCCCTGCTCCTCACAGAGCAGGCCGAACACCAGGTCGCTGTCCGCGGCAAAGACCGAGGCCAAGTAGCTGTTCCCCAGGCCCACTCCAAAAAATCCGCCGCTGGCCAGGTAGGTGAGGGTGCGGGTTTGGGAGTAACCCAGGTTGTCGTTGATGTGTTCCCACACGTGCCCCCAGCCCATAAAGCGGTCCAGCACGTAGGGTTTCACCGTAAGCACCACAAACACCGCCAGCACCGCGCCCGCCAACACCAAGGCGATGGTGCGCACGCTGCCGGAACGCATAAAGGCGATGATCAAGAAGGTGGCAAACAGGATCAGCGCCATGCCAAAGTCCGGCATCAACGCCAGCAGGCCAATACAGGCCCCTGCAAAGATCAGAAACTCGCCGATGTTCTTCTTGGTCTGCAGGCGGTCCAAGGTGGAGGTGCCCACAAAGATGAAGGCGATCTTCACAAACTCCGAAGGCTGCATGCTCAGGGGGCCAATGCGGATCCAGTTGGTGGAGCCGTAGGTGTTGGTGCCCAGCACCAACGTGGCCACCAACAGCAAAATGGCAACCAGGCCAATCCACAGCCGGCATTTGGCCACCCGGTCCATATCGTTCATAAACCAGATCATGGCGCAAAACAGCAAAATCCCCAGCAGCATGGCGGCCAGCTGCGTGACAATGCCCGACAGGTCAAAAGCTGCCAACAGCTGGATGCCGATTCCCGACAGGAGAAAGGCCACTGTCTCAATTTCAAAGCTGACCCGGTGAAGGATGCCCACCGAAAAAATGTATAAGCCCCAGCCCATAACCAGCACGGCCCCAAAGGGGATCAGCTGCTCCGGGTGAAGCTCCCCGTTCATGCAAAGGCCCTGCAGGGCCACCAGCAGCAGGGTAAAAGAGGCGGTCAGCATCAGTTTTAGGGGAGAGGCAGCCTCTTTGGAAAACCCGGTAAAAGCCCGCCGGTGCTCTCGGGGCTGGGCGTCCGTATTCCACATGGTCAAGGTGGTGGCGCCCATGGTGATCCGGTCCCCGATGTTCACCAGTTTTCTTCCCTCAATTGTCCGCCCATTGACCTGAACCCCGGACTTGGACCCCGTGTCGCAGATAAACCAACCCTCGTCCCGGCGCAGCAGCACCGCATGGTCCCGGCTGGCAGAGGGGTCCGGCAGGTAAATGTCGCAGCTTTTGCTGCGGCCAATGGAATTTTCCCAATACAGTACGGGAAACCGGGTGCCGGAGGCCTCGTCCCACAGCATGATCACCGGATCCCGGCGGCGCTGGCCTTTTTTAAAGGAGGTGTAACACCGCCACACCACATACAAAGCCAGCAGGGGAACCACAGCCCGCACCAGCAGCAAAACTGTGGGCAGCAGTCCCGACTGGAGAAACTCCACGATCATTTCCAAATGCTCATCCCCTTTCCCAAAACCTGGATTCCCGGCTTCAGCCCTCTTCCCGCAAGGGCACAATTTCCCCGTTGTTTTTGTGGATCATCCCGCCGGGCACAAATCCCCGCACCATAGAGAGGGGATACACCCGGGAATTCCTGCCCACCACCGTGCCGGGATTCAGCACGCTGTTGCAGCCCACTTCCACATGGTCCCCCAGCATGGCGCCAAACTTCTTCAGGCCGGTTTCCAGCCGGCGGAACCCAGCCCGCACGGTCACCGGGGACTTGTCCTGCTTCACGTTGGAGGTCAGGGCGCCAGCGCCCATGTGGGACTTGTAGCCCAAAATGGAGTCGCCCACATAGTTGTAGTGGGGCACCTGGACATTGTCAAAGAGAATCACATTTTTCAGCTCCGTGGAGTTGCCCACCACGCAGTGGGCCCCCACCAGGGCGTTGCCCCGGATAAAGGCCCCGGGGCGCACCTCGGTCTCCGGCCCGATGATGCAGGGCCCTGCAATAAAGTTGTTGGGGTAAATTTTGGCGGTTTTGTGGATCCACACCTCTTCCTGGGGGTGGTCGTACTCCTCCTGGGGGAGGTTCTGCCCCAGCTCCCGGATAAAGGCGCCGATTTTTGGCAGAGCCTCCCAGGGATATTCCACGGTCTCCAGCAAAGGCGCCGCCGCCGTGTGGCACAAGTCATACAGAGCGCTGACGCACAGTTTCTTTTCTTCTTCCATTGGGCACAATCCCCTTTCTCGCCGGGCTGCCGGCGTTTGCATAGGCGGAAAACCAGCCGCCGGGCCTTGCACAGGGCCTAGACAGAAAGCAGAGCTGCTCCGGCCCCCGGGCCTAGTGTGAGAAAAAAACCGGCGGATTATGTGGTTTCCTCTTCTCTTTTGCAAAACAGGGCGGAACCAGTCCGCCCCGCTTTACTCCTTTCTCAGCTGTGGAACGGAAGCACCGTTCGATCGATAGTGTCCAGCTGGTTGGTGTCCAGCTGCAGCTCTCCTTCGCTGGTCTGGCGGATATCCAGAGAGATGGTCACGGCCGTGCCGCTGTGCTGCAGCGCGTTCAGCTGGCCCTGGCAGTAGGCGATCACCTTATCCACAAACAAGGTGTTGGCCGCCACCGGCTCCGTGTCCTCCTCCAGCGCGGAAGAGGATACGTCCTCCTCCGTGGTGTCCTGGGAGTCGCCGTAGCCATCGTCGTAGCCATAATCATAGCCGTCCCCGCTCTCCTCGTCGGCGCTGCTCTCCTCCCTGGAAGAGGAGTTGGCCTGGGTGGCCTCCTGCTCCGCCTCTTCCCGCAGCTGGGAGATGGTGTCCTCTAAATTCTGGAAATTGACAATGGGGTCAATCTCCACCTCCAGGTAGTAGCCGCTCTCCACCTTTTCCTCGTCCTTCACCACATAGCTGGCGGAGAGGAACGCCTGGCGCATCACTTCCTCCAGCTGGCCCAGCTGGCTGTCGCTGGGGCTCAAGCCGTAGGTGTTGCAGAAGTTCACCGCTGCATTTTCCACTGTGGTCACATTGTTCTGCTGGGCGCCAGCCTCATTGGTGCCGGCCACCGCCATATAGTCCTCGTTTTCCCCTTTGTAGCAGCTGTCAAACAGGGCCTGGAAGTAGCCGGACACGTCGTAGTCTGCAAAGCTTGTCCCCGGCAGGGAACACCCGCCCAGCAGCAGGCTCAGGCAGAGGGCCACCGCGCCTAGAACACTTTTCTTGCGTGCTGTCATAAAATTCCCCCTCCTTGTTCCCGGACTCATTCGTTACGGCCGCAGCACTTTTTATACTTCAGCCCGCTGCCGCAGGGGCAGGGATCGTTGCGGCCCGGCTTTTGCTGCTTGCGCACCGGCTGCTTTTTGGCGGGCTCTTCCGAGGCGGTGCCGGCCTTGGTCTCCTTGGCCACCTGCTCCCGCTGGGGCGCTTCTTTCTTGCGCAGGCGCACGGTCAAGATCATCTTGGCCGTATTCTCCCGGATCGCCGCAATCATGCTGTCGAACATGTCGAAGCCTTCCAGCCGGTATTCCACCACCGGGTCCTGCTGGGCATAGGCCCGCAGGCGGATGCCGTCCTGCAGCTGCTCCATGGCGTCGATGTGGTCCATCCACTCCTGGTCCACATTGCGCAGCAGCACCACGCGCTCCACTTCCCGCATAATGGGCGGGGTGAACTCCTCTTCCTTCTTCTCGTAGAGCTCGTCGGCCCGCTTCTGCAACTCCTGGGTCACATGCTCCGGCTCCAGGTCCTCATACTCCGAGGGGGAGAAACGCAGGTCTTCCTCGCCGATCAGCCAGCCCATATAGTGTTCCCGCAGGCCCAGCAGATCCCACTCCTCGTGGGGCACATTGTCCGGCAGGTACTGTTTCACGTTGCTGGCCACAGCCTCGTGAATCATCTTCTGGATCTGCTCCTTCATGTTCTCTCCATTGAGAACCTGATCCCGCTGGCTGTAGATAATCTGCCGCTGGCTGTTCATCACTTCGTCGTACTGGAGTACGTTCTTCCGAATGGCAAAGTTGCGGCTCTCCACCTTCCGCTGGGCGCTTTCAATGGACCCGGACACCATGCTGGCCTCAATGGGGGTGTCGTCGTCGATCTTCAGCCGGTCCATCAGGTTTTGAATCCGCTCGCCGCCGAACAGACGCATCAAGTCGTCCTCCAGGGAGATGTAGAACCGGCTTTTGCCCGGATCCCCTTGGCGGCCGGCACGGCCCCGCAGCTGGTTGTCAATCCGTCGGGACTCGTGGCGCTCTGTGCCGATGATGTACAGGCCCCCCAGCCGGCGGACCTCTTCGGCTTCCGGAGCGATCTCCTCTTTGTATTTCTGGTTCAGTTCCCCGAAGGTCTTGCGGGCCTCCAGGATGGCTTCGTCCTCTGTGTGGCTGTAGGCGGTGGCCTCCACCAGCAGCTCCTCGCTGAAGCCCATTTTGCGCATTTCCGCCTTGGCCATAAACTCCGCGTTGCCGCCCAGCAGAATGTCCGTGCCGCGGCCGGCCATGTTGGTAGCGATGGTCACAGCGCCTTTGCGGCCGGCCTGGGCCACAATCTGGGCCTCTTTCTCGTGGAACTTGGCGTTGAGCACCTGGTGCTTCACACCCCGGGCCCGGAGCATTTTGGAGAGCATTTCGCTCTTTTCAATGGTGATGGTGCCCACCAGCACAGGCTGCCCCTTCTCATGGTGCTCCACAATGTCGTCGATGACCGCTTGGAACTTGGCCTGCTGGGTCTTGTAGACCACGTCGGGGCAATCCTCCCGGATCATGGGCCGGTTGGTGGGAATCTCCACCACGTCCAGCTTGTAGATTTCGGAGAACTCCTCCTGCTCGGTCATGGCGGTACCGGTCATGCCGGAGAGCTTGTCATACAGGCGGAAGTAGTTCTGGAAGGTGATGGTGGCCAAAGTGCGGCTCTCCCGCGCCACCTCTACCCCTTCCTTGGCCTCAATGGCCTGGTGCAGGCCCTCGTTGTAGCGGCGGCCGTACATCAAACGGCCGGTGAACTCATCCACAATGATGACTTCCCCGTCTTTGACCACATAGTCCTGATCCCGGTGCATAATGCCCCAGGCCCGGATGGCCTGGTTCACGTGGTGCTGAATCTTGATGTTGTCCGGGTCGGTCAAGTTGTCAATGCCGAAAAAGGCCTCCGCCTTTTTCACGCCCTGGCGGGTCAAGGAGCAAGTCTTCCGCTTCTCGTTGATGATGTAGTCGTACTCCTTGTACAGCTCGTCGTTGTCTTCCTTTTCATCGGTCTCCTTCACCCGAATGGGCTTCAGGGAGCGGGCAAAGGCATTGGCCCGGCCGTACAAGTCGTCCGCCTTGGCCCCCTGGCCGGAAATGATCAGAGGGGTGCGGGCCTCGTCGATCAAGATGGAGTCCACCTCGTCCACAATGGCGTAGGCATGGCCCCGCTGGACCTTGTTCTCCTTATAGGTGACCATGTTGTCCCGCAGGTAGTCAAAGCCCATTTCGTTGTTGGTGCCGTAGGTGATATCGCAGGCGTAGGCCGCCTTTTTCTCCTTAGAGCTCATGCCGGTCAAAGCCAGGCCCACAGTCAGCCCCATAAAGTTGAACACCCGGGCCATCATCTCGCCCTGGTACTTGGCCAGGTACTCGTTGACGGTGACAATGTGGACGCCCTTGCCCGTCAAAGCGTTCAGGTAGGCGGGCAAAGCCAAGGTGAAGGTTTTGCCCTCACCGGTTTTCATCTCGGCAATACGGCCCTGGTGCAGGATGACGCCGCCCTGCACCTGCACAGGGAACAGCCGGATGGACAGCACTCGAGCCATGGCCTCCCGGCAGGCGGCAAACGCTTCGGTGAGGATGTCATCCAGGGAAGCCCCCTGGGCCAGCCGCTCTTTCAGAGCGCCGGTCTGAGCCTTCAGCTCCTGGTCGCTCATCTGTTTATAGGTGTCTTCCAAAGCCAGCACCTGATCCACCAGGGGCTGCACGCGCTTTAATTCCCGCTTGCTGTAATTGCCAAACAGTTTTGTCAAAATACGATTCGCCATAATTCTGCCTTTCCGAAAGGGAGGCTGTCCCTTTGCATTCCAGGTTCCAGCCGCACAGCTGCGGCGCATATTCTTGTTTATTATACCACGGGGGCCTACGGCATTGCAAGGAAAGCCACAGTTTATTTACAATTTGGACCTCCTGCTCAGCTCCTCAACCGGGGGAAAGCCGCCCTCTCCATCCCCCAGAAACAGGGGCAACTCGTTCCTCACTGCTAGTTTTCAGAACCTTTCTCCCGGCTGCAAAACCGAAAAGGCGCCGGGGTTCTCTGCCCCGGCGCCTTCTGCGTCACAAGTTTTCTTCTTTTTCCGGCAGTTCCACAGTAAAAACAGCGCCCTGCCCCAGTTGGCTTTCCACCCGGGCCGTTCCTCCGTGGGCTTGGGCAATCCACCGCACCATGGAGAGTCCCAGGCCGCTGCTGTCCCCGCTGCGGGCAGGGTCCGCTTGGTAGAACCGGTCCCAGATTTTTTCCAGGTGCTCCGGGGCGATGCCCGGGCCGTCGTCCTGCACCTGCAGCACAATCTTCCCCTCCCGGGCCTGCAGGCCCATCCAGATGCCGCCGTTCTCTCTGCCGTAGGTCACCGCGTTCTGCAGCAGGTTGCTCCAAAGCCGCAGCAGCAACGTTTGGTCTCCCCGCACCCAAATGCCCGGCTGGATGTCTGCGTGCAGCGTCATGCCCCGCCGGGCCGCCACTTCGGAGAACTCCTCTGCCTCCAGCGTGCTGAGCTCCGAAAGATCCAAGTCCTCCCAGTGCAGCTGGGCCCGGCCCTGGTCCGCCCGGGAAAGCAGCAGCAGCTGGGAAACCATCCCCGCCATGGAGTCCACCTTCCGGCGGATTACCTCCACCTGCTGGCGGGCCTCCTGGGACAGGTCCTCCCGGGCCAGGAGCTCTTCGCACTGCATCAAGGCCACCGTCAGAGGGGTGCGCAGCTCGTGGGCTGCGTCGCTGGTGAACTGCTTTTCCCGCTGAAAGCCGGCCTCCAGCTGGTCCAGCAGCTGGTCAAAGGTTTGGGCCAAGGTGTAGATTTCATCCCGGCCCTGGCCCAGATGCACCCGCTTGGACAGGTCTTTCTCCCGCTGAATGTTGCGCACCGTCTGGGTGATTTGGGCCACGGGCCGCAGGGCCCGCCTGCTGATCCAGTACCCGCACACCGCCGTCAACACCAGCAGCACCGGCAAGAGGATCAGCGCCACCCGCACCAAGAAGCGGAAGTCCCGCTCTGCGTCGGACAGGGAGACCACCCCCCGCAGCAGCAAATCCCCGTAGCCATCCACGGAAAATTCCCAGTCCAGCACGTAAAATTGCGCTTCCTCCGTGGCCACAGAACGGAGCTCTCCGTCGGAAAAGGGCAGGTTGTAGGCAAACCCATAGGGCAGCCGCCCATACAGCAGGGAAGATTCCCCCGGCTCATACACCGAAAGGTACACGCCGCCCTCCAAGTCCAGCAGATCGGAATCGAATTCCAGCCGGCCCTGCCGGTACTCCACCTGGTGGATGGACTCCGACACCCGCTCCTCCAGGGTGCCCTGGACATTGGCCAAAATCTCCTGGCTCCCGGCGGAGAACAGCACTCCCAGCACCAGGCACACCACCAAGGTCATCAGGCCCGTGTGCAGCAGCACCAGCCGGCTCTTTAAAGAAAGCCGCTTCATGCCCGTTCCTCCCGGAGCACATAGCCGTGGCCCCGCACTGTGTGGATGTATTTCACCGGCCGGCCCTCGTCCAGTTTCTTGCGCAGATAGCGGATGTATACGTCAATCACGTTGGAGCCCCCGGAAAAGTCGTAGTCCCACACATGCTGCTCCAACTTGTCCCGGCTGAGCACAATACCTGCGTTCTGCATCATGTACCGGAGCAGGGAGAACTCCTTGGAGGAAAGCCGCACCTCCTCCCCGGCGCGGAACACCTGGCGGGTATCCTGGCGGAGTTCCAGCTCCCCCACCTGGAGCACGCTGGTCTTTTCCCCCTGGGGCTTGCGCAGCAGCACCCGCAGCCGGGCCAGCAGCTCCTCGAAGGCAAAGGGCTTGATCAAATAGTCGTCCGCCCCGGCGTCCAGGCCCGCCACCCGGTCCTCGATGCTGTCCCGGGCGGTGAGCAGCAAAACCGGCACGGTGTTCCCTTGGCGCCGCAGCTCCTGCAGCACCTGCAGGCCGCTCTTTTTGGGCATCATAATGTCCAGCACCACCACGTCGTACTCCGCCCCCAGCAGGTAGTCCTCCACCTCTTCCCCGTCGAAGCAGGTGTCCACACTGTAGCCCGCCTCTTTCAGGCGGCGTTTCAGCAGCTGGTTTAAATCCCGTTCGTCCTCCGCCACCAGGATCCGCATAGGGTCCTCCTTTCCCTCAAAAGGGCAGCGCCGCCGCTGGCGCTGCCCTGGGCTTTTTTCTCTTTACTCTTGGTAGTCCACGCTCCACTCAATGAAATCCCCGGTGGAAGCGTCGATGGTGAACTCGTGTTCCGTGCGGTTGCAGTACACTTCGCCCTCGTACATATCCCGGCCGTCGTCCCGGTCCTGCTCGATGCGCACGTCCTCGGAAGAGGCCCCCGGCACCCGGTCCAGCACCAGCTGCACTGCCTCCTCCAGGGTGATGGGGCCGGAGACAGAGGAGGAGACACTGTTCCCTTTGCCGTTTTGCTGGCCGTTCCCGTTGCCATTGCCATTACCGTTTCCATTGCCCTGGCCGTTGCCTACGCCCCAGCCCTCGATGTCGGAATCGTAGGAGAGAATCTCCCCGGTGTCCCGGGCGATGGTGTAATCGTACTCTGTGTTCCCTGTGTAGAACTCTACCTCATAGACCTCCCGGCCGTCTTCCGTGTCCAGCTCCACCCGGTGAAAACTGGCCTCCTTCACACCGGCGTGCTCCAGGGCGATGGTCTTGGCCGACTCCTCGTCGATGGCGTCTTCCACGGCTTGGGCTTGGCTCTCGGCAGCGCTCTGGTCTTGCTGAGCCTTGTCTATTTCGGCTTGCACCGCCTGCTCCTCCTGAGTTTCTGTACCGCTGGAAGAGCTGCCGCCGCTGGCCCCCACAGGGGCGGTCCCGTTTTTGTCGTAGTTATAGTTGACAATCTCTCCGTTATTCCGGGCCACGTCGTAGTGATACGCCGTATCCTGGGTGGAGAATTCAATCTCATAGACCTGCCGGTCCTCTTCCTCGTCCTCTCTGACGGAGAGAGAGGTGGTGTCCTCCTGAGCCACCCCCGCGTGGGCCAGGGCGATCTCCGTGGCCTGGGCCTGGTTCACAGAACCGCCCCGGCCCAACAGGGACACCGCCAGGGCGGTGATCCCCACCACGGCCAACACTGCGCCCACAGCGATGGGCACCACAATCTTCGGGTTGATCTTGCTCAAAATTTTCTCTTTCACAGCGTTTCGCTCCTTTTCTTTGGGATGGGTTGCACCACAGGCAAGAGGCCTTGCCTTTTGTTGTCTTAAGCATACCGTGCCCAAATTAAAAGAACATTAAAAAATGCGCCGGCTGAAATTTTTTTGCAAGGGGCTGTGCACCAGCTTCCCCACCGGAGAATAGGATGCAATAAACGCCATAAGGAGGCGGAGATTTTGCCAATCCGCATTTTTATTGACCAAGGACATAACCCCCAAGGGGTCAACGCCGGGGCTGAGGGCTTTGGCCTGCGGGAGCAGGACGTCAACTACGAGGTGGGCATGGAGCTGGCCCGCCTGCTCAACGGGGATCCCCGCTTTACAGCCCGGGTCTCCCGCACCACCCCCACGGAAGTGTTGGGCACCAGCAACGCCACCAGCCTCCAGCGCCGGGTGCAGCTGGCAAATGCCTGGCCGGCCAATTACTTTGTCAGCATTCACTGCAACGCCAACACCAACCCAGCCATCCACGGCACAGAGGTGTACGTCTACCGGCAGAACACCCAGGCCTATTGGTTGGCCCAGCATGTGCTCACAGGCATTGTAGACGCCGTGGGCACCCGGGACAACGGCGTCCGTCTCAACCCCAGCCTGTATGTGCTGCGGCGAACCACCATGCCCGCCATTTTGGTGGAACTGGCCTATCTGACCAACGGCGGCGACGCCCTGAAGCTGCGAGACCAGCAGCCCGCCTTTGCCCAGGGCATTTACGACGGGCTGCTGGCCTACTTTGGCTTTCAGCCTTTGTAAAGGGCGCTTTTAGTCCTTGGCTCCCCCATAGGTGAGCAAGGCCGTGTGACGGCTCATGCCCGGATGGATCTCCAGGGTGTCCGTGTCGTACCGGACCCAGCGGCCGCCCAAATCCAAAAAGTCCTCCACCGGCGCCAACACATCGTAGCCGAACGTGTCCGTGCTGTAATGCATGGGGACAATCACCCGGGGGGACAGGGCCTGCACCACCTCCCAGGCCTCCTGGGGACCCACGGTGTAAAAGCCGCCTACCGGCACCAGCACCGCGTCCAGGTTTTGCAGCTGCTCCACCACCTCTGGGGCAGGCAGAGCGCCCAGATCCCCCAGATGGGCCACCCGCAAGCCTCCGGCCTCCAGCAGGTGGATGGTGTTGGGGCCCCGCTTCTCCCCGCCGCAATCGTCGTGAAAAGAGGGCAGCGAGGTGATGGTAAAGGGATTGACCCGGCCGTCCTGGCGCAGGGTCACCCCCGCCCGGTAGTTGTGGTCGTGGTGCTCATGGCTGCAGAGCACCTGATCCGCCGTCTCCTGAATGTCTGCATATCCGGGAACACTGCCCGGCGCAAAGGGGTCCACCACCACCGTGTACTCCTGACAGGTGATGGCAAAACAGGAATGTCCCAGCCACCGTATCTGCATCGTCTCCATACCAAGCAACATCCTTTCTCTTGGGGATTTTCCCCAGAATTATTCTGGAATTTCCCCTATTATAGCATAAGTTTTCCTATTTGCCCAGCCCGTTCCCCAAAAAGAAAGGGGCCGCCGTGTGATCGACGGCAGCCCTTTCTCGCTTTATTGACGCTTTTCCGGTCGGTTCCCCCTGCCGGGGCAGCTTTTGGACGGGACCGGTGTCCCGGGCTCCCGGCGGGGGATGGCCATGGGAAACAGCTCCTGGTAAGCCGCCTGCTGGGCTTCATCCACCGGGGGCGTGACCTGCAATCCGGTGCATTCGTTGGCGGAGGCCACAGCCGGATCCTCCGGCAGCAGCCCCGCAGGAAGGGGATCGTGTTCGTGGTACGGGCTCTGGGAAAAAGAGGGCGTCTCCTTGGACTTCATGGGGCAACATCCTTTCCTGGGTTTGCCTCTAGCTTTCACCGTTTCCCCGTTTCCTATGCAGGAAAAGAGCCCAGAATTTTCTCCACGGACTCCTCCACCGTCAGGGCGGAATTGTCCAGCCAATACCCCAGCCGCGGCGTTTCCCGTCGAAACGCCTGCAGCAAGGGGCCGGGCGCAAACCCCACATAGCCCGTTTTGCTCCGGGACGCCTCTCGGGCCTGGACCGCCTCCTGGGTGGGGCAAAGCACCACCACCCGCACGGGGATGCCCTCCAGCTGTGCCAAAATTTCCAACAAATCTTGCCCATAGTAGTTGTCTTGCAGCACCACCGAAAAACCGGCCTCCCAATAGCCCCGGGCTGCCTGGGCTGCCAGCCGATAGCGAAGACGCAGCTGCTGCAGGGCCTCTGGGTCAGGCGGGTCGGCCATCTCCACCCGGCCGGTGACGATCATCCGGCGAAACACATCGCCCCGCAGGTGAACGCAGCGGGGCAGCCGCTCCGCCAGCGCTTGAGCTGTCGTGGATTTTCCCGAGGCCATCACCCCGGTGATCAAGTAGAAGGATTGTTTCACAACAGTGCGCTCCTCTCCGCAAACAAAAACCGCGGGGGAATCTCCCTCGCGGCTTTTTGCTCTTACTACCGGGAACCGTGCTCTCCCAAGAGCACATGGAATTCCCTTACGCCTTCCGTCTGGCAGCGTCCAACTTATTGCGCTTGTGGATCTGCCACAGGCAGAACAGGTTGGGGGCAATGCACTGGCTGGAGAAACAGCCGGCTGCCACGCCTGCCATCATGGGCAATGCAAAGGACACCACCGTCTCGATGTTGAAGATCAAGGCAACAATCAGCACCACCACCAGAGACAGGAACGTGCACAGGGAAGTGAGCACTGTGCGGCCCAAAGTCTGGTTCAGGCTCAGATTCAAAATCTCATCGTAGCCCACCTTAGGCCCCAGCTTCCGGCGATTTTCCCGAACCCGGTCGTACACCACGATGGTGGCGTTCAAGGAGTAGCCCAAAATGGTCAGGATCACGGCGATGAACACATCGTCAATGTCCAGCCCGCACACCACAAACACACAGAAGGCAATAAGCACGTCGTGCATCAGGGCGATCACAGCGGTGACACCGGCGGAAAGGCCGCCGATCTTCCGGAACCGCAGAGTGATGTACAAAAGCAGGAACACGGCGGTAATCACAAAGCACACCAGGCACTTTTGGAAGAACCGGGCGCCCATGCTGGCCTCCACCGAGCTGGAGGAGAGCAGCTCAAAGGTCAAATCGGAGTAGGTGCTCTGCAGAGTCTCCGTCACATGGGTCTGCTCCTCAGGGGTCATGGCCTGGTTGCCGGAGAAGGACACCGTCACCTGCTCGCCGCCGGTGGTGATATCCTGGCTGATGGAGACCTCGCAATCCCGTCCCACGGCCTCTGTCACAGCGCTTTCCACGCCGCTGGCATCCACCTGGCCGCCGTCCACGGAGTAAAGGATCATAGAGCCGCCGGCAAACTGGATATCCAGCTTGGGGCCGACCACAATGCTGGCCAGGATCCCCACCACCAGCAGCACAATGGAAATGGTGAAATAGATCTTTTTATTCTGATAAAAATGGAACCGGTATGTTTTCTCATTCATCGCCGCGAGCACCTCCAAACAGCCATTTTTTATGCAGGCCTTTGAAGCCGGCCAGAGAGAGGGTCATCAGGCGGGTGGCCGTCATGCCCATGATGAAGTTGCCGATAATGCCCACCAGCAGGGTAAAGCCAAAGGAGAAAATAGCGCCGGTGGTGGACTCGCCGAAGATGATGGACAAAATGTTGCTGGGCCCAAACACACCCATGAGCATCACAGCCACAATCAGGGTGGTGATGTTGCCGTCGAAGATGGCCCAGAAGCTCTCGGAGAAGCCCAGCTTCAAGGCGCCGTCCAGGGTCTTGCCGTTGCGCAGCTCCTCCCGAATGCGGCTGGCGGAAATCACGTTGGCGTCCACGCCCATGCCGATGGAGAGCACAATGCCCGCCAAGCCAGGCAGGGTGGTGGTGTAGGAGTTGATGAAGGGGAAGTAACCGGAAATAGCCGCAATACACAGGCCCACCTGACCGGCCAGGCTGATCACAGCCACCACGCCGGGCAGCCGGAAAATCCCAATCATCAAAACAGAGATCACCACAAAGGCGATGATGCCCGCCAGCATCATGGCATTGAGCGCCTGGGTGCCCAACGTGGGCGGCATGGAGCTGAAGGAGCTCACCTGCAGGGCAAAGGGCAGGGCGCCGGCCTGAATTTGGTTGGCCAGCTGGGTGGCCTCTTCGCTGGTGAAGTCCCCGGTGATGGAGCACTCGCCGTTGGTGATGGCCTCATTTACCGTGGGGTAGGAGATCATCACGTCGTCCATCCAGATGGAGATGGTCTGCCCCACCAGACGCTCTGTGGCCTCGGCAAACTTTTCCTTTCCTTCCTCTGAAAGCTGCAGGCTGACCACATACTGATATTCGCCGGTGGACTCGTCCTGGGTCATAGCGGGGGTAGCGCTCACCACATCGGAACCCTCCAGGATCACGTTCTCAGCGGTGGTGCCAGAGGGGGTGCGGTATACAATATTGCCGTCCTCGCCGTACTCGGTGGATTCGTACTCCTTGCCCTCCCGGAAGGTGAGCTGGGCCGTGGCAGCCAGCTCGTTGATTGCCTCCTCAGGGTCAAAATTCTCCTCGTCGCTGCGCCAGGGGAACCGGACGATGATCCGGTTGTTGGTTGGGTCGGTGTAGATTTCGTAATCGGTGATGCTGTTGGACACCATCCGGGTTTCGATGATCTCTTTGGCGGCATTGAGCTGCTCGGTGGTGGCCTCCACCCCGTCTGCCGGGCTGAAGGTGGCCTCTACGCCGCCCCGGATATCAATGCCCCAACGGATGTCCCCAGCGCCTTTTATGTAGGTCTCCTTAAAGTCGCCGTTCTGGCCGTACACGCCGAAGAAGGACGTGTACACCAGGGCCACAATGAGAAGCAGCACTACAAAAAACACAGGTTTTTTTACTCGCTTCATGGGTGTCTTTCCTCCAGTTGGCCCGCCCTGGGCACAGGGCGGGCCTTGTTTTTTCTGCCGGTCTGGGCGCTCCTCCTTCGAACAGGGCCGTTCTCCTAAGGAAGCCCAAGCAAAACAGGGCAGAGAGGCGCGGGGACTCCCTGGGCCAAACCATGCGGCCCCGCGGAGCCCCCGGGACGGGCTGCGCCGTCCCCCTCTACTACCCCGCTTTTCTTACCCGTTCAATCTTACTCCTGCTCAGCAGGTGTTTCGTCTGCGGCTTCCTCGTTCTGAGAGGTGCTGTACACCACTTCTTCTGCGGGAGCCTGTGCAGCAGCCTCGTCCGCTGCGTTCTGCTGCTCTTCCAGCAGGGCGCGAATGGACAGGGACACGCGATGGCGCTCGAAGTCGATGTCGGTAATCTTCACCTTCACCTCGTCGCCAATCTTCAGCACATCCTGAGGCTTCTCAATCCGGTGGTCGGCGATCTGAGAGATGTGAATCAAACCGTCGATGCCGGGAATCACGCTGGCGAAAGCGCCAAACTGGGTCATGCCCACAATCTTAGCGTCACACACGGTGCCCACGGGATACTCCCGCTCCAGCTTGACCCAGGGATTGTCCTCAGGCCGCTTGTAGCCCAGGGAGATCTTGCCGTTCTCCCGATCCAGGCCCTTTACATACACTTCCACCGTGTCGCCCACCTTCAGCACTTCGCTGGGATGCTTGATCCGGTTCCAGGAGAGCTCGGAAATGTGCACCATGCCGTCTACGCCGCCCAGGTCCACAAAGGCGCCGAAGTTGGTCAGAGACTTGACCTTGCCGGTGTAGTGCTGGCCCTCTTCCACCTGCTCCCAGAACTTCTCCTGGGCAGCCTTGCGCTCCTCCCGGAGCACGCTGCGGATGGAGCCCACCGCCCGACGGCGCTGACGGTTGACCTCGATAATGCGGAACTTCACCTCTTGGCCCATGAGCTCGTTCAGGTCTTCCCCACGGGAAGCGGTGGCCTGAGAGGCGGGCACAAACACGCGCATGGCCTTGTACAGGACGATGACGCCGCCCTTGACCACTTCGATGACCTTGCCGGTGAGGACTTCGTTGTTCTCCATAGCCTCGCCGATCTCGTCCCAGCCCTTCATAGCGTCCACGCGGCGCTTGGAGAGCATGATGGTGCCTTCCTGGTCGTTGGTCTTCATAATCAGCAGATCCATCTCATCGCCAATCTTCACCAGATCCTCCGGCTTGGCGTTGGGATCGTTGGAAAGCTCGTTGGCGGGAATAAAGCCAGCCTGCTTGCGGCCCACGTCCACATACACTTCCGTGGGGGAGATTCCCACCACGACGCCGTGCACCTTCTCGTCTGTATTAAAGTTTTTGAGGGATTCCTCAAGCATCTCCTCAAAATTTTGTTCGTTGTTTGTCACTTCTGCCATGGTAGCCAGTACCTCCTTTATAATGCTTGCGGGCGTGGATGCTCCCGCAGTGATGCCAACGCTCAAACCGGCCGAAAACTCCGGCAGCTCGTCCGCCCTTTCAATGAGGTACGTCTCGCAGTATTCTGCGCAAATATCGCGCAGCTTTGCCGTGTTTGAACTGTTCCTGCCCCCCACCACCACCATACAGTCGCAGCGCTGGGCCAGATCTTTTGCTTCTTTTTGCCGTTTCGCAGTCGCATTACATATTGTAGCAAAAACTGCGGCGTTTGTACATAGTTTTTTCAGAGTTTCCAAGCATTTTTCCCATTCTCCCCCGTGAAAGGTGGTTTGGGCGGCAAATGCCAGGGGCCTGGTGGTGAAATCCGGATGTTTTTCCAGCAATTCCACTAATTCTTTTTGATTTTTCACCACAAAATTCTCCCCTTTGCAGTGGCCCACAATGCCTTGCACCTCGGGATGGCAGGCGTCGCCCGCCAGCAAAAACACCCGGCCCTCCTCCCCGGCGCGCTCTGCCCGCTGGTGAATCTTTTTCACAAAAGGACAGGTGGCGTCCACACAGCGCAGCCCCAGGGCGCTTATGGTTTCCTCCACCTCCCGGGACACTCCGTGGGATCGAATCACCAGCACGTAGCCTGGAGGGGTGTCCTCCGGACGGTCCACCACCACCACGCCCTTGCTTGCCAAATCCTCCGTCACCTGGGGATTGTGGATAATGGGCCCCAGGGTGGCGGCCTTCTCCCCCTCTTCCACCAGCCGGTATACAGCGGCCACCGCCCGGTCCACCCCAAAGCAGAAGCCCGCGCTTTTGGCCAGCTCAACCTTCATGGGCGGCCTCCTTCTCCGGGACCGGCTCCCGCTGGGAGGGCAGCCCCAGGTCTTGCAGGGACTCCTCCCGCAGATCGGCAATCCGCGCCATAATGGTGCGGCTGGCCCGGCGCAGCTGCATGCTGGACTCGTCGGCAATAGCCAGCTCCTGGGCGGAAAGAGGCTTGCCAAAGCGGATCAGTGTCTTTTTAAAGGGACCGGGGCGAAACCCATCCCCTGCGGTAATGCACACAGGCACCACCGGGGCCTTGGTCTTGTAAGCCAGCAGCGCCGCCCCGGTTTTGGGTTTTAACAGCCGCCCGTCCTTGGAGCGGTGCCCTTCAATAAACACGCCTACCACACCGTTTTCCCCCAGCAGTGCGTACGCTTCCTCCAGGGCGTCCGTGCCCCCTGTGCCCCGTTTGACCGGAAAAGCCCCCAGGGCTCGGAACAGCCCTCCCAGGAACTTGTTTTGAAACAGCTCCTCTTTGGCCATATAAAACACCTGCCGGCTTTGGGAGAGCCCCAAAAGCACCGGATCCCGCTTGGCCAGATGGTTGCTGCACAGCAGCACCGGCCCCTCTTTGGGCACGTTCTCCGCGCCCACCACCTTCATGCGGAACACCAGGTGGAAATACCACCACAAAAGAATCTGTCCCACCAGATACAGCGCTCTCTTGCGCTTGGCTTTTCTCATGGCTGTAACCCCTTCCCATGGATACTAAAATGCAACACGATTTTTCCCACAACCAATTCCACTTGTTTCTGCTTTAAAGCCGTTCCCGCACCAGAGCTACCAGCCGCCGGACGGATTCCTCAAACGTGTAGGAGGAATTGTCCAGCAGCACCGCGTCCTCCGCCGGGCGCAGCGGGGCGGTTTCCCGGTGGGAGTCCTGGTAGTCCCGCTGCTGTATGTCCCGGAGAATGGACGCATAGTCCGCCTGCTGGCCTGCCTTTTCCAGCTGGGCCACCCGCCGCCTGGCGCGCTCTTCCGGAGAGGCGGTGAGGAACACCTTCAGCTGGGCATGGGGCAGCACCACAGTGCCAATATCCCGGCCGTCCATGAGCACGTTGTTTTCCGCCGCCAAATCCCGCTGCAGCTGCAGCAGATAGGCCCGCACCGCCGGAATGGCCGAGCAGGCCGAAGTGGCCATGGACACCTCCGGCGTGCGGATGAGAGCGGTGACGTCCTCCCCGTTTAAAAGCATTTTCTGCCCCTGCTGGGTGTATTCCAGGCTCACCTGTACCTGGGGGAGCAACGCCTCCACCGCCGAAGCCTGGTGGGGATCCACCCCCTGGCGCAGCACATACAGGGCGATGGTGCGGTAAATGGCCCCGGTGTCCACATAGACAAAGCCCAGTTCCTGGGCCGCAGCCTTGGCCACACTGCTCTTCCCCGCTCCGGCGGGACCGTCGATTGCAACAGCAAACATAAACTATCCTCTCCCTCTTTTTCTCTCCGCCCTACAACCTGCAAGTTTTTGGAAAAACTTCATTTAAACTTTTTCTTTGTTCTCTACCTGCCGGGCCAGGCCTTACAACCTGCAAGTTTTTGGAAAAACTTCATTAAAACTTTTTCTCTGTTCTCAACCTGCCGGACCGGGCCTTACAACCTGCAAGTTTTTTGAAAAAACTTCATTAAAACTTTTTCTCTGCTCTCTACCTACCGGACCGGGCCTTACAGCCTGCAAGTTTTTGGAAAAAACTTCATTAAAACTTTTTCTCTGTTCTCAACCTGCCGGACCGGGCCTTACAACCTGCAAGTTTTTGGAAAAAACTTCATTAAAACTTTTTCTTTGCTCTCTACCTACCGGGCCGGCGGCCTAGGGCCCGGCCCATCCGGCCTTGCCCCTGGAAGCCTTGGGCTGCGCCCCCTCAGGCCGTAGGGCTCTGCCCTACAACCCGCAAGTTTTTTGAAAAAAACTTGACCAAAAACTTTTATTTGCCGGGGACGTTGCTGCCTGCCAGTCTTCCGGTGGCAAAGGCTATTTGCAGATTGTAGCCGCCGGTGTAGGCGTCGGCGTCGATCATTTCTCCGGCAACGTACAGGCCTTTCACCAGCTTGGACTCCATGGTCTGGGGAGAAAGCTCCTTCAAACTCACCCCGCCGCTGGTGACGATGGCCTCGGCAAGGGGCCGGAAGCCCTCCACTTCCACCGAGAAGTCCCGCAAAAGGGCCAGCAAAGCCCGGCGCTGCTCCTTGGTGACAGAGTGGCACCGGGTTTCCCCAGGGATGCCGCTGCGCTTGACCACCACAGGAATCAGTTTTTGGGGCAGCAGTTCCTCTAGAGAATTGGCGAAAATTTTATTTTTATGCGCCTCCAGATCCCGGAGAAGCCGGGCGTCCAGCTGCTGGTCTGTCAAGGCAGGCTTCAGGTCCATATGGACGGTGTACTTTCCCGGCTCCATGGGCTGCAAGTGGGCGGAAGCGCTGAGGATGGTGGGCCCGGAAAGCCCAAAGTGGGTGAACAGCAGTTCCCCAAAATCCTGGTACACCGGTTTCTTTTTTCCCTTTTGGGTGACTTTTACCCCCACATTGCGCAAAGAGAGCCCCATGAGCTCCCTGCACCAGGTCCCCCGCTCCACCAGGGGCACCAGAGAGGGAGTGGGCGTTACAATGGTGTGGCCCAAGGCCGCCGCCAGCTGGTACCCGTCTCCGTTCGAGCCGGTGCCCGGATAGGAGGCGCCCCCGCAGGCTAAAAGCACCGCCCGGCCCCGGTACACTCCGGCAGCGGTCTTCACACCGGTTGCCGCTCCCTGCTCCGTCAAAACCTCCGTCACCGTCTCCCGAACAACGGTGGCCCCGGCGGCGTAGCGCTCCAAGGCGTCGGCGATGTCGTGGGCGTTGTCCGACACAGGGAACACCCGCCGGCCTCGCTCGGTCTTCAAAGGCACGCCCAACCCTTCAAAAAAGTCTATGGTGTCCTGGGGGGAAAAGGCGGACAAGGCTCCATACAGGAACCTGCCTCCCCGGGGACAGGCGGCCACCACTTCCTCCACAGGGCACTGGTTTGTCACATTGCAGCGGCCCTTCCCTGTGATACGCACCTTGCGCCCCAGCTGCCGGTTTTTGTCGAACAGGCACACAGAAAGCCCCCTGCTCAAGGCCGTGCCTGCAGCCATGAGCCCGGCGGCGCCGCCGCCCACAATCAAAATGTCATAGGTATTCAAACGTCAGCTGCCCTTCTCATCCACTTTTTCGTAGATGCCGTATTCATCCCAAATGCTCTCAATCTTCCGCAGCGTGTCCGCCACCTGTTCCTTCTTCCGAATGGCCACGGTGACAATCAGCGCGTTGATAATGCTCAGCGGCCCCACCAGGGAGTCCACAAAGGAGACCATGTCGCTGCGGGCAAGCAGCACGTGGGAGGCGTACTGGGCCAAAGGCGACAGGGGGCTGTCCGTAATGGCCACGGTGGTGGCGCTGCGGGAGGAGGCGTACTTCATGGTTTTGACCGCCTTCTTGGAGTACCGGGGAAAGCTGATGGCAATCACCGCGTCCCCTTCCCCCACGTGGACCATCTGCTGCAGAATGGTGGCTTCGCTGGTGGCCTCCACCAGGTGAACTGTGTCAAACACCAGGCGCAGATAGTGGGCCATAAAGGTGGCAAGGGCCAGAGAGCTGCCCGCCCCCAGCACAAACACCTTTTTGGCGTTTACCAAAGCGTCCGCCGCCTGGTAGAACGCCTCGTGGTCCACATTTTCCTTGGTGCGCTTTAAAATGTCGATGTCCTGGTCCAGCACCTCGTCCAAAAGCCGGTCCATGGGGATGGTACTGGAAGTCCGCTCCAAGCGCTGGACGCTGGTCATCTTGCTGCGGATCATCTCCTGCATGGCCTGCTGAAGAGCAGGGTAGCCGGAGTAGCCAATTTCCGTGGCAAACCGCACCACAGTGGACTCGCTGACCCCCACGGTCTGCCCCAGTTTGGAGGCTGTCATAAAGGCCACCTGCTCCGAGTGTTCCTCAATGTACCGGGCGATCATCCGCTGTCCCTTGGAGAAGGTGCCGCTCTTTTGGCGAATGCGCTCGGCAAGCTGGCTGTTCATGTTCTTCCTTCCTTTCCTTCCGCTCCCCGGCCGGCTGGGCCGGGGCCGTGGCCTCTGCCACGGCAAGCAAAACATACAGATTCATTTTACGGCGTTCTCCTGCAAAAAGCAAGAGATTTCCTCATTTTTCCCGTATCTCTTGCATTTTTTTGCAAGATCTGTTTTGCCCCTATTCAAAACAGTTCCCGTAAAAAAGGACCGTCACGTACCCAGCGCGACAGTCCTTCTTCCGTACCCCCAGAGGGGGGTTATTTTCCTCGCAGCAGTTTTCCCAGCCGGTCGTGGACCCGGTTTAAGTACTGCACAATCAGCCCTTCCAAGGCCAGGTCGTACACCACAAACACCACGTTTGCCAGCACCCACAGCACCACAGGCCCCGCCGGTCCTAAAATGGAAAGGGGCTCCAAGGGGATGCCCAAAGCGTACACGGAAAGCAGCACCTCCAGCACCACAGCCACGTTGAACACCAGCAGTTTCACTCCGTAGCGCAGCACCCGGCTGCGGATGCGTCCCACCACAGCAAACAGCGCGGGATAGTAGCCGAAAAACAGCAGATAGATCAGAAGAGCTTCCCGGTCCGGGGCAAACAAAAGGCCCAGCACACAGCACACCCCATACACCCCAAAAGCCCAAGGGAGCCCCACTTCCACCACCACGGGGATCAGCAGACATCCGGCAATGGCCGGCAGCGCAATGGTGGCCACCGGAACCACCCCTGTCAACAGGAAAAGCACCGTGGAAAGGGCGGCTATCACCCCGCAAAACGCTACTCTCATGGAATTTTTCACCGGTCTCTCTCCTTTCTCAGCAGCAGGAGATCAAATCGCCGCCCATGCATTCGCAGCAGCAGTCCGCGCAGATCAAGGAAGAGCATACATCGCAGGAATTGCACCCTCCCGCGTTCATATTTGTATTCGGGCGGTAGCCTCCATAGACGCCGCTGCCCTGGTTCATGGCCTGGTTTAAGGCGGCGCTGTACTCCGCGTTGCCAGGGTCCATCTGGCAAGCCCGGGAGAAGTGGTCCTTGGCCTCTTCCAACCAGCCCCGGCGGTAGAGCACAGAGCCTTTGAGAAAATACCACTCCGCGTTGCGCCGCTCCGGCGGCACGCCGTTGAGGATCTGTTCCGCGTCCGCAATGCGCCCGGACATAATCAGGCTGCGCACATCGTTGAAGCCAGAGTCTCCCCGGCTTCCCACGTTGTTGTACGCCCCGGTGTATCCCCGGCCGCGGCTCCCTCCCTTGCGCTGGGCGGTGATGGTGTCGTAGGCCTCGTTGATCTCCTTCATCTTCTCATCCGCCAAGTCTTTTAAAGGGCTGTCCGCATACTGGTCCGGATGATACTTCTTCGCCAGCTTCCGGTAGGCGTCCTTCACCTCTTCGTCCGTGGCAGAGGGGGATACCCCCAACACTTTATACGGGTCTGTCATACTCTGTCTCCTTTTTATCTTGACGGTCCGCCCTGGGCAGACCCAGAATTACCTTCGTTTCGTTCCACTGGTTCCGGTCTCTGGCACAACCCCGGCCTACCGCAGATCTTCCGGTTCGGGCCGACGCTTTTTCTTTTCCCGCACGTGCAGGAACAAAATCTCCCGCTGCATCTCCGGCAGGCCCTTGTGCACCACGTTTTCCAAAATGGGCCCAAAATTCTGCAGGTCAATCAAATTGAACGCCAGCACCATCTGCGCCGCGGTGGCGTTGAGCACCTGGTTGCAGGCCTCCTCTGCGGTTTTGCGCTCTTCGGGCGTCAGCTCTGTCTTTCCGGAGAGGCCCAACCGGGAAACAAAGGGGTTAAAGGCGCCCTCTTTCAAATCCTCCAGCAAGTCGTCAGCGGCATCCATCAAATAGATCCACCGGCCCAAGAAATAGCCGAAGCGTTCCAAGGCCGCCCCCTGCAGGGCGTTCTCCCCTGCCGCCTCTCGAAACAGGGCGGCGAGCAGCTGGGCTGTGGGCTCGGCGCAGGCGTCCACTCCCGCCTGTTCCCGCTCCGCCCGGCCTTGCCCCTCCATGGCTTTTTGGGCCTCCTGGGCCAGAAAGGGATACTCTGCCTCCGCCTTTTTGGCCCTGCGGGCCACAAAGGGCAGAAACAGCCGGCTGCCCAGAGACTTCCAGAAGCTGTCGTCGGCCACATTGTCCCGGAGTTTGTGGGCAGTCAGCAGCACGGACAAAGCCGCCGCCTTGTGATAGGCTTCCCCTGAGCACTCCAAAAAATCGCATTTTTTAAGAGGGTTCATCACGCACCGGCCGTGGCGGACGGAAGGAGTCCCCCCCTCTACAGACAAAAGCAGCAGGGCATAAAAGGTGCAGTCGTAGCTCAATGTGAAGGAAGCGAGCCTGCCGTAGTGCTCTTTCAGGGCATGGCACACCTGGCAATACGAGGCTTTGTACTGCTCATACTCCCGGACCAGCAGCTCCGATTTAAAGGGGCGCACATAGCCAAACATACCACACCGCACCCCGAAGGGCTTCCTTTCTGGCGGGGGGGAATCCCCGCCGTTTTCCCCGCCGGAGGGCAGGCAAGCTGCGCCCAACGGGGATTGCGGATTTTATTGTATCCCATTCCCGCCCTCAGGTGTTGAACACATTGTAAACAATTATAGTCGAAAAAGGGGGAAAAAGCAAGAAAAACCGGGGTTTTGGGCAGGTAAAATGAAAAAAGGAAGGCGTTGCCTTCCCTTTTCACTTATCAGTTCACACCCAAAAAGACATACTCGGCTTCTGCCAGCCTGCCAGGACCCCATACATCCATTCCCCTTCCAGCAAGGTGAAGGTGTTCCCCTCCAAGGATACCTCCCGGGTTTCCCCCTGGGCATTTTGGGCGGTAACTGAAGGAGGCATATAGGGCTCCGTCCCCTCCCAGGTGAGGGTCGCCTGCCCCGTGCCCTCCAACCGGGGAAGCTGCTCCCAGATGGCCTCCGCCTGGGGGAAAAGCTCGCCGCTCTGCTCCGCCTGATAGGTCCCATCCTCCTGGAGGACATCCCAGATAGACCCTGTCACCAAAGCTTCCGTCTGGGCTTCCCCGCAGGACACCGTCAACGCAGGGGGCGCCTCCGGGATGGCCTCCCACGCCGCGGCTGCTTTCTCCCCGCTGAGGACATACACGCAGTAGCTGGCGTTTCCGCTGCCCAGTTCTTCCTCCCACTGGGCGGAAATCTCGTAGATCCAGCCGCCCTCCTTCAACGAAAAGCCCTCCCCCTCCCAGGGGACCTCTGTGCTTTCAGCAGAAACATTGCCCAGGTCCTCTTCCGGCCAGCAGCAAACGGAAACGCTCTCCGGCGCGGAGGAGCCTTCCCAAAGAAGGGTGGCCTGCCCGTCCCCCAGAACCGGGGAAAGCTGGGCATCCAAAGGGTGTATACTGTCCGCCACAACCGCCACCCTCTGGCCGCTTTTGGTGGGGTACTCCCAGCCGTAGGAACCCGAGCGCAGCAAGGCTTGGGTCTTCCCCGTGGAAAGGGTCAGTTCCGGCGGCTGAGTCAAAGCGCCCTCCTTGGGCTGATCCCCCTGGCAGCCGCAAAGCATCCCCAGGCACAACCCCAAACACACCAACAGGCTAAACAGCTTTTTCATGGTATCCTCCAACCTTTCACAGATATTCTACCATTTCCCTCCAACTTCCTACAAGTCTACAAAAAAGGAGAGGATACAATCTCCTCTCCCAATTTTGGTTATTTCCCCAAAAGCGGCTTCAAATACTGGCCCGTGTAGGATTCCGCCACCTGGGCCACCTGCTCCGGGGTGCCCTGGGCCACAATAGTGCCTCCTCGGTTGCCCCCCTCGGGCCCCAGGTCGATGATGTGGTCGGCGGTCTTGATCAAATCCAAGTTGTGCTCGATGACCACCACCGTGTTGCCCCCGTCCACCAACCGCTGGAGCACATCGATGAGCCGGTGCACATCGGCGATGTGCAGGCCGGTGGTGGGCTCGTCCAAAATGTAGATGGTCCGGCCGGTGGAACGCTTGGAAAGCTCCGTGGCCAGCTTCACCCGCTGGGCCTCGCCGCCGGAGAGGGTGGTGGCGGGCTGGCCCACCTTCACATAGCCCAGACCCACGTCGTAGACTGTCTGCAGCTTTCTTGCCAGCTTGGGAATGTCCCGGAAAAAGTCCAGGGCCTCTTCCACAGTCATCTCCAGCACGTCGTAGATGCTCTTGCCCTTGTACTTCACCTCCAGGGTCTCCCGGTTGTACCGGTGGCCCTTGCACACATCACAGGGCACGTACACATCCGGCAAAAAGTGCATCTCAATGCAGATGATGCCGTCCCCCTGGCAGGCCTCACACCGGCCGCCCTTTACGTTGAAGGAGAACCGGCTGGCGGTAAAGCCCCGCATCTTCGCATCCTGGGTGGCGGCGAACAGCTCCCGAATGTCGTTGAACAGGCCGGTGTAAGTGGCCGGGTTGGACCGGGGCGTGCGGCCAATGGGGGACTGGTCAATCTGGATCACCTTGTCCAAATGCTCCAGGCCCCGGATCTCCTTATGCTTGCCCGGATGGGCGTGGGCTCGGTTCAGCTCGCTGGCCAATTTTTTGTAGAGGATCTCGTTGATGAGAGAGGATTTGCCCGACCCGGACACCCCGGTGACGCAGACAAACTCCCCCAAGGGGATTTTCACGTTGACGTTTTGCAGGTTGTTCTGGGAGGCGCCCCGGATCTCCAAAAACTTGCCGTTGCCTTTGCGGCGTTGTTCCGGCACCTCCACCTTCCGCTTGCCGCTGAGATACTGGCCGGTGAGAGAGGCCTGGCAGTTTTCAATCTCCTGGGGCGGGCCGGCGAAGATCACCTCGCCCCCGTGAACGCCGGCCCCGGGGCCTATATCCACCAGGAAGTCCGCCTCCCGCATGGTGTCCTCGTCGTGCTCCACCACAATGACGGTGTTGCCCAAATCCCGCAGGTTTTTCAAGGTGTTCAGCAGCTCAAAGAGGAGCCGATCTGGGTGGCCAGGCGAATGCGCTGGCTCTCCCCGCCGGAGAGGGTGCCCGAAGCCCGGGACAAGGTCAGGTACTCCAGCCCCACGCTTTGCAAAAAGCCCAGCCGGGATTTAATCTCCTTTAAAATGGGGGCGGCAATCATCTGCTCCCGCTGGTTCAGTTCCAAGGCGTTCACAAACTCCAGGGCCTCGGTGACGGACTTGTCGCAGAAAGCGCTGATGTTGATGCCCCCCACCGTCACCGCCAAGCTCTCCTTGGAAAGCCGCTGGCCGTGGCACTCGTCGCAGGGGACGGCGCTCATATAGCTTTCAATCTCCTCCTTCACCCAGGAGGAGGAGGTCTCGTTGAAACGGCGTTCCAGATTGTTGATGATCCCTTCAAAGGGAGCGGAGTAGGTGCCGGAGCCGTACTCGCTCTCCCGGCGCAGCTTGATCTTCTCCCCCTTGGTGCCGTAGAGCAAAATGTCCACAATCTCCGGGGGCAGCTCCCCAATGGGGGTGTCCAGGGAAAAGTGGTAGTGCTCCGAGAGGCCCTTCATGTACATGGCGGCAATGGTGCTGCCCTCCATGGCCCACCCGCTGGCCTTGAGCCCGCCCTTTTTGATGGACAGCCGCTTGTCGGGGATGATCAGCTCCGGGTCGATCTTCATAAACACCCCCAAGCCGGTGCACTTTTTACAGGCGCCGAAGGGATTGTTGAAGGAGAACATCCGGGGAGTCAGCTCGTCCACACTGACCCCATGCTCCGGGCAGGCGTAGTTCTGGGAGAAGGTGATGTCCTCCCCGTCGA
The DNA here is from genome assembly GCA_904374805.1 of uncultured Neglectibacter sp. Classification (GTDB taxonomy): domain Bacteria; phylum Bacillota; class Clostridia; order Oscillospirales; family Acutalibacteraceae; genus Acutalibacter; species Acutalibacter pullicola. The sequence goes on from CAJFEW010000009.1 coordinate 64,794, forward strand.
TCACGTTGATGAGCACAATGCCCCCGGTGAGGCCGGAGGCCGTCTCGATGGAGTCCGCCAGGCGGGAGCGAATGTCCGGCTTGATCACCAGCCGGTCCACAATAATCTCGATGGTGTGTTTCTTATTCTTCTCCAGCTGAATGCGCTCGTTCAAGTCGTAGACCAGGCCGTCCACCCGGGCTCGCACAAAGCCGGATTTCCGGGCGGCCTCAAACTCCTTCTGGTGCTCGCCCTTTCTGCCTCGCACCACCGGCGCTAAAATCTGGACGCGGGTCTTTTCCGGCAGGGCGAGCACCTGGTCCACAATCTGGTCGATGGTCTGCTGCTGGATCTCCCGGCCGCAGATGGGGCAGTGGGGAATGCCGATGCGGGCGTACAGCAGCCGCAGGTAGTCGTAGATTTCCGTCACCGTGCCCACGGTGGACCGGGGGTTTTTGGAGGTGGTCTTCTGGTCGATGGAGATGGCTGGGGACAGGCCGTCGATCATGTCCACGTCCGGCTTTTCCATCTGGCCCAAAAACATCCGGGCGTAGGAGGAAAGGCTCTCCACATAGCGCCGCTGGCCCTCGGCGTAGATGGTGTCGAAGGCCAGGGAGGACTTTCCCGAGCCGGAAAGCCCCGTGAGCACCACCAGCTTGTCCCGGGGGATGGTCACGTCGATGTTTTTCAAGTTGTGCTCCCTGGCGCCGTGCACCACGATTTTATCTAAGCTCATGGCAGTTTCCTCTCTCACAATTTCTTTTCCAAAGCATACTCAAACAACCGCTTCCCATCCAGAACCATTTCACCGAAAGTACCCGGCAGCTGGGAAAAGCCCGCCTTCCGGTACAGGGCTATGGCAGGTTCGTTCTCGTGGGCCACATACAGGCGCAGATAGCCGGCCCCCAGCCCGCGGGCCAGCTCACCGATACGCTCCAGCGCCAGCCTGCCCAGACCCCGGCCGCCGTACGCCGCCGTACTCCACAGCGATGCCAAACCGGTACAGGTACCGGGCCGGGGCGGACGGGTCCTCCCAGGGCACGTCCCCCTCCCCGTTGTCGTGGGCGGGCAGGGCAAAGGCCCCCGCCAAACGGTCCCCCTCCAGCAGCAGGTAAAGCTGGCCCTGCTCGATGTCTTTCCCCACAAAGTCCCGGGGATAGGTCTCGTCCCACACACTCCAACCCTCCCGATCCATGCGGGCCACCAGGGCGGCGTACATCTCTTTCACAGCGGGCAGGTCAGAAGGCTCTGCCCGGCGAACGCGCAATTCCATCTGTTTCCCTCTTTTCCCTCAAGGCTTAGGCAGCCGCCGCTTCTTCCCCGGCAGGGGGCCGCTGCCCTCCAGCTCCTTGATCTTGTCCCGCAAATAGGCGGCGTGCTCGAACTCCAGCAGCTTGGCGGCGGCCTTCATCTCCTTGGTGTACTTCTGAATCAGCTCCTGGCGCTCGGCGGCGGTGTAGCGCTTCTTCTTTTTCTTCCCGTCCTCCTTATGCGTGGAGATCTCCAAGATCTCCGCCACGTCCTTGCGGATGGTCTGAGGGGTGATGCCGTTTTCCTCGTTGTATTTCTCCTGGATGGCCCGGCGGCGCTCCGTCTCGGTGATGGCCTGCTCCATGGAGGGGGTCACCTCGTCGGCGTACATGATCACCTGGCCCTGGGCGTTCCGGGCGGCACGGCCGATGGTCTGGATGAGACTTCTCCCGCTGCGCAGGAAGCCCTCCTTGTCTGCGTCCAGAATGGCCACCAGAGACACCTCGGGGATGTCCAACCCCTCTCGCAGCAGGTTGATGCCCACCAGCACGTCGAACTCGCCCAGGCGCAAATCCCGGATGATCTCCATGCGCTCCACCGTGTCGATGTCGTGGTGCATGTACCGCACCCGGATGCCGTAGCCCTCCAGGTAGCCGGTGAGGTCCTCGGCCATCTTCTTGGTGAGGGTGGTCACCAGCACCCGCTCCTGTTTCTCCACCCGCAGGTTGATCTCGGAAATCAGGTCGTCGATTTGGCCGTCGGTGGGCTTTACCGTGATCTTGGGGTCCAAAAGCCCGGTAGGCCGGATGACCTGCTCCACCACCTGGGCGGATTTTTGCAGTTCCAGGTCCCCGGGGGTGGCGCTGACGAAAACCGCCTGGTTGATGTGGGAGTAAAACTCGTCGAAGTTCAAAGGCCGGTTGTCAAAGGCGGAGGGCAGGCGGAAACCATAGTCCACCAGCATCTCCTTCCGGGCCCGGTCCCCGGCGTACATGCCCCGCACCTGGGGCAAAGTCACGTGGGACTCGTCCACAAACAATACAAAATCCTCGGGGAAGTAGTCGATCAAAGTGAAGGGGGCGCTGCCCGGCGCCCGGCCGGAGAGCACCCGGGAGTAGTTCTCAATGCCCTTGCAGAAGCCGATCTCCTGGAGCATCTCCATGTCGTAGCGGGTGCGCTGCTCGATGCGCTGGGCTTCAATGAGCTTGCCCTCTTGTTTAAAGTACTCCACCCGCTGCTCCATCTCCCGCTCAATGTCCCGAATGGCCCGGTCCATCTTCTCCTTGGGCACAATGTAGTGAGAGGCCGGGTAGATGGCGATGTGTTTCAGCTCGGAAACCGTATCCCCGGTGAGGGGGTTGAACTCGGTGAGCCGGTCGATTTCGTCCCCGAAGAACTCCACCCGCACGGCCTTGTCCGTGGCGTTGGCGGGGAAGATCTCCACCACATCTCCCCGCACCCGGAACTTGTTGCGGATGAAGTTCACATCGTTGCGCTCGTATTGGAGCTCCACCAGCTTTTTCAGCAGCTCGTCCCGGTCCTTTTCCATGCCGGGCCGCAGGGAGATGACCATGGTGCGGTAGTCGATGGGGTCGCCCAAAGAGTAGATGCAGGAGACCGACGCCACAATGATCACGTCCCGCCGCTCAGACAGGGCGCTGGTGGCGCTGTGGCGCAGCTTGTCGATCTCGTCATTGATGGCGGAGTCCTTTTCAATATAGGTGTCTGTCTGGGGAATGTAGGCCTCCGGCTGGTAGTAGTCGTAGTAGGAGACGAAGTACTCCACCGCATTGTGGGGGAAGAACTCCCGGAACTCGGAGCACAGCTGGGCGGCCAGGGTCTTGTTGTGGGCCAGCACCAACGTGGGCCGGTTCACTTGCGCGATGACATTTGCCATGGTGAAGGTCTTGCCCGAGCCGGTGACGCCCAACAGCGTCTGCTCCTTCATGCCGGAATCCAACCCCTCCACCAGCTGTTGGATGGCCTGGGGCTGATCGCCGGTAGGCCGGTATTTGGACACCAATTGGAATTTTTCAAAACTCTCTTCGCCCATTGTCCTGTTCCCTCTTTTCACGAACATATATTCGGAATCATCTTACACCAACCGGCGCCATTTGTCAACGCACAAAGGACTCTTTCTCCCAAAAACCTCTCTTTTCCCCAAAAAGCCGGGCATCCGCAGAAATTAGTTTTCTCTAACCGAAAAAGAACGCCCCTTCCGCCCTTTGCCCACGGGCCTGGCAAATCTCCGGGCGCCCTTTCCATTCTTCCCGGAACAAGAGGGTTCCATCCCCCCCTGGAGAATCCTGCAACGCCCGCAGTGCCAAGCCGGAAGCCGCCGAATTCCCCTTTGGGGCAAAGGCCATGGGAACGCCCTGCCGGCTCAGGGCTCTTCCTGTTCCGTCAAATAAAACCCTGTGCCTGTCAGGATTTCCCGCTCCTTCCGGCGGGCGCTTTCCAGCTCCTGCCTGCGGTAACCGCGGACCTCTTCCTTCACCAGATCCAGCCACCCGTTCCGGAAAAAGGAGTTGAAATCCTCCCCGGCAAAGATGATATGGTCGTTCAAGGTGGCGTCAATGCTCTCCAAAGCCAGCTCAATCTGGTGGGTGGCCGTAATGTCGTTGCGGGAGGCAGCCGCGTTGCCGCTGGGGTGGTTGTGGGCCAGCATCACATGCTGGGCGTCGTACAAAATGCACAACTGCAACAGCCGCCGGATGTAAATCGGCACGGCGCTCACGGAGCCTTCGGAGAGCACGTCGTTGTACAGCAGCCTGCCCCGGCTGTCCAGCAAAAGCAGACAGACCGCCTCGGTTTTCCTTCCCAAAAACTTGGGGCGGAACAGCTCCACGGCGGAGTCGGTGTCGTACACCCGTTTTACATCCCGGGATTTATCCTCCAAACAGGCCCGGGCCAGTTCCATGGTCAGCTGCAGATACCGGGCCCCTTCCGGCCCCAGCACCGCCGCAAGCGCCTCCTCCGGCGCCAGGAACACCCCTTCAAAGCTGCCGAACCGGTCCCAAAGCATCTGCACCGCCTCCGGGACCTGCTGGGCCGGCAGCACAAATTCCAAGGAGTCCCGCAGCAACCGCCGCCGGGCCTCTTCCTCTGGGGAGATCCCCCTTTTCTTTTTGCCAGCCATCTTTTTCCTCCTCCCTCTTCTCGACCGATCGGGTGGCCCCGGCAGGACAAACCGGCCCGTGGCCGGGCGGGACAAGCCGCCTTCTTGCCTGCGGCAAGGGCGGTTGCACGGCCGTCCGGAACGCGCCGCAGGCCAAAAAAATGGGGCCTTTTGGAAAAAGGCCCCGAAAAAACCAAGGCCACAACGCGGGCCGGAAAGCCTGCCGCCCACGCAAAGGGCCGCCGCCCCAAAGCGGCGTGCGCGAAGAAAAGTTCTTTGCCAAGCTTTCTTTCAAGAAAGCGGGGGGTTAGAATTCCTGTTTGAGGCTGCGGGTGAAAAGGCGGTCCAAAGTCTCCTGGGGATCCGCCTGTTCGTAGAGCACCTGGTACACCGCCTGGCAGATGGGCAGGGCCACCTGGCATTGCCGGCTCAGCTTCACCAAAGCCTGGACAGTGGCCACCCCTTCCGCCAGCTCTTCATAGGGCTCCCCACGGACAAAAGCCTCCCCATACCGGCGGTTGTGGCTGTAGGGGGAAAAGACCGTGGCCTCGTAATCCCCCAAATGGCACAGGCCGTAGGCGGAGAGCTCGTTGCCTCCCAGCGCCTGAATCAGCCGGGCAATCTCTCGGGTGCCCCGGCTCATGAGGGCTCCCTTCAGGGAGGAGAGGCCCAGGCCGTCCAACATGCCGGCAGCCAAGCCGATCACATTTTTGGAAGCTCCCCCAATTTCGCTGCCGATCAAATCCCGGCCGTAGTAAAAGCGGATCAGCCGGCTGGAAAAGGCGCCGATCAGCTCCTCCTGGAAGGCCTCGTCCTCGCTGTCGATGACCATGCAGTTGGGAATGCCCGCCGTAAATTCCTGCACGTGTCCCGGCCCCAGCCACACGGCCACAGGGATTTCCTCCCCCAGTTCCTCTCGCGCCACCGTGGACAGCCGTTTGCCGGAGCCTGCCTCCAGCCCCTTCATGCACAGAACCAGCCGCAGGTCCCGGCGCCCTGTGGCGGCGATTTCCCGCAGCAGGCCCCGCAGGCTCTGGGAGCCCACGGAGAGCACCAAGGCGTCAGCCTCCAAGGCCTCCTCCAAATTCTGAAGAAGCTCCACGCTGGAGGGCAGCTGGGTCACCCCGTTGGAGCGGGTGCGCAGCAGCTGGTCCATCCGCCGGGAACCCTTTCTCCCATAGAGGGACACCTGCTGGCCCGACCGGTCCAGGTACCAGGCCAGGAAGGTGCCCCAACGTCCGCAGCCCAGCACAGAAACCCTCACCGGCGCACCTCTTGGTTCAGTTCGAACCGCTCGAAAAAGCCGATCAGCTTTCCTTGGCCGTCCCGCACAGGCTGGATATAAATGCGCTGGTTACGGGCGCTCACACCGAGAAAAACCTCTTTGCCGTCGCTCTTCATTTTTTCAAAGACCTGCTGGATCCGCTCTTTGGAACTCTCCCTGTCGTGGCAGTCGAAAATGCTCTTTCCCAGCAGGGGACCGTACCCCCGCTCCTGGTAGTAGTGATACTCCGCATACCGGTTCATAAAGCGGATGGTGTAGGTGTCGTCCACAAAGACGATGGGGTAGGGGTAGCTGTCCAAGATCCCCTTCATAATCACGTCCATTTCCACTGTATCTCTCTCCTTTATCGTCTGTAGTTTTCCTGCTCTCTCTAGGCTGCAATGTCGGCCTGGATTCACAGGCCTCACACACGCCTCTGCGGCAAACGCCACAGGCGTTTGCCCTCCGGCGGAGGGGTTGCCCCTCTTCCATCGGTTTGCAGCTCACTTTTGTACGATGTATGTAGTATACCACAGGTAGGCTTGCCTGGCAAAAGTTTTGCCGAAATTCTCCCCTCTGTCACCTTTTCCTGCGCCCCTCCGTCTAAAAGAGGAAAAATGCTTGCAACCCCTCCAAAAAAATTCCCGCATATTTTGCTTTTCTTCCAGGAGAACATGCCTTATAATAGACCTATAACTTGCCCGCACACCACGAGGATTGGAGTAAGGAACATGAAAAAACACCGCCGCACCCGCACACCCGCCGCCTTTTTAGCCCTGCTGCTCTGCTGCCTGCTGGCCTGGGGGGGAATTGCCCCTGCAGCCCTGGCCGTAGAGACAGAAGAAACCCTTCTTCGGGAGACCGCCTCCTCTTCCCTAGAGGTGGAGCCGGACGTCTCTTCGACCCCGGACCCCGGGCAGGAAACCAGTTCCCAGCCGGAGATAGGTTATCCCAATGGCGAGGAAAGCTCCCACCCGGAGGAGAGCACCCCTTCCACCGGTGAGGGAGGGGAGGACGTTTCCAGCAGCCCGGAGGAGGGAGAACCCTCCCAACCGGAAGAGGGAGATGAGGAGTCCAGCCAACCGGAAGAACCGGAAGGGCCTGTCCTGTTCACCGTCACCTTCCGCACCAGCGGCTCGGAGAGCGTGACCGTAGAAGTGGAGGAGGGACAGTTCCCCCAAGTTCCGGAACTGACCCCGCCCCCTCTGGCGGAATTTCTCGGCTGGGCGGACCCCGCAGGCCAGCTGGTACAGCCGGAGGAAATCCCCGTGACCGCCGATACGGTTTACACCGCTCGCTGGAGCCGGGAAGTGGGCGACCTGCTGCAAACAGACACCCACATCACCTATATTGACGGCTACAGCGACGGGCTGTTCCGCCCCAACAAGAACGTGACCCGGGCCGAAGCCGCCAACATGCTCTTCAAACTGCTGCGCTCCCAAGATTGGGAAAAGAAGAGCTTTCCGGATGTGAGCGCGGACGCCTGGTATGCCGGCGCGGTGGAAACCCTGGCCGGCCTGGGCATTCTCAACGGATACGAGGACGGCACCTTTAAGCCCCAGAACCCCATTACCCGGGCGGAATTTGTCACCATGCTCATGGGCTTCTCCACCCTGCAGACCGGCACGCCCTCCTTCACCGATGTGCCGGCGGACTTTTGGGCCTCCTTTGCCATCTACACAGCCGCCCAGCTGGGCTGGGTCAGCGGCTATGGGGACGGCACCTTTGAGCCCAACGACCCCATCACCCGGGCAGAAACGGTCAAGCTGCTGAACACCATGCTGGGCCGGACCGGGGATCCCAACTTTGTTGGCAAGTCCGATGTGAAAAACTTCTACGATCTGTTCTCCAGCCACTGGGCTTACGGGGCCATTGTGGAAGCCTCTACCGCCCACGTGGTGCAGGAGGGCTCCTCCCCGGAGGTGTGGGCTTCCTACACGGCGGACACTACCCCGGTCTCCGGCCACTGGATCACAGACCAGGGCGTCCGGTACTATGTGGACCCCGCCACCCGGAAGCTGGCCCGGGGACAGATCACCATTGACGGGGTGAAATACCGCTTTGACTCCTCCACCTGCAAGCCTTTTACCGGCTTTGCCATGGACGGCCAGTGGCGGCGCTACTACAAAAACGGCGCCCAGCAAACCGACATCTCCGGCCTGGGCGTGGTGAGCGGCCCTTATTACATCAAGGTTTACAAGCCCGCCAACTATTTGATCATCTTCGCCAAAGATGGCAGCGGCTCGTACAACACCCCCGTGCGGGCCATGCGGGTGTCCTGCGGAAACTCCACCCCCACCGGCACCTACTACACTCCCAACCGCTTCCGCTGGCTGAAGATGGTGGGCGACACCTGGGCCCAGTGGTGCACCCAAATTCAAGGGAACTACCTGTTCCACTCTGTGCCCAACTGGACGTTGAGCAACCTGGATCTGGAGGTGGAGGAATACAACCGCCTGGGCGAAACCCGCTCTCTGGGATGCATCCGCCTAAACTGCGAGGACGCCAAATGGATTTACGACAACTGTGCCCTGGGCACCCAGGTGTACATCTCCCCCACGGAAACCTCGGGCCCTCTGTCTAAGCCGGCAGGCATCACCTTGCCCTCCTGGCACACCTGGGATCCCACCGACCCCACCGCCTACTACATGTGCGACCGGCACGGCTGCCATCAGAATTTGCAGAAATAAATCCCATGGGAAAGAGGGGGCTCTCGCCAAAGGCGGGAGCCCCTCTTTTTATTCTTCCCTTCCCTGCAGCAGCAGGCGGAACACGGCGTCTTCCCCCGGCTGGGTGTCGTATTCCCCCACCACCGTGCCGGGTTCGTGATAGACCACCCCCTGGCGCTCGTTGTGCTCCAGGCAATCCAACAGGCGCTCTTCCCCATAGGTCCGAATAAATGCGCAAAAGGCCCGTGGCTTCAGCTTCTGGAGCATGGGCGCCTCACAGGGAAACTCGGGACACTCCCAGCATCCTGCCAAGCCCCGCTCCCGGCAGCACCTATAATTTTTGCAGGTTTCTTTCTCCAAACAGCCTCCCTGCCGGCAGCCGGGACACTCCGGTGAAGATTCGCACAACCCGCAAGCCAGGCCGCAATAAGCCATTCCCCGCTCTCGCTTCATGCCAACGCCTCCTCGAAATAGAATGTTTGTTCGTATCGTAACACAGCTTTCCCCTTCCGTCAAGGGGCAGAAAAAAACTGCCGCGCTTTGCACGGCAGCTTTTTAGGGGTTCACGGGGTTTTCACCTTTTCCGAAATCACCTCATATTTCAACAACAGGTCCTCCAATGCCTCGTCCAGCATACGGGACGCGGGAATCCGCATGTTTTGGGACAGGGTCCGAAAGGCCTCCCACAATTCTTCATCCACCGTAGAGGCAATCTGCTTACGGTTGCGCTTCACCTGGGCCATCCTCCACCACTCCTTCTCAGGAAGCTTCCTTGTGCCCTATTATACTGGAATTTCACGCCTTCTTCAAGAGCAATATGATAAAAATACCCCTTTCTTTGTTCGAAGGATTCCTCCAGAGTGTTCTTTATTCCACTACAGAAATAAACCCCTCCCGATTTCAGGTTTTCTCTCCCAGAAGAGGGCGCCGCTCCCCTTCCTGGGGGCTGAAAAACATCCGGCTCCACCGGCAAAAAAGGGCCGCCGCACCTGTGTGCGGCAGCCCGTTTTTTGTTTCCACTAAGTTGGCGGCTCTTTTTCAAGCTTCCTTTTGGTCAGTCTTTCTCCAGCTGGTCGGCATTGTCCGGCTCCAGGGCAACGTCCTGTTCCCCCGTTGCGGAAACATGCACCAGGGACTTTTTCTTCCACCGGCCCATGCGATAAGCAATCACCGTGAGCAACGCGCCCATAAGCCAGGAGATCAGCAGGGACACAAACAGGGGGTCCGGCGAACCAGAGCCCATGGCGCCCCCTTCCGGCCGGGTGAGGAACTCCAAGCCGTAGGCGATGGGCACCCGGATGATCACCGTGGTGATGATGGAGATCCACATGGGGGTCATGGTGTCGCCCGCGCCGCGCATGACGCCGGAGAGAATCTGGGTCACGCCCATGGCCACATAGCCCACCGCCAGAATGCGCAGCATGCGCATGCCGGTGGAAATCACCTCCGGCGTGGAGGTAAACATCTGCATCAGGTACTGGCCGAAGATCAAGATCAAGGCCACCAGCACCACCGAGACGCTCAGGCCAATCTTCAGGCCGTCCTTGGTGCCTTTCACACACCGGTCCACCTTGCCCGCGCCGATGTTCTGGCCGGTGTAGGTGGTCATGGTGGTGCCGAAGGTGAAGTTGGGCATCATGGCAAAACCGTCCACACGCATCACCGCGGTGTTGGCGGCAATGACCACCGTGCCAAAGGAGTTGGTCAGGGACTGCACAATAATCATGGCAAAGGAGAAGATCGCCTGGGTCAGTCCGCTGGGCAGTCCCAATTTAATCAGCTGCTTCAAAAACCGTGCCTTGGGCCGCAAATGGGAGGGCTTTACCGTAAGCATCTCATGCATATGCAGCAGACGGATCAGACACAGGCTGCCGGAAACGATCTGGGAGATGATGGTGGCGATGGCCACGCCGGCCACATCCCAGTGGAAGCCTGCCACAAACCACACGTCCAGCACAATGTTCAGCAGACAGGCAATGATCAAAAAGATCACCGGCATCACAGAGTCGCCCAATCCCCGCAGGACGCCGGAAAGAATGTTGTAAAAGGCGGTACCAATTATTCCAGCGAACTGGATAATCAAATATGTACATGCCATGTCGTGAATCTCCTCCGGCGTGCCCAAAAGGCTCATCACCGGCGGGGTGATCAAGGGCCCCACAATCATGATAAAAATGGACGAGACTACGGTGGCGGTAATGGTGGTGCCAATGGTCTCCTCCAAACGCTCCCGATCCTTTGCCCCAAAATACTGGGACACCATCACGCTGGCGCCCACGGAGATGCCCATGAACAGCACCAGCAGCAAGTTCAAGATAGGGCCGCTGGCGCCTACGGCGGCCAGGGCGTTGTCTCCCACATACGCCCCCACCACAATGGAGTCCACGGTGCTGTAGAGCTGCTGCGCCAGGTTGCCAATGAGCAGGGGAACGGAGAACCGAATCAAGTTCCCCGAAGGGCTGCCCTGGGTCATGTCCTGGGTAGCAACCAGCGAGGTCAATTTTCCTGCCATAATGCTTTTTCTTCCTTTCCCTCTTAGGTCAAAATATTCCAGGAAACATTATAACACAGGAAATACAAGAATGCTTTTGTGAAGAAATTAAAAAAACGTGGAAGAAAATAGGGCTATCTCCACAAAAAAGCGGTCGAATTCCCCTTTGGGCCTTTTACAGCCAGGCTTTGGACACCCCCGTGCACGCCGCCGGCCTCTCAGGAGGCAGTTTCGGCCGGCCCTCAGCGGCGCACCGTAGTCCGGCGCAGGAGCAGCCAAGTGACCGCAGACAGCGCCACCGCCGTCAAGGCCCAGCAGCCCATGGTGAGCAGGGGGCTGGCAGTAATGGCGTCCGCCACCGGCTCCACATACTGTTGGGAGAAAGCCCGCAGCTGCTCTCCCAAAAAGACGCTGTCCAACATTTTCGCCCCTGGCAGGCCGAAGGTAAGCAAAAAGGCGGCGCATACCCCCACCACAATACGCATGGGCTTGGAGAGTCTGTAAAAAAAGACAATGATAAAGTATCCCAGGCAGGAGGCCAGCAGGAGCAGCAAAAAGCTGAACAGCAGGGAAAACAGGGTCATGGGAACCGCTCCCATGGAAGGGTAAATGCTGCCGTACTCCTGCTCAAAGAGGGAGACGGTGTAACCGGAGAAAAAGGGCCGGGCCAGCAAGTTGATCACCATGGACAGCACGTGATCAACGATGGCGCAAAAGGCGGCGGTGATGCCCGTCACCACCAGCCGAGCCAGAAACATGGTCTTCCGGCTGACGCCGTTTTGCAGGAGCATGGGTAAGTTGTCGTGGAGGGAGCACAGCCCGCAGATGAACAAAAACAGGGCGCTCATGGCGGAGATGCCGGACATCTCCAAGTTGGAGCCCGCCCCGGCTACCGCCCCCAGAGCCACGGACATCAAGACGATCAGCGCCACCACCGCGCAGTAATAGACCAGAACACTGGCTTTATAGTCCTCCAATTGATACCGGATGGATTGTTTCAGTTTCATACCTCTCCTCCTCCCGTTTTGGGGGACCCGGCAACCGCCGGTTCCGGGTCGCTGGTCATCAAAATAAACAGTCTCTGCAAGTCCAGGCCGCCTAGCTCCAAGCCCTGGGGCAGAGCCGCCCGGTCGGGACGGCCCAAAATACTGGCGCTCATCAGGCCGCCCAAGGTGTCCACCCCCAGCACCCGCTTGCCCGGAAGGTAGGCTTCCACCACTCCCCGGGGCCCGCTGACGGTGTACCCGTCGGAGAGCAGCTCCTCCCGAGGGCCCTTGGCCAGCACCTGGCCGTGGTGCAAAATCACCACCTCCTCAATCAGGTGGGAAACCTCTTCAATCAAGTGGGTGGAGAGCACCACCGTGAAGGGCTGTTCGCTGTACTTGGCCAACAGGGTCTTGTAGAACAAGTCCCGGTGGTTGGCGTCCAGTCCCAGCACCGGCTCGTCCAGCAGCACGTAGGGGGTGTTCACCGACAGGGCCACCACAATCTTAAAGATGGAGCTGTAACCGGTGGACAGTTTGCTCACCTTGGCGTTGGTGTTCAGCTGGAAGGCCCCGGCCAAGTTCCAGGCGAACTGTTTGTCAAAACTGGGATAAAAGGCCTCGGTCCACCGGAAGGCGTCCTTTACCCTCATGTTCTCTGGGTAGTAGAGCTTCTCGCTCATCAGGTACATCTTAGAGAGGGCCCGGTCGTTGCCGTCTATGGACTCCCCGTCCACAGTGACGCGGCCTTCGTCGGGAAACAGCCGCTGGGTCACGGCGCTGAGCAAGGTGGACTTTCCCGCCCCGTTGCGCCCCAGCAACCCGTAAATTTTCCCCTCTTCCAGAGTGAAGCTCACCCGCTGCAAAGCCTGCACCGGCCCAAAGCGCTTGGATACGTTTTCTATGACGATGCTCATAAATCCTCCTTCTCCTCCTGGGCAAAGCCCCGGGCAATGAGAGCCTCCAGCTCCTCCTTGCCAATACCCAGCCGCTTGGCCTCCGCCACCAGGCTGGCCACAAAGCGGTCGTAAAAACCTTCCTTCCGTTTGGCGCGCAGCTGTGCCGCGGCGCCCTTTTGCACAAACATACCCACTCCCCTTTTCTTGTAGACCACACCTTCCTCCACCAGCAGGTTGATGCCCTTTAAGGCGGTGGCTGGGTTGATCTTATACAGCACGGAAAACTCGGTGATGGAGGGAATCTGCCCCTCCTCCGGAAAGGCCCCGGAGAGAATGCCGTCCTCCAGCCCTTCCGCGATCTGCTGGAAGATGGGTTTTTCGGAATTGAAGTCCAGTTCCATGGGAGCCTCCTTTCTTAGTTAATTAGTTGAGCAACTAACCACAACACTATACTACCTCATTGACTCCCCTTTGTCAAGGGAAAAACAGTCTTTCTCCAAAAATTTCTCCCGAGACGCCCTTGTTTTGGCCTGGAAAAGGCCTCGGGCTTCCCCTTGCCCTTTTGCAGGTTTCGCACTATAATGGAGGCAAAGCCCTGTTGGAATCCGCCGGCCTGCCGAACTCCGCCCTTTGGGTGCCCGCTGGAAGAACACGGCGGCGCCGGTTTCCACAAGGCCCACTCTTTTGGGAAAGGATGATCGTTTTTGGAACCTATTACCATGGATTTGTTTACCCAATACAAATTCCTCTCCGGCCTGCGCTTCGGCCCCCAGGGGGACGTGGCCTTTCTGGCCGCCCAGGCGGACGTAGGAGAAAACACCTACCGAAAAGACCTGTGGCTACAGCCCCGGGAAGGAGAGGCCTTCCCCCTGACCACCGACGGCAAAACCGGCGGCTTCCTCTGGGACGGCCCCCACACCCTGCTGTTCCAATCCGGCCGGGACCCGGAGCAGAAAAAGTGTCTGGAAGCCGGTGAGGAGTACACCGCCTTTTACCGCCTGGACACCCGGGGCGGCGAGGCCCGCAAGGCCTTTGACGTGCCTTTGTCCGCCTCTTTGGTGGACAAGGTGCAGGAAGGGGTTTACCTGCTCTCCGTCCAGTGGGATCTGCGGTTTTCCAAGGCCTATGCCCTCAAGGGCAGCGCCAAGGAGCAGCTCCTCCAAGAGAAGCGGGAAGAGCAGGACTACCAGGTGTTGGACGAGCTGCCCTTCTACTTTAACGGGGCGGGCTACATCAACAAGCAGCGCACCGCCCTGTTCCTCTATGAGGAAGCCACCGGCAAGCTGACACGGGTCACCCGGGAAACCTTCTCCACCGGCAGCGTCCACCTGCACCCGGACGGGAAACAGCTCCTGTTCACCGGCCAGAGCTACACAACCAAGCGCAAGCACAAAACCGGGGCCTATGTGTACGACCTGGAGACCGGCAAAACCCGGGAACTGCTGAAGCCTCGGACCTACGACCTGTACGACGCCCTGTGGTGGGGGGAAAAGATCCTGCTGCTGGGAACCGACGGCAAGCGCTACGGTCTCAACGAAAACGTGCAGTTCTACACATTGGATCCCGCCACGGGGGAGGTGGCTCTGCTGGCCCCCTACGAGGACGCCCTGGGCTCTTCCGTGGGCAGCGACTGCCGGTTGGGCGGCGGCCAGGAATGGCTGGTAGAGGACGGCAAACTGTATTTCACCGCCACTATCCGCAATGCCTCCCAGGTGTTCTGCCTGGAGGAGAGCGGGGACATCCGCCCTGTCTACACCCAAGAGGGCTCGGTGGACTGCCTGGACGTGCAGGGGGACACCCTCTGCTTTGTGGGCATGCAGGAGGGAAAGCTCCAGGAGATCTACTCCTGGGATACAACCACCCGTACCAGAGTCCAGCGCACTCATCTGAACGAGGCCGTGCTGGCCGGCCGGTATGTGGCGGCCCCGGAGAAACTGCCCTACGAAAACGAGGGCATCGACCTGGACGGCTGGGTGCTGCGCCCCAAGGACTTTGACCCCCAAAAGACCTACCCGGCCATTTTGGATATTCACGGAGGGCCCAAAACCGTGTACGGGGAAGTGTTCTACCACGAGATGCAGTTCTGGGCCAGCCGGGGATACTTTGTGTTCTTCACCAATCCCCGGGGCGGCGACGGACGGGGCAACGAATTTGCCGATCTCAAGGGGAAATACGGCACCATTGACTACAGCGACCTGATGACCTTCACCGACCGGGTGCTGGAGAAATATCCCCAGATCGACCCGGAACACCTGTATGTCACCGGCGGCAGCTACGGCGGCTTTATGACCAACTGGATTGTGGGCCACACCCACCGGTTCCGGGCGGCCGCCACCCAGCGGTCCATCACCAACTGGGTGAGCTTTGGGCTCATCTCGGACATTGGGGAAACCTTTGGCCGGGATCAAATGGGTCTGGGCGCCAAAGACACGGTGTGGAACAGCGTGGAAAAACTGTGGCTTCACTCGCCTCTCCAATACCTGGACAAGTGCACCACCCCCACCTTGGTGCTGCACAGCGACCAGGACTACCGCTGCCCCTTGACCGAAGGGTATCAAATGTACGGCGCTCTGCAGCAGCTGGGTGTGGAGACCCGGATGATCATCTTCCACGGGGAAAACCACGAACTCTCCCGCAGCGGCAAGCCCCGCCACCGGATCCGCCGGCTGCAGGAGATCACCCAGTGGTTTGAAAACCACGCAAAGTAAGAGTCAAAAGGGTTTTTCTTTTGGCAAGCGGGACGCATTTCTCCCAAAGCCGCAAAACAGCGCTGCAGAATTGCTCTGTTTTTGCAGTTTTCCCTGCACAGGAACACCTGATTTGACAAAGGAAGGAGGGGCCGCCGCCCCTCCTTTTTTCACCTGACGCCAAAAGCCCCTTCGAGACAGGCGTTTCCCCTGTACTAACCCCGGCCTCGCTTTCATATGTATCTAACACATTGGAAGCGAGGGGTTGCCATATGTCCAACCATGTGATCGACGACCGGGCCACCCGGCTCGGGGAATACATTGTGGAAAACAAAGCCACTGTGCGCCGGGCCGCCAAACAATTTGGGGTCAGCAAAAGCACCGTGCACAAGGACGTTTCCCAACGGCTGAAATATCTGGACAGCGGCCTCTATCGAGACGTGAAACACGTCCTGGCCGTCAACAAGGCCCAGCGGCACATACGGGGCGGGCTTGCCACCAAGAAAAAATACGAGGCAATGAAATAGACGAAAAAAGGGGCTGCTGCGCTTTGCAACAGCCCCTCCCTTTGCTGGGGAAATGTGCGTCTTTTCCCGGCGCTTTTTTACACCTATCCTTCCAGCACGGCTTGGGGATCCAGAGCCGCCCCGTCCCGGCGCACCTCCAAGTGCAGGTGGGTTTCTTCCGCGGCTTCAAAGGGCACCGCCGTCACCACGCCGATCTGCTGCCCCATGGAAACCACCTCCCCTGGCTGCACCAGGAAATTCTCTCCCACGCCGCAGTAGGAAAACAGATAGTCCCCGTGTTCGATGAGCACCACGTTGCCCAGCATGCTGTCGGAGTAGGTCTCCTTCACCAGCCCGTTGGCGCAGGCCAGCACCGGCTCTTCATTTTGGGCAGCCACGTCCAGCCCCGTGTGGATGCGCCAGTCCTTCATGGTTTCCGAATAGACAGGGGTTCCGGCGCTGTAGGCTTTGGAGGCCTGCCGGCTCTCCAAGGGCCAGATCATCTCGTCGCTGATCTCATACAGGGGAGCGGTGGCGGGCACCTGGTCCTCTGTCTGAGTGGGCTCCGGCGAGCTCTCCGGGGAGGGCGTCTCCTCCGGCTCCTGGCTCACCTGGCCGGCTGTCTCTTCCGCCGGAGCAGAGGAGGCCCTGGGCGCCTCCGGGTCGTCCTGGTCTACCCCGGCGTTTTCCCTATCCTCCTGGGAGACAGCAGCCTCCTCCTGAGAGGAACTCTCCGGCTGGGCGTCTGTTTCCTGGCCCTGGCGCACCTCTTCTTCCTGCTGTTCTGTCAAAGAGGACGCCTCCGCCGGTTCCAAATAGCTGTTCACCGAGTCATACGTGCTCCAGGCGGCAATGCCAACTGCGGCCAGGCACACGGCCAGCGCCACATAAAACCCGCTTTTGTGGGCTTTTCCTTCTGTAAATCGCTTTTGGTTCATGCCTCACATTCCTTTCGGATCAGAATACGGTACTGGTATTCTGGTCTTTCCGGCTTCCGTTTATACAAACACAGGCAGAACAGAACCTTCTCTTTTTGCGATCCGGAATACTTTCTCCGCAAGCAAAACCACTCGAAAACGAAAGGGCAGTGCTTGCGGAAGGCCTCTCCCAGCCTGGCTTGCTCCGCACTTGGCAAACCCGTTCTTTCCATTTTCCCATCCTTTTCTGCAAAGGGGACGTTCCTGGCAGAAACTCCGGAGTTCCTTTGCAGAACAAGCACTCTCCCGTCTTTTTGATCCACGTATTTTCCCGAACATTTTGCCAAGGCTTTTTACCCCCTGGTAGATGAACCAGGGGGTATGCCGGAAGGCAGCAAAAAGGAACCGGGCCGGAAGAAAACTTCCGGCCCGGCTCCTTTAGCTTGAGGGGTATTATTGAGGAGGGTAGAACATGTATCTCAAGAAAAGGTGCGGTCCATTTCTTTTGAGTACGCTTTTATTATACCGAAAAATCTGGGGGAGTTGTTACGGCGCTGTGAATAAACATTGAAGATTTTCTTCCCATTTTGTGAACTTTTCGCAAGGCCGCCCCCAGGGCCAGAGGCGGCCGGCCATTCCCAAAAAAAGTAAAAATTTACAAACAAATGTTTTGCCAAATCCCGCTTTCTGTGGTATACTAAAATTAAATATCCCAGTCAAATTTTGCAGAAAAGGGAGGCGTGGGTATGGAACACCTTACAAAAAGCCAACAGAAAGTGTATGATTTCCTGCGAAAAGAGGCCGGCAAGGGCGTGCCGCCCTCCGTGCGGGAGATCTGCGCCGCCACAGGGCTGCGGTCCACCTCCACAGTCCACGCCCACTTGAAAACCCTGGAACGCCTGGGATACATCCACCGGGAAGCCGGCCTTAACCGGTCCATCCGCATTGAAGGGGGCACCCCCTCTTCCCAGGTGCCCATTTTGGGAAAAGTCACCGCCGGCATGCCCATTTTGGCTGTGGAGGACATTGAGGGATATATCCCCTTTCCTCTCAAAGAGGGCAAGGAGCTGTTCGCCCTGCACGTGAGCGGCCTGAGCATGAAAAACGCCGGCATCCTGGACGGGGACTACGTGGTCGCCGAACAGGCCTCCACCGCTGACGACGGGGAGATTGTGGTGGCCTTAATCGACGATGAGGCCACGGTGAAACGCCTGTTCCGAGAGGAAGGGCAGGTGCGTCTCCAGCCGGAAAACCCGGACTTTTCCCCCATCTACTCCGACCATGTGTCCATTTTGGGCAAGGTGATCGCCGTGGTGCGGTATTACTAAAGCAGAAAAACCCGGCTTCCTCCACCGCCGGGTTCTCACTCTTCTACAAAAGGGACCTGCTGCAGAGAGCAGCAGGTCCCTCAGCTTGTCGAAAAAGTCCCATAAGAGGGCAGCCGGCCGCAGAAGCGGGGCCTTCGGCCCCTGTCTGCTGGCTTTTTTGTCGCTGAACGCCCTTT